>NZ_BMPG01000002.1:0-300000 GCF_014647475.1 Halocalculus aciditolerans | reverse complement strand
ACGTCTAACGCACCCACCTACTCGCTCACTCTCGCTCAATCGCGCCCTCTCTCTCGCCGTCTGCGCGTTGTGTCTCCCCGCTCGTCCCTCGTCCACACCGCCGCCATCCGAGTCGTTTTCCCGCTCCCCGCGAACCAGGGAGTGTGCACGCCGACCACACCATCGACGCCACCGAGGAGACCGTCCACTACGCGTGGGACAACTCCCTGGACCCCGTCCTCGAAGTCGACCCCGGCGACGTCGTGACGTTCGAGTGCCGGGACGCCACCGATGGCCAACTCGGTCCGAGCGCCACCGTCGACGACCTCCGCTCGATGACCGTCGAAGGCCACGCGCTCACCGGTCCCGTCGCCGTCGACGGGGCGGAGCCCGGGGACACGCTCGCCGTCGACTTCCTCGACTTCGACCACCACGGCTGGGGCGTTTCCTACGTCGTCCCCGGCGAGCAGGAGTCCGGCCTCCTCCCCGAGGAGTTCCCCGACGCCTACGTCCACACCTGGGACCTCGACGGCGACACCGCACGCTTCGACGATGACGTCGCCGTCCCCATCGACGCCTTCCCCGGCTGCGCGGGCGTCGCCCCCGGCGAGAATGGCGCGCACTCCACGATCCCGCCCCGCGCCGTCGGCGGCAACCTCGACATCAAACACCTGTCTGCTGGCAGTACGCTCTACCTCCCGGTCGAGGTTCCGGGAGGATCGTTCTCCACGGGCGACTGTCACGCCGCGCAGGGCGACGGCGAGGTCTGCCTCACCGGCATCGAAGCCCCGATGGACGTCACAGCCAGGCTCCGCATCGCCGACCGCGACGTCGACGCCCCGAGCTTCGAGACCACCGGCCCCTTCACGCCGACCGGCGCGGACGAACCGATGTTCGCCACCTCGGGCGTCCGCGACGACCTCATGGACGCCTCGAAGGTCGCGCTCTCCCGGATGCTCGACCACCTCGAAGCCGAACGCGGGCTCAGTAGGCCGAACGCGTACGTCCTCGCGTCCGCCGCCGTCGACCTCAAGATCAATCAGGTCGTCGACGCCCCCAACTGGACCGTCTCCGCCTACCTCCCGGAGAGCCTCTTCAGATAGCCCGAAAACGCCGCCGCGGCGTCGCCGCCGCTCCCGGTTCGTTCGGTGTCCGCGCGGCGAGCGCCGTCGCTCGCGAGTAGTTGAGAAGACGGGGTAGGGCAGTCGGCGTGTGACCACACGTGGCGAACCACGTATTGCCGAAAGGAGCCGGCTGACCGTGCCGTCCGAGTAGTTCTGTGCGTCCACGTCGGAAAACCCCTCCGGTACGCCGGTCGTCTCCCGGCGCTCGGTCGCGCTCGACGCCGTGTCCGCGAACGCGAAACCCGTTTGAGGGTGTGCGTCCAAGTCGCGGGTAGTGACTGACGAGGAGTTCTCGCTGGCGGATTTCTACGACACGCTGGACGAACAGGGCCATCCGCTGACGACGGCGGCGCGGCTGGCGGCGCGGCTGGACGTGACGCACGCCGAAGCCGAGGACCGCCTGGAGGCGCTCGTGGGCGAGGGCGTCGAGCGCGTGGACGTCTCCGCCGACCCGGTCGTGTTCTATCCGAGCGACTGGGCGGACACGCAGGACCGAGAGCGCGTCGTCCTGTTCGCGGACAACCGCGAAATCGTCGCGGACCAGCCGAGTCAGTGGACGCGCGCCCGGCTCTCGAACATCGCGCACCTCGAAGACACGACGCACGAGGGAGCCTACAGGTACCGAATACGGAAGGAGGACATCTGGGCGGCCCCGCACGAGACGCTGGACGCGCTCCTGTCGACGCTGCGGGAGGTGACGGGGAAGCGCGATAACGGATTAGAGGAGTTCGTGGAGTCGCAGTGGCGGCGCTCGCACGCGTTTAGACTCGAAACGCACGAGGACGGCTACGTGGTTCTCACGGCGCGGAGCGACGACCTGATGGGGAACGTCGGGCGGCAGAAGCTCGACGACGGCCAGCTGCGCGCGCGTATCGACGACCGGACGGCGTGGGTGAACGAAGACGAGGTCGCGTCGGTCAAGCGTACGCTCTACGAGGCAGGCTATCCGGTGCAGGACGAACGCCACCTCGAGGAGGGCGACCCGCTCCCGATGGACCTCACGCTCGACCTCCGCGACTACCAGCAGGAGTGGGTGAACCGCTTCGTCACGTCGGAGTCGGGCGTGCTGGTGGGGCCGCCGGGGAGCGGGAAGACCGTCGCGGCGATGGGCGTCATGGACGCGCTGGAGGGCGAAACCCTCATCCTCGTCCCCAGCCGGGACCTCGCGCGGCAGTGGCGACAGGCCCTCCTCGACCACACCACGTTGACGCGCGAGCAGATCGGCGAGTACCACGGCGGCGAGAAGAACATTCGCCCGGTCACCATCGCGACCTACCGAACGGCGGCGATGGATAGGCATAGACACCTCTTCGACGGCCGGAAGTGGGGGCTCATCGTCTACGACGAAGTCCACCACATCCCGAGCGATGTCCACCGGCGGACGGCGGACCTCCAGGCGGTTTCGCGCCTCGGCCTGTCGGCGACGCCCGTGCGGGAGGACGACCGAGAGACGGACATCTACACGCTCATCGGGCCGCCCATCGGCACTGACTGGGACGCGCTCTTCGAGGCGGGGTTCGTGCAGGAGCCCGAGGTCGAAATCCGCTACGTCCCGTGGGGCGACGACCTCGACCGCTACGAGTGGGCGGACGCCGACGGCCACAAGCGCCGACAGCTCGCGGCGTCGAACCCCGCGAAGACCGAGGAAATCCGCCAGATTCGGCGGGCGTACCCGCGCGCGAAGACGCTCGTCTTCGTCGACTACCTCGACCAGGGGAACCGGCTCGCAGAGGAGTTGGGCGTGCCGTTCGTCTCCGGGGAGACGCCGCACCCCCGCCGCGAGCGGCTGTTCAGCCAGTTCCGCGCCGGCGAGCGGGACACGCTCGTCATCTCGCGCGTCGGTGACGAAGGCATCGACCTCCCCGACGCCGAGCTCGCGATTCTCGCGTCCGGCCTCGGCGGCTCCCGACGACAGGGCTCCCAGCGCGCCGGGCGGACGATGCGGCCCGCCGGCCGCGCGCTTGTCTTCGTGCTCGCCACCCGCGGGACCGGCGAGGAGGACTTCGCGCAGCGCCAGACCCAGCACCTCGCCCGGAAGGGCGTTCGCGTCACCGAGCAGGACGCGCAAGCGCCAGCCTTCCGGGAGGAGGAGGACGAAGCCGTCGGTGGCGAGGACGCTACCGACGGAGACGCTGTCGAGCCGCCTGCTGAGGAGTCGGAGGGGAACCGCTAACCGGCTGGCAGACGTTTGGCGGAGTATGAGCGAGACAGACCGCGACGGCGACGGGGAGACGCGCGACCTCCCGCAGACCGAGGCGGAGTGGCGGGAAATCTTGACTGAGGAGGAGTATCGGGTGCTCCGCGAGCAAGGCACAGAGCGGAAGTTCACGGGCGAGTTCATCGGGAAGGACGACGACGGCGCGTACACGTGTGCGGGGTGTGATGCGGTGCTCTTCGAGTCGGAGACGAAGTTCGACTCGGAGGGGTCGGGGTGGCCGAGTTTCGACGACGCCGTCGACGGCGCGGTGGAGCTCCGCGAGGACCGCAGCCACGGGATGACGAGAACGGAAGTCGTCTGTGCGAACTGTGGCGGCCACCTCGGCCACGTCTTCGACGACGGGCCGACGGAAACGGGAAAACGGTTCTGCATCAACTCCTGCGCGCTCGACTTCGAGGACGACGAGTAGGATCGCAGAGCCGGTGGGGACGCGACAACCCAATCCCTAAGCGCGTCCGCCGGGAAGCCGGTGGTAATGGCCGACTTCGACCTCTACGAGGACCGCCTCGCCCGCCAGCTGGAGGGCGAGGAGTTCGCCGTCGCCGTGGTGACGGCGACGAAACCCGACTTCTACAAGCAGGCCCCCGTCGTCACGGCGGCGCAGGAACGCGGCCTGCCGTGCTTCGTCCTCCACACGGGCCAGCACTACGACGACGTGCTCGGCCACGGCCTCGCCGAATACGGCATCGAGGACCAGATCGGCGTCGACATGGGCATCCGCGGCGGGCTCAGCGAGAAGACCGCCGACCTGATGACGCGGACGAAGGCGTTCGCCGACTACCTCGACGAGGAGTATCCTGACACCACCATCCTCCCGCTCGTCCACGGCGACACGCACGCCGCCGGCGTCTTCCCGCAGGCGTGGGCGTTCGCCACCAACCAGTTCGTCGCGCACAACGAAGCCGGCCTGCGCGGCATGGCCCCGAGCTTCGACAACCTCGGCGACCCCGAAGCCTTCGTCCGCGACCAGTGGGAAGGCGACTGGACGCTCGACCGCACCGAGCCCTTCCCCGAGCAGTACGACACCTTCGTCGGCTCCGCCGCCGCCCTCTACCACTTCGCGCCCGTCGAACGCAACCGCCAACACCTCCTGAACGAGGGCTACCCCGAATCCGTCCGCGGCGACGAACGCATCCCCGTCGTCGGCAACTCCATCGTCGACGCCATCGAAACCAAACGCACCGAGGAACTCGACGAATCCGTCTTCGACATCTACCCCGTCCTCGAAGAACGCGACGACTGGATCCGCGTCGACATCCACCGCCGCGCCAACCTCCTCCCCGAGCGGTTCAGCGCTATCGTCGACGCCGTCATCGGCCTCGTCGAGAACGGCTACAACGTCAACTTCCTCGAACTCCACGCCACCCGCCAAGCCCTCGAAGAATACGGCTACCGCGAGACACTCCTCGACCTCGACGACGAACGCGAGAACTTCCTCTTCACTGGCCTCTGGAAGAAGCACGCCCACGTCTACGAGTTCCTCGACTCCGGGCAGTGCTTCGCCGAATTCACCGACTCCGGCAGCATGCAGGAAGAACTCAACGTCATCGACGACGCCCTCTGCCTCACCGCCCGCTTCAACACCGACCGACCAGAAACCGTCGCCGACGCCGGCTCCAACCTCCTCGTCCCCCCCACCGACGGCGAAACCGTCCAAGCAATGATCGAGTACGTCTACGAGACCGACCGCGTCCGCGACCACCTCGCCGACGCCCCCGAACTCTACGGCCAGCACGTCGGCCGCGAAATCGTCGACTTCCTCGACGACCGCCGCGACGTGGAACCCTTCGAATGGTCCCACCAACGCGCCGGCTTCACCGGCGGCGACACCGCCTTCGACTACCTCTAGCACTAGCACGCCCTCGCGCGAGCGCCACGTACCTGAACGAAGTGAAGGCACGAAAAAAGCGAACGGCGTAGCCGTGAGCGTCCCACGAGACGCTCGCGCTCGCCCTTGCAGCGTCCCTACGAGAGAGCTTCGCTCTCTCGGGGGCGAGCGGGACCTACGGTCCCGCGGCCATCGCGAACCTTCGGTTCGCTCAGTCCGGAAAACCTCCGATTTTCGAGACCACCAGGGTCGCTCACTGCCGTTCGCTTCGTGGTCGGTGTAGATTGAACCGTGGAGTGCGAGCGCCCCGGGAGGCGCTCGCACTCTCCGGTTTCCGTACCGCGGGCCTCAGTTCGTGTGGCCTGTGGCAGCGGCCGTAGATCGTTTCGCTTCGAAACCCACGTATACCGGCGTGTGCTCCTCTCGGTAATGGCTAGCCGTCGCGACGCGCTCCTCTACCTCGCTCTCGCCGCCGTCTGGGGGACGGCGTTCCCGGCGACGAAAGCCGCGCTCGCGGACTTCCCGCCCGTCCTCCTCGGCGGCCTCCGGTTCACGCTCGCCGCCGTCCTCCTCTTCGCCGTCGCCGCCGCCACCGGCCGCTCGCTCCGCCCCCGCGGCCCCGGTGACTGGACGCCCATCCTCGTCGGCGGCGTCTTCAACATCGGCGCGCACCACGCCCTCCTCTTCGCCGGCCAGGACTACGTCACGAGCGCCGTCGCCTCCACCCTCCTCGGCCTCGTCCCCGTCCTCACCCCCGCCGTCACCGCCGTCTTCCGCCCCGACGAATCCATCTCCGCGCGCGGCGTCGCCGGCGTCCTCCTCGGATTCCTCGGCGTCGTCCTCATCGCCAACCCCGACCCCGATAACCTCCTCCGCGACGTCGGCGTCTGGCTCGTCCTCGCCTCCGCCGTCGCCTGGGTCGCCGGCGCGGTCTTCACCCGCGAGGACGCCGCCGCCCTCCCCGGCCTCAGCCTCCAAGCCTGGATGCTCGCCGTCGGCGCGCTCGCCCTCGACGCCGTCTCACTCCTCCTCCCCGGTCAGGGCCTCGCCGCCGCCACCCCCACCACGGAGAGCCTCCTCTGGGTGGGCTACCTCGCCGTCATCCCCGGAGCCTTCGGCTTCCTCGTCTACTTCCGCCTCCTCCACCGCCTCGGACCGATAGAGATGGGCCTCATCGAATACGTCATCCCGCCGTTCGCCGCCGTCTTCGGCTGGCTCGTCCTCGACGAATCCCTCGCGCCCTCCACCGTCTACGGCTTCGCCGCCATCCTCGCCGGCTTCCTCCTCGTCAAATGGCGACACGTCCAGCGCTACCTCCGCCAGCGAATCGACGGCACCGGCCCCCCCAGCGCCGACTGACTGGGAAGCGACTCGTCCCCGGAACGTTGTAGTCACCACCGGTCGTGGCGTTCACCAATGACGTTGGACGACTTCGGCGGGTCGAGCACGGACCTCCGAGATGCCGTCGACGAATTCATCGAGAAAGACCCACAGGAGCACGCCCGAAGCGTCGTCTACGGAATCTACGACACGGAATCCGGTGAGTGTCTCTACGTCGGCGAGGCGAAGTGGCTGGTCAGCCGCCTCAACGACCACTACAACACGCGGACGGGGAGCCAAATTAAGGCGTTCGTCGAAAACGACGACAGCATCGACATCGACGCCACCGACGTCTGGGAGCGAACCGCCGTGAAGTACGTCGACGGTATCGAGGACGGGAAAGCCGGCCGGATGCGCGTCGAATCCGCGCTCATCGACGAACTTAACCCACGATACAACACGCGATAATCCTTTTTCGTCGCACCCCGTCTCGTTACCCTCTCACTACCGCGTCCATCGGGTAGCCGGCCCGTGAGAGCGCGGCGTCTCGTTCTCCGTCCGTGAGTCGGTAGGCGTCGAGTTCGTCGCCGAGGTCGCCGAGCGCGGCTCGTCGTTCCTGGTGGCGTTCGAGGAAGTCGCTGATTCGGTCGGCGGCGGCGTCCTTCAGCTCGCCGCTGAGCAGGTCGCCGGCCTCGTAGCCCGCGGCGAGGTCGCGGAGGCGGTCGTCGTCGGGTTCGAAGAAGAACCGGAGGTACTGGAAGGCGACGTCGACGCTCGGGTCGCCGCCGTGCTCGCGGTGTTCTTCGAGGCTCGACCGGCCGCCCGAGTACGCGTGCTGGTGGAGTTTCTCGCGAACCGTGTCGGGGTCGTCGGAGAGTCCGATGCTCGGCGCGTCACTGGACGAGGACATCTTTCCGGGGCCGTCGAGGCTCGAGAGGAACTCCGAGAGCAATGCGCCGGGCTTGTTCACCTCGTAGCGTGCTTTCGCGGCGACGTCCCTGGAGACGCGGACGTGTGGGTCTTGGTCGACGGCGATGGGGACGAGCGTCGCGTGGCGGCCGTGGACGAGCTGGGGGAGGAGGAGGTGGGCGGTCTGGACGGCGGGGTAGAAGGAGAGCCCGACTGTTTCGGGGTCGCCGTAGGTCGCGTCGACCGTGGACTGCGTGATGGCCTTCGAGAACGCGGCGGCGAGCGGGTAGACGACGTCGGCGTCGGCGGTGTCGACCACGACCTTCGTCTTCGCGGGGTCGAAGCCGACCGCGAGGACGTCCCGGAGGTTCTCCCGCGTGTGGCCGGCGATGCTCTCGAGCGACTGGTCTTTGAGGAGGTGCTTCTCGTCGTCGGAGAACGGGATGTAGACGTGCGCGCCGGTCGCGTCCTGGACGGCTTTCGCGAAGTAGAACGGGAGGACGTTCCCGAGATGCATCGGCCCGGACGGGCCGCGCCCCGTGACGAGGGAGTGGGTTTCGTCTGCTCTCGCCGCCGCGGTGAAGGCGTCGATGTCCCGACCGGCGTAGAAGATTCGTCGCCGCACGAGCGGGTGGTCGACCGGGAACGCACGAACCTGCGCGTCGGTCAGCGCGTCCGCGCCGAACGACTCCACGAGGTGCGCGTAGTCGATGTCTCCCTCGACGTCGTACGGCGTCACGGTGTAGTCGGCGTCGGGACTATCGCTATCGGTGCTGTCGGTGTCGGTGGGTGTTGGCATCGGTGATCGGGTGTCGCTGGTGGTCTGGGGGCGAGGCGTGCGAGAGAAGCGAGGGAGCGCCGCGCCCCGACCCGAGCGAGTTACGCCCGCCGCGTCGACGCCGCAGCACTGTCCACTCCCGGACGCTGCCAGCGCCAGCCCGCGACGGCCGAATCCCGACGCGACGAGCGGGATTCGCGGAGAGTGGACTCCATACTCGCTCCTGTGGGGGGACGCCTAGTTAGGTGTTACTCTCGACGAGCACGCCGAGCCGTGCGAAGGTTTATCAGCCGTCTGGGTGACGGTTCGGTCGCGGATGGTTTCTCAGTATCCCACGCGCTTAGCGGCGTGTTCCTGGACGGACGTCGAATCGGCGCTCGAAGACGGCGTGGACACGGTCGTCGTCGCGGTCGGCGCAATCGAACAACACGGGCCGCACCTCCCGCTCTCCGTCGACGCGACCATCGGGGACGCGCTCGCCGAGCGGCTCGCCGAGGAGTTGGGCGACGCGTTCGCCGCGCCGACGATTCGCCCCGGCTGCTCCGGCCACCACATGGAGTTCCCCGGGACGATTACGGTTCCGGCGGAGACGCTCATGGACCTCATACGGGCGTACTGCCGCTCGCTCGACGACCACGGGTTCGCGCACGTCGTCCTCGTGCCGACGCACGGCGGGAACTTCGCGCCGGTGAACACCGTCGCGCCCGAAATCGCACGCGACGTCGACGCGAACGTCGTCGCTCTCGCCGACCTCCACGAGTACATGGACCTCCAGAACGAGGGGCTCGCGGACGCGGACGTCGACTACGGAGAACCCGTCGTGCACGCCGGCGCGATCGAGACCGCGATGCTCCTCGCTATCGACGACGGCCTCGTCGACCGCGACCGCCTCGAACGCGGCGTGGAAGGCGAGATTTCGACGGCCCGCCTCCTGAGCGAGGGGTTCGAAGCGATCACGGAGTCGGGCGTGCTCGGCGACCCGCGGGAGGCGACGCGGGACGCCGGCGACGCCATCCTCGACCGAATCACGGCCGCCTACGCCGATCGCGTCGAAGCCGCGAGAGACGCCGTCTGAACGCTCTAACGGCTGCTGATCGCGTCGTCGAAAGCCTCAATAACGCCGGTTTCTCACTCGCGTCGCTCCCGCGCTCCGAGTCGAGAGAGAAGAGCCGCCTGTCTGTGCGCGACTACGCTTTCCGCCGCGCCTCGGTCTCTGTCTCGTCGTAGACCGCGTCCACGACGTCGCCGTCCTCCACGCGGACGTGGACGACGGCGTTCGGCCCGGCCTCCGCCGGGAGGTCGCCCGAGCGCACTTCCAGTTCGTCCGTCGCCGCCGTCCCCTCCTCGACGGAGAGTCGGCTCCGCCCGCTCTCGACGCAGTCGACGACGGCCACGTACACCCCATCGGCAACCATGTGGCCTCAGGTAATTTACCGCGTAGTAAGTATCTACTGCCCAGGGCTTCGCGCGCGGCCGCCGGACTGCGACGACCCGCCCGACGCACTCAGCCAGCACGTCCCTCGGCTGTCGGCTCGTCCCGATATCTCACCGGCTGTCGCTCGGCCCGTCCCGTTACGCACATCCCGGTGGGCCGACTCTCTCCGGGTATGTTGGAGTCACTGCCGTCACGACCGCTGACGACCGCCGAGGGGTTCGCGCTCCACCAGAGCGACGCGTTCCGGATGGTGACGCCCGCGTCGGTGTCGACGCGCGCGGAGAGCGACGACGAACTCGTCTCCGCGCTCGTCGCCGTGCGCGACGGCGTCGTCTTCGGCGTCTACTACGACGTCGAGGCCGACGGCTGGGACGTCGTCTACCGCGAGACCTACGAGGAGCCGAGCGAGTCGAACGCGCTCGTCGACGAGGCCGGGCGGGCGGCGCAGGACGAAGTCGGACTCGACGAGGCGGACTGGGAGGCCGTCGACGACGCGGAGGTCGTCCGCCGCGAGCGCGGGGAGAGCGAGTACGCCCGCCGGCTCTTCGACGCCTACGACCGCGGCACGGAGTAGGCCTCCTCGTCCTGCGTGAACGCCACCCAAATACCGCGGCAAGCGTGGTACGTTTAGTCCTCCCTGTCTTCTACCGGGGTAGAGATGACACGCGTGAGCGTTATCGGCTGTGGGAACATGGGGGGTGCGCTCGTCGAGGGGCTCTCCCGGGCCGACGCGTACGACGTGACGGCCATCGACCTCGACGACGCCGCTCTCGAATCAGTGGCGGACTTCGCGGCTGAGACCACGACGGACATCGGCGTGACGCGGGAGACGCCGCTCGTCGTCGTCGCGGTGAAGCCGGACGCGGTTCCGGCCGTGCTCGACGACCTCGACCTCAGGGGCGACCAGACGCTCGTCACGGTCGCGGCGGGCGTCCCGCGGGCGTTCGTCGCCGAGCGAACGGACGCGCGCGTGGTTCGCGTAATGCCGAACCTCGCCGCCGCGAACGGGAACATGGCGGCCGCCGCGGTCGAAGAGGGGTCGACGGACGAAGTGCGCGACCTCCTCGACGCCGTCGGCGAGTTCGTCGAAGTCGAAGAGTCGGAGATGGACGTCGCGACGGCCGTGAACGGGAGCGGCCCGGCGTTCGCCTTCCACCTCATCGACGCCGTGAAGCAGGCGGGCGTCGAGGGCGGCCTCGACCCCGAGCAGGCGGAAGTGCTCGCCGCACAGACGTTCAAGGGCGCGGCGGAGACGGTGCTGCGAGACGGCCGGAGCGTCGACGAGCTCGTGGACGCGGTCTGCTCGCCGAACGGCACGACTATCGAGGGGATGGAGGTGCTCTGGGAGAGCGACGCCGACGACGCCGTCGAAGACGCCGTGTCGGCGGCCGCCGAGCGCTCGCGCGAACTCGCGGAGGACTACGATGAGTGAGGGCGTCGCGGCGGACGCCGTCGACGACGCGGCCGTCGAGCGAGCGCGCGAGCAGGCCGCGAACGCCGACCGCGTCGTCGTCAAGGCCGGGACGAACTCCCTCACAGACGACGAATCCCGGCTCGACCGCGGAAAACTGGATAAGCTCGTCGACGACATCATGGCGCTCCGCGAGCGCGGCAAGGACGTCCTCCTCGTCTCCTCAGGGGCGGTCGGCGCGGGCATGGGCCGCATCGAGGCCATCGAGGAGACGACGCGCGCCGGCCGGACGCTCGAAGAGCAACAGGCGCTCTCGACCGTCGGGCAGAGCCACCTGATGCGTCACTACACGGCGAGCTTCGAGCGCTACGACCAGAAAATCGCCCAGCTCCTCCTCACCGACCACGACCTCTCGAACCCCGAGCGGTTCACGAACCTCCAGAACACCGTCGAGACGCTGCTCGACTGGGGCGTCGTCCCGGTCGTGAACGAGAACGACGCCGTCGCCACGGAAGAACTCCACATCGGCGACAACGACATGCTCTCCGCGTCGCTCGCGGTCGGCGTCGACGTCGACCTCCTCGTCACGCTCACGGACGTCGACGGCGTCTACACGGGGAACCCGAAGGCCGACCCCGGCGTCGAGCGCATCGAAGCGGTGCGAGAGAACTACGACGCCGTGCAGCGGTACGTCGCCGAGAGCACGCACGAGGCGTTCGGCGGCGTGCAGACGAAAGTCGAGGGCGCGCGGAAGACGAGCGAGCACGGCATTCCCGCCGTCATCGCCGGGTCCGCAGAGCCGGACGTGCTCGAACGCGTCGCCACCGGTAGACCTACGGGTACGCTCTTCGTTCCCACGGGTGATTCCGATGCGTGAGAGCGAGCACGGCGAGAGCGAGACGCGGCGGCAGGTGGACGCGGCGGCGCGCGCCGCGCTCGACCTCGCGAACGTCGACGAGGCCGCGCGGAACGACGCGCTCCGGAGCATCGCGGCCGCGCTCCGCGAACACACGGACGAAATCCTCGACGCGAACCGCGAGGACGTCGCGGCCGCCGAGGAGCGACTGGAGCAGGGCGAGTACCCCGCGGCGCTCGTCGACCGCCTCCGCCTCGACGCGGGGAAGGTCGAGGACATCGCGGAGATGGTCGAGTCCGTCGCCGAGCAGGACGACCCGCTCGGGGACACGCTCGACGCCCGCGAACTCGACGACGGCCTCGACCTCTACAAGGTCTCCGTCCCTATCGGCGTCGTCGCGACGGTCTTCGAGTCGCGGCCGGACGCGCTCGTCCAGATCGCCGCGCTCG
The DNA here is from genome assembly GCF_014647475.1 of Halocalculus aciditolerans. Classification (NCBI taxonomy): domain Archaea; kingdom Methanobacteriati; phylum Methanobacteriota; class Halobacteria; order Halobacteriales; family Halobacteriaceae; genus Halocalculus; species Halocalculus aciditolerans. The sequence goes on along the minus strand of NZ_BMPG01000002.1, from coordinate 287,693 downwards.
CCGCGAAGTCCGGGAACGCCGTCATCCTCAAAGGCGGGAGCGAGGCGAGCGAGTCGAACCGCGTCCTCTACGACCTCATCCGAGAGGCCACGAGCGATCTTCCCGGGGGTTGGGCGCAGCTCGTCGAGGCGCGCGAGGACGTCGACCGCCTCCTCGACATGGACGACGCCGTCGACCTCGTGATGCCGCGCGGCTCCAGCGAGTTCGTCTCCTACATCCAGGACAACACGCAGATTCCCGTGCTCGGCCACACCGAGGGCGTCTGCCACGTCTTCGTCGACGACGCCGCCGACCTCGACGTGGCCGAAGACGTCGCGTTCGACGCGAAAGTCCAGTACCCCGCCGTCTGCAACGCCGTCGAAACCCTCCTCGTCCACGACGCCGTCGCCGACGACTTCCTCCCTGGAATGGTCGAGCGCTACGAGGACGCCGGCGTCACCCTCCGCGGCTGCGAGCGCACTCGCGACATCGTCGACGTTGACGAAGTGCGAGACGACGACTGGGACACCGAGTACGGCGACCTCGAACTCAGCATCAGAATCGTCGACGACGTCTACGCCGCCGTCGACCACGCCAACACCCACGGCTCCAAGCACACCGAATCCATCCTCACCGAAGACGACGACCACGCCGCCGTCTTCATGCAGGGCATCGACGCCGCCAGCGTCTTCCACAACGCGTCGACCCGCTTCGCCGACGGCTACCGCTACGGCCTCGGCGCGGAAGTCGGCATCAGCACCGGGAAGATTCACGCCCGCGGCCCCGTCGGCCTCGACGGCCTCACCACCTACAAATACTACCTCGAGGGCGACGGCCACCTCGTCGCCACCTACTCGGGCGAGGACGCCACACCCTTCACCCACCGCGACTTCGACGGCGACTGGACGCCCGGCGGCAGCGAGTAGAGCCGTCGGCCGCGACCCCAACCTCGGGTCCACGCGTTGTACTGCGCCCGTCTCACCCGACGTTGTGGGTAGAACCAAACGCCGCTTCGCAGATTTCCGGTACTCAATAGCGTTTCGTGTAGCCACCACACTGAACCGTGAGTCGTGTGAACAATCCTCTGTGAGAGAATCCCATAGGGAGTTACATCAGTTCGTCACGGAGCACGCGGGCGACGCGTATCGGTCGATGTTCTCCTACGAAGAAGACGACTGGAGCGCCCTCTACATCCGGAATGACGTAGCGACTGAACGCCTGCGAGACACGGTGGCGGACATAATCGAGCGAACGCGGGAGGCGCGGGCACTCGTGAGAGAGGAGGATTACGAGGAGCTTGGGGAGAAAACCGCGACGACCGAAGTCCACGAGTCAGGCGTCATCCTCCACTTCCCGCAAGGAGACCAGCGAGGAATCATCATCTCGCTCGACCGGGAAGCGGCACGACGACTGACGGCTTTCGTAAGCCAATGCGCCACCATCATTCACTCACCCGCCACGTCAACCTTTGAGGCCCAACTAACGACGGATTAGTTCATTGCTGGGACGACCAACTCTGGGAGAGGAGTGGGCAGATAGCACACCTACCTAACACCGATTTCAAATCGAGTTTCGAGCGAAACAAACGACGTGACGAGCATCCGCGAACGAGCGGTCCGAAGGACCCGGTAGTGAGCGGTTCACCGAGCGCGACCGTAGGAGCGCTCGGGCCGACGACTGAGGGACTGCAAGGACCGAAGGAGGAGGGCTTTTAGTGCAGGTTTTGCCGAGCGCGCCCGGAGAGCGCGCGCAGCGCAAAACGTGCGTTGTTAGAGCTCGATGCGTTCGACGAGTTGGTTCTCGTCGCCGCTAGTGTTGAGGGCGACGATTTTGATGTGGCGTTCGAGACGGGAGTCGTGGAGTTTCTCTTTGAGGAGGTTGTCGACTTGGTAGACGCCGGCGGCGTTCCGCATGGTGATCTCGACGAGGACGGGGGTGTCGTCGCCGTCTTGGAGGGTGACTTGTTCGATGGCCTGGCTGGAGAGGGTGTTGATGCCGCGGCCGCCGCGTTCGTAGGGGATGCGAGAGCGGCCGCGTTCCATGTCGAGGCCGTCGGCGACGCGGACGACGCCGGCTTCGGTGGTGAGCGGGGTTTCCTCGGTGTGGTGGCAGAGGATGGCGTGGAGGACTTCGGCTTTCACGCGGACGGCGTTGGCGGTGTCGTAGAACTCGGGGAGGATGCGGTCGAGGAGGTCGGCGGCGAGGGGGATGGAGTAGTAGGAGTGGTCGTCGCGGTGGACGATGTGGCCGATGTCGTGGAGGGTGGCGGCGAGCGCGATGATGACGGGTTCGTCGGCTTCGTCGAGGCCTTCGTCGGCCGCGCCGTTGAATTCGACGTCGCCGGCCTTGAGGAGGTCGTAGAGTCGGAGGGCGCGGTTCCGGACGATTTCGATGTGTTTCGTGCCGTGGTCGTTGTAGCCCTTGCGGACGACGGGGTTGACGTTCTGCGCTTCGAGGAGCGTGGTGATTTCGTCGTCGCCGCGGAGGAAGTCGAGGACGTCGTTCACGCGGCTGTCGGGGTAGGCGTGCGCCTCGCTGGGGTCGTACTCGTGCGTGCCGCTCATGCTGTTTCGTCCGAGGGGCGCGAGCAAAAACCCACTGGGACCACACGGACGAGCTAGGAGACGGTTTCGGCGAGCGCGACGAGTTCCGTCCGCGTGCGTTCGGTTTCGAGGTCGAGGGAGACGGAGGCGGTGACGTCGACGCCGTCGCCGACGCCGTCCCCGCTGACGGAGACGGTGTCGCGTTTCGCGTAGTCGGCGGCGGGGTACGCGCCGCCGGCGAGCAGGAGCGCGTTCCGGTCGGGCTTCCAGACCGACGTGAACGCGTGGATGGGGAGGAGGCCGCCGGCGAGTTCGAGCGTTCGCGTTCCCACGTCGGGAATCTCGACCTCGCGCTCGATAGTCGGCGTCGGGTAGACGCCGTCGAAGGCGAGGTGCTGTGCGCCGTCGATATCCGGGGTCGGCGACCGAGTGTCGGTGCGTTCGACGCGCCGGATGCCGCGCGCTTCGAACTTCGCGCGGATCCGCGGCGCGACCCGGTCCGCGACCACCATCGGCTCGATAGCCGCGTTCAGGTAGCCCTCGAGGCTCACGCGAGTCGCGAAGAACATCGCCAGCGGCCGGTCGAACTGCCCGAGCGTCTCCGCCCGAACGGTCTCGCGGAGCGCCGCGTCCTCGTAGAGCCGCGTCCGGCCGTACCCCTCGACTGTGACTGGGCCCGCCGAAAACGTGAACGTCGACGACTGCGTCCCCGTCGCCGCCCACCCGTCGACGGCGCTCTCGTCCACCGACGGCAGCGGATAGTCGGACGCTGCCCCCGACGAGTCAGGCCCGCTCGACGTCGAACACCCCGCGGCGGCCGCGGCCCCGCCCGCAGCCACCGCGCCGAGGAACGAACGTCGGTTCATACGATAGTTCGCCGCCGCGCGAATAAACGTCTTGGGCCGCGAGAAAACGCGTTATTCGGCCGCTTCGCGCGCCGCGTCCGCGACTTCCTCGTAGTCCGGCTCGACGCTCGGGTCGTCGCTCACCCAGTCGTAGGTGACGTCGCCGTCGGCGTCGATGACGAACACCGAGCGCTTCGCCACGCCGTGGACTCCGAGGCCGTCGAAGTCCATCCGCACGTCGTAGGCGTCGACGAGTTCCTTCTCGTGGTCGCTCAGCAGTCCGAACGTCAACCCCTCCGCGCTCCGGAACGCGTTCTGCGCGAACGGCAGGTCGACGCTCACCCCGTAGACCGTCGCGCCGACGTCCTCGAAGCCCGCGAGCTGGTCCTGGAACGTACACATCTCCGTCGTACACGTTCCCGTGAACGCCCCCGGGAAGAACGCGAGCACGAGCGGCGCGTCGTCGAGGTTCTCCGAGAGCGTGAACGGCGACACGTCCCCGTCGGCGAGCGGTGCGGTGAAATCCGGCGCGGCATCCCCGGTGCGTACCATACTCCATACGACGACGCCCGCCCGCATAATCCTTCCCGTGCCTCACTCAGGACTCACCGTTCCCGCTCTCCAGCCGTCCCGCGGACCCACAGTCTGATGCTGGTACACCGCGCCGTCTCTTGCGGTGGCCGTCCGCCGCTGGCGAGTAACGATAGGACGGTCACCGACCTCTGCCGGTTCGTCGAGGACCGCGGTGAAGACGAGTGGTTTCGATTGACTCACTCTCGGTTCTCGTCGGTGCGGGAGGCCCTGGGGGTCGTCGGAATAGAACGGCCGTACGCGAACTACCGCGACCGACGCGACCGGATCTTAGCTCTCCACGCCGAACTGCTACGGAACCATACACAGCGCGCCGATGACGAGCGGAATCCGACTCACGAGAAACCTGGTAAGCGACACGTTGTGCACGCATATCACTCAGATGGGTTAGACCCGATCAGGTGCCGTGAGCCACGATGCTATCTCGCCCCCTTCGATGAGCGCCCCGTGTTATCGATGGATGCGAGAAACGTGCGGACGTCCGATCGCCGCACATCGCGACCCGGCAGCGAACCGGTGGCGGAAGCAGTTCTTCTCCTGACGGGACGGAGGAGCTCTCCCAGAGATGTATCGCGAACGTCGAATACGACATCAAACCCCTCGAGCAGCGCCTGACGACACACCGCGTCCGGAATGTTCCATATGACGGCTCTTCGACGCGGCCGCTATCTCCTCCGAATCCGCTACCGAGTTGGAGGAGCACGGGTCATCTGAAACGGAGAGTTAGCAGAACCAAACGACCCGTGCGGACGGTCAACCGAGACCGTCGTGGTCGCCGGGACGTCAAAGTGTGTCGCTCCTGCGGCGATACTCCCGCTTTCCGCCGTCGTCGTCGTCGTGGCGACGTCGGTGGTCACGCTCGGTCGGCTTCCCGCGGCCGCGGTGCCGAGCACGGCGAAGAGGACGACGATATAGACGAAGGCGGCAGCCCCGGCTTGCACACCGCCGCTCGCTCCGATTCCCGGGAGGTGGTGGAGTTTCTGTGCGGCGCCGCCTCGGTTCGCGTAGACGATGTAGGCGAACCAGAAGGGGATGAGGCCGATGACGAGCGGGAGGAAGGCGACGTGGAGGAGTGCGACGACGACGTTCCGTCCGGTGCTTCCGGCCTTCCAGCCGAGTACGACGTCGGTGATGGCCATGACGAAGTCTCTAACACGCGCCCGTATAAACCTCATCCCAACGACACGACTGCGGGGACTACTCGCCGACGGCGACAATCGACATATCACCCCCGACGCCGGCAACGCCCCCTGTCCTCGGTGAGGCCGACTGTACCGAACGCGTACATCAACCCACCGACCTCTACCGGTCCGTCGACGACCCCCGGGAGAGTGAAAGGTCGTAACGGGTCGGTTAGCTCCTAACGCGTCAGGAAAAGAATCGCGCTACCGATCCCCACGCCGGCAGCGGTTCTTTTCCGATTCATAGATTCCGCGCTTTTCTGAGATGGGGTTTCTCCTCGTGCATTCCGGCTATTCTACTGGGCTCTGGGGCGTCGTTCCGGGACGGCTTTTGTCCCTGTCAGATCGGGGCCACCCCCGGCCGGTGTGAGTACTCGTTTCTGTTCACGCGCGGGAGCGGCGTACACACCTCTAACCCGAGTAGCATCGGTCGTTTCACCCCGATAGCTGATATGCGAACGTCGTCGACGCGAGTTGGACGACTGCCTGCGGGGGTCTGCTCGATAGTGCGTAGTTAGAGCGCCCGGCGACGGGGTCGCTCAGTCGATTCACGAGGGAGAGCGCGATCTGCCCGCAGCCCTGCTCGGTCGTCACGCCGGAGACGTCGAACCGACAGATACGACAAACCCCTCGCCGACACAGTTACGCGAGAGGGCTGTGTCGGATAGAGTGGTGACAGCTGATCTCTCCGTTTTCGGTGTCGTGAAGTCGTCTACGCTCGGAATACTGGGTGAGGCAAAAGGCCTATAAATGACTGCTGGCTACCAACGAGTAGCGATGTTCACTACCGCACCACTGTTCGCCGGCCTCCCTGGGGGGATGGAGCTCGCCGTCATTCTCCTGATCGCCGTGTTGCTCTTCGGCGCGAATAAGATCCCGAAGCTCGCCCGCTCCACGGGGCAAGCCATGGGCGAGTTCCAGAAAGGCCGTCAGGAGCTCGAACAGGAGATTGACGAGATGAAGGACCCGGACAACGCCGACACCGAGGCGTCCAGCGTCGACGCCGACGCCGACACCACGTCGAAGAACGAGTAAACGACCGGTTTTTCTTCTCGCGCACGCAACACCGAGAGCGGGGCGTGTGGCCAAGCGGATACGGCGAGAGGTTCCTAACCTCTAGATCGCGGGTTCGAACCCCGTCACGCCCGCTTTCCGAGGAGCGAAGCGCGTCGTGAAAGCGGCGGTGCTCCGCGGGGCGCAGAGCGTCCCGCTGGCTCTCGATCGCTCGCGGTCGCGAGAGTCCCGTCACGCTCGCTGTTCTGGGACGGGTGAGGCGTACAGCGACGCGTTCGTCTTCGACTCACGCGAACCCGGCTTGCTCGTGAGACCGCAGTCACGCGCGCTTTCGGAGGCGTCAGCGGCGAGTTCGCGTATCGGGGGAGTATTACGTCTCGGCCGTCTCTAGCCGGTGTGAGTAGTCTACTTCGTCGGTTCTTCGAGTCTCCTGCCTCCTCGCTGGAGGCGTGTGTGCAGTGCGGTGAACGAACGCTCCCTGGGGCGGGTTCGCGCCGGGAGTGCGTCGTCGGGGCGTAGATGGGCGGCGATTCGGTGCGGGAGGCGTGGTCGGAGCGGTCGGGGGAGTACTCGCCGGATTACTACGCGTACTACGGACCGGACGAGGTGAGCGAAGCCGTGCTGGACGCGCTGGACGAGTCGGTGGGGCGGGGCGCGTCGGTCCTCGAACTCGGGTGTAGTTCGGGGCGACACCTCGCGCACCTCCACGAGAACGGCTACGAGTCGGTCGCGGGCGTGGACATCAACGCGGACGCGTTCGACGTGATGGCGGACGCCTACCCGGACCTCGCGGAGGACGGCGAGTTCCACGTCGGCGCGATTGAGGACGTCGTCGCCGAGTTCGAAGACGGCGCGTTCGACGCGGTCTACTCGGTCGAGACCCTCCAGCACATCCACCGCGACGACGAGTGGGTGTTCGAGGAGATCGCGCGCGTCGCCGGTGACGCGCTCGTGACGGTCGAGATAGAGGAGACGGAATCCGCCGCACCGACCGACGAATCGGGAGATACGACCGACTCGGGCGTGACGTACGTCGACGACGGCATCCCGCTCTACTGTCGGAACTGGCGGGACGTCTTCACGGTGTACGGCTTCGAAGAGGCGGCATCGCGGGCGCTCGACCGCGACGTGCTGCGCGTGTTCCGCGCGACCAACTGATTCGTTCTCACCCGGTCGACTCACTCGTTCTCACACAGTCACCTGAGTCGTTCTCGCGCGGCCGGCGGTCGCGTCGCTCGCGGTGTAGATATGCCAGACCCGTTTCGTGCGGCGGAGTCCCACGGCGTCCCCTTCCCCCCAGAAGGTGGGCCTTCGACCGGCACGTCGGGCCCGGCGTGTGAATCCTGGGAATCCACCCATATATACCTATTCGTGTGAGTATCTCCGGGCGGGCGATACGACGGCTCCCCCGGGTCTCGTCACTCCACGGCGTACCGTAGTAGGAAGTCTGTCAATATGCGGCCGACGGGTCGGCCGCCGTCAGGACGTGAGGGTGACGTCGAGTGTGACGACGCGGACCACGAGCGAGTCGGTCTCGACCGTGCAGGAGACGGTGACTTCGGGCGCGGTCGCGTCGCGGTCAGTGACGGTGCAGGATTGGGTTTCCGGTCGGCTCTCGATGGCGTTCCGCCACGCGGTCGGTCGCGGCGTCGTGACGTTCATCGTGACGCTCCCGCCCGTGTCGTAGGTGGTGACAGTCCGGTTCGTGCGCGTCGTCCGGACGAGAACCTGCGTCGACCCGCCGACCGACTGACGGCCGTTCGGCTGCGCGACGATGAGCGTGGCGAGCGTCCGGTCGCCGAAGAGGACTTCGGGCGGATTCGTCATCACCGACCCGCCGGACTCGCTCCGGATGACGGCCCCGTTGACGTAGACGATTTCGCCACCGCCGTTCGCTCGATAGACGAGCGGCCGCGTCTCGTAGCTGACGTTCGCGTCCGGGCCGGCGGTGAGGTTGACGGTGACGGGGTCGCCGTATCCGATGCTCGCCTCGGTCAGCTTGAGGGAGGTCGCGCGCGACGGCGCGCCCGAGTCGACGAGGTCGTCGACGTTGTCGGCGAGCACGTCGAACGCCCGCTGTGCGTTCGTCACCTGCTCGTTCTCGCGCGCGTCCTGAATCCCGCTCAGCCCCGCGACGTACGTCGTGCCGACGGCGAGGATGATGAGCGAGAAGACGATGACGAACGAGACGACTTCGCTCACGCCGCGTTCGCGTTCACGCATTCGTGACCTCCACGCCGCTCGCGTCGAAGCTGATTCGCACCGTGCCGCCGTCGACGGTTCCGGACAGCCCGTCGATGGCGTCGGGGTACGTCGTCGTCACGGAGATGTCGGCGGTGTCCGTGGCGAGGACGACGGTGTGGTTCGCGAACACCCGTATCTGGTAGGGATGGCCGGCGACCGTGGTGGGGAGGCGGAGGTCGACGTGACCGCTGTCCCCCGTGGTCGCGAGGCGGTCGGCGGTGGCGAGCCCGGCGGTGAACCGCTCGCCGACGACGCCGAGTTCGTCCTGCGTCGCGAGCTGCCGTTGGTCCTCGACGAACGTTCCCGCGGCCGTGAGGAGGCCGGTGACGAGGAGGAGCGCGACGGCGAGGTTGAGGACGTAGCCGACGGTCGTCGAGACCGCGCGGCGGTCCGGGGTTCGGGTCACATCCGCCACACGACCACCTCCACGTCCACGACGTTGTAGAGGTGGCTGTTCGGCGCGGCGTCCGGCGCGAAGTACCGCGCGGAACTCACCGTCGCGGCCGTCCATCCGTCGTCGTAGAGCCGGTCGTCGTCGTAGAGCGTCACCGACCGCGACGCGGTCACCGCGTTACTCGTCGGCGCGCCGGTGTAGTAGAACCGCTCCTGACGGCGCTCGCCGCTCGGCGTGACGTAGTAGAAGTTCACGTTGAACGCGATACCGTTCCCGGAGAACGTCGCTTTGAGCGTGTCCTCCAGCTCCGTCGACGACGAGTTCGACCCGTAGTACGGCTCGCCGCGGCTGGTGTTCGGGAAGCGGTTCGTCTCCGTGTCCCAGCGGAGCACGGCCGGGCGGAGCGAGTCGTTCTCGGCCGTGACGGCGAGCACGCCGCGCGCCACCGCTTCCTCCTGGTTCTCGATGTGCTGATTCGCCGTGCTCCCCGTCAGGGGCGTCACTGCGGTCATCTGGATGGCGAAGAGAACGCTCATGACGACGAGGAGCGCCGCGGCGACGCCTTCGAGCGTGTGAGCCTGCCCGCGCGTCACCAGACACGCACCTCCAGGTCCGCGCGCTTCCCGTCGTAGGAGACGACGCGCACCGCGACCGCGACCGACGCCGTGTTCGAGGGTTTCGGCCCCACGCTCGCGATGAGCGGCCCGCTCGCGCGCGCCAGCGTCACGTTCAGCCCACGGTCGACGGCGAGCACGGTTCTCGCGTTGGCCGCGCTCCCGCTAAAGAACGACTGCGTCGCCGACTCGTCGAGCAGGTAGGGGTGGTCGGGGTCGGCGAGCGTCTCCATCGCGAGCTGGTCGGCGGCGCGGTCGGCGGCGACGGTCTCCGCGCTCCCGCCGCCCGTGAACGGCGTGAAGAGCGTCGGCGTGAACGTGAAGATGAGCGCGATAGCGACGAGGAAGACGCTGATTCCGATGGCGAAATCGAGGGTCGTCTGTGCGCGGGACATGGGGGTGGGCCGCGAGCGGGGCTCTCGTTCCGCCACGGGATACACGACATAGTTTAAAGGTCGTGGACCGTAAAACTACCTGTCAATGAGCCGCGCTGCCGGAAGCCACGGAGGGTCGGGGGCCGGCGAGAGTTCGAACGGCGGCGCGCCACGCGACCGAGGGCAGTCGGAAGTCCTCGGCGTCGTCCTCCTCCTCGGTATCACGATTCTCGGCGTGACGAGCGTCGTCGCGCTCGGCGGGTCGGCCATCGACGACAGCCAGCACGCGGTCCGCGTCAGCTCGACCACGGACTCGATGACGCAGTTCGACTCGAAGGCGAGTCGCGTCGCGCTCGGCTGGTCGAACAGCCAGCGCGTCGACCTCGGCGCGGTCCGCGACGGCGAACGCGTCTACGCCACCGACGACGCCGGCTGGATGAACATCTCCGTGAACGACCGGGAGACGGGCGCGGCGAAGCAGGTCGTGATGAACCAGTCGCTCGGCGCGCTCGTCTACGAAGTCGGCGACACCACCATCGCCTATCAGGGCGGCGGCGTATGGCAGAAATCCGGGAACGGGAGCGTCATGGTCTCCCCGCCGGAGGCCCACTATCAGGGGACGACGCTCACCCTCCCGCTCGTCACCGTGAACAGCAGCAGCTCGCTCGACTCCACCGTCATCGTCCGCGACGACGGCACGTCCGCGAACGCGGTCGATAACCTCGAGAACCCGATTCGCAGCGGCACGGTCTCTATCACTGTCCACAGCGACTACTACCAGGCGTGGGGGCGGTTCTTCGAGGAGCGAACGGAGACGTCGGTCGCTTACGACCACGCGCGTAACACGGTGACCGTCACGCTCGCCGTCCCGATGGACACCGGCGTCGACTACGCCTTCATGATTCAGGGGAACGCCGGGTTCGGCGGCGGCGCGAGCGTCAGCAGCTACAACTCCACCAGCACGCCCGGGGCCGGGAGCGTCGGCGTCGGGAACTACGAAGAGACGTCCTCCGGCGACGTCTACGTCACCGGCGACACGTCGAGCTCCGGGAGCGGCACGGTCAACGGCGATATCTTCGTGAAAGGGAACTACACGATAGACGGCGAATCGGACGTGCAGGGAACCATTTACGCGACCGGTGACGTCGACATCGGCGTGACCAACTTCGACGGGGACGTCGTCGCCGGCGGGGACGTCACCGCGACGAGCTATCTCTCACAGAGCGAGGGGTCGACCATCCGCGCCGGCGGGAACTTCAGCATGGGGGGCGGCGAGCTCGCCGGAACCGTCCACACCGGCGGGGACTTCCGGGCGTCGAACGGCTGGAGCGTCCTCGAAGACACGGGCAGTATCGAGGCCACCGGGACCGTGAGCGGTCTCGACCGGAGGCACGGGACGGTCAACGAGGGCGCGTCGCCGCCGAACCTCCGCGCACTCGACCGGACGACGACCCTCCGGCAGAGCCCGAAAGACCGCGTCGAGCAGGCGGTCGCGACCTACATGGACGAGAGCGACCCCGCGCCCGGGCTCAGCGGCGGTGAAAACGCCCGGGAGACGCTCACCTCGGGGTCGTACTACCACGACGGCGACCTCTCGTACAGCGGCGACCCCTCTCTGACGATTAACTCCACGACGGGGCCGACGACGCTCGCCGTCGACGGCGACTTCTCCATCGAGGGCGACGCGGACATGACCCTCAACACGACCGGCGGCCCCATCCGCCTCATCGTCAACGGGAGCTTCACCACGTCGAGCACCGACGTCGACGTCACCTGCAAGCCCGGGTCGTGCCACAAGGTCTCCGTCTACGCGAACGGCACCGGCACGGTCGGGAGCGGCGGGTCCGTCACGAACGACGCGGGCCGCGGCGACCTCTTCTGGCTCTACACCGCCGCCGACAACGCGGGCACGACCATCAAGGGCAGCAGCTACTACGGCGTCGTCTACTCGCAGTCCAGCGTCGATCTCGGCGGCGGCACGAACGTCTACGGCGCGGTCCTCACCTCCCAAGCCGGCATCAACGGCGGCCAGCAGATCTACTTCGACGAAGCGCTCCTCGAGGCGAACACCTTCCCCGAGTACGCGAGCCTCCCCGAAGTCACCTACCTCCACGTCTCCACGAACCCCGTGAACGTCACCTCCTCGAACTGACCGAACGTTCCGCCCGCTCTCTCGGGCCCTTCGCCGACTGTATCCGTTCCTCCCGTTCCCTCGTCGCTCGCTTACCTCTGCCGTCGCCCTCGTCTGTGTGTTCTCGCCTGCCCTCCGTCTCTCTTCGTCTGTCGTCGACGGCGGCGGTGTGGAAGAAGGAGCAGAGAGGAGCGGATAGAGAGTAGCGAGACCAGCGAGCAGCGGGGGGAGACATGCGTTCGGCGTGGTTCGGGCCGTCGTCGGTGGGCGTCGACGGCGAGGGACGCCGGGAGAAGAGCGCGTGTTAGATGAAGGCGAAGACGACGAGGGCGATGGTGGGGAGGATGACGGCGAACTTGACGCCGGAGAGGATGTCGGCGTCGCGGATGTAGCCGGCGATGAAGCCGGCGAGGACGCCCTGGATGGTGACGGCGTGGAAGAACAGCATGTTGAGCTGGTCGACGTTGATGTTCCCGCCGAAGCTCATGCCGCCGCCCGCGCCGCCCCCGCCGCCGAGTCCGCCACCGCCCGACTGGGAGACGAGGCTCGCCATCACGTCGAGGAACTTCACCTTCAGGATGGCCATGACCGCGAGGAGCGTGATGTAAGTCATGATGATGATGACGACCTGCATCCGCGAGCGGCTCTTGCGCTCGCGCTCGATGTCGTCTTGGTTCTCGGAGGCCTGCGCCGCGGTGGTGAGGACGGCGGAAATCTGACTCGACGCCTCCTGCGCCTTCGAGATGAGTTTCACTGTGCGTGCGAGCCGCGGGATGTGGTACTTGTTGTTGAACTCGACGAGCGCCTCCCGCAGGCTCGTCCCGTAGTTCACTTTCGCGAACATGATCTCGAACTCCTCGCCGAGCTTCCCGGGGCTCGTGTCCGCGACGGTGTTGATGGACTCGAGGAGCGTGAGACCGGTGTCGTTCGCGCTGGAGAGCTTCCGGAGGTTGTCGGAGAGCTTGTTCGTGATGCGGCGTCGCGACCGGACGTTCCACTCGCGGAACGCCGTGAGCGGGATGAAGACGAGGTAGAGCGGGAGGTAGACCCAGACGAACGTCCCGCCGATGGGGTTCGCGAGCATCCCCTGATAGGTCGTCGGCGCGGCCCCGGACGCGACGCCGTAGCCGAGCGCGACGAACGCCAGCGGCACCGTGATAGCGAGCGTGTACGACGGGTTCCGACGCAGGAAATCGCCCGGATGCCGAGCGATCGTGAGGATGGTGTACGTGCCCTCCCGGCTCTTCACGCGGTCGAACACCTCGTAGTCGCCGACGTACTGCTCGATGAGACCGAGGTGGCGGAGACCCGGCTCCTTGCTCCCCGGTTCCTCGCCCTCGACGCTGAGGTAGCCGTCGCCGGGCTCGTCCTCCTTCACCGTCGAGACGAGGACGAGGAAGCCGACGCCGACGATGGGAATGAGGACGTAGACCGTCCCGAAGAGCAGGAAGTCTTGGCCCTGCCCGAGCATGCTCATGATGACGAGGATGATGATGAGGAGGAGCGGGAAGAGCGAGAGCGTCATGTACATCTCCCCGAAGAGTTCGAGCGTGTCGAGCGTCAGCTCCTGTTGCTGCTTCGCCGTCCGCATGTGTTTGTCCTTCTTATCGGAGAGGAAGTCCGTCATGTCCCCGCCGGAGTTGATGATGGAGAGCATGTCGGTGAGGAACTGGCCGAGCTCGTCGCTCGGCGTCTCCATCGAGCGCTTCCGCAGGGCCGTCCGGTAGTCCGTGTCGAAGTACGTGGTCTCCTGTTCGACGGTCCGGAACTCCATCGCGACCTCGCCGTAGGTGTCGTCGGCTCTCGCGACGGCCTCGATGATTTCGAGCTGGTTCAGGCCGCCGATGGAGAGCGCGTACATGAAGGAGACGGCGTCCGGCAGGAGCATGTTTATCTCGCGCTTCCGCGAGCTCGACTTCGAGTACGGGACCGCGACGAGCGACCCGAACCCGAGCGCGAACCCGAGACTCCCGAAGAACAAGCCGGTGACGAGGACGAGCGCCGGCACCTTGATCGCCTCGATGGCGCTCAACACGGTTTCGCTCGGAATCGGGAGGCCGATGAGGTTCTCCGTGTTCACAATCCCCGTCACGAAGAGCAGCCAGCCGAGGAAGATACCGATGAACCACAGGAGGAGGCCGACGAGCACGCCGACGCCGATGGCGCGCGAGAGATACATCTCGACCGTGTCGTCCATCCGCGCCTCCGACAGCTTCGTCTCGACGTCCGCCACGAAGTCGCTCCGCTCCCCGAACACCCACTGGAAGACCGGGTAGAACGTATCCCCGAGCAGGTCATTCGACCCGAACGACCCCTCCGCGCTCATTCCTCCTCCCCGTCAGTCCCGCCCTGACTCGACTCGCCCGACTCACCGTCCGCGTCCTCGACGACGAACCCGCCTTCGTCCGCCTCCGACGCGCCCGCATCCCCCGACTCCGCCTCGTCTCCCTCGACGCCCCCCGTCGAATCCTCCACGGAATCCGCCCCAGTACCGAACGCCGCGTCCTCATCGGCTTCCGGTGTCCCGACATCGTCGTCGGATTCGAGCGTCGCGCCGTCCTCGCCCGACTCGGGCGTCGTGTCGTCCTCGTCGCTGGGTTCGGGACGGAGGTCGCTGTCCGGATCGTGTTCGTCCACGACGACGTCGCGCTCCTCGGTCGCGCCGATCGCGAACGAGATTTCGGGCGCGTCCTCGCCGCGGTACTCCGCGAGGAGGTCGTCGTCCGCCTCCTCGAGGATTTCCCCGGCTTCCTCGTAGACCTCCTCGACGGGGTCGGGCCGCGGCACCATCTCCTCCTTCTCCGGATCGACGTCGATGAGCACGCTCTCCATCGCGCGGAGGTCCTGCAAGGAGTCCTCCAGTTCGTCGCGCGCGATGAGCGTCAGAATCGTATCCGAATCCGCGATGTACGCCTGCAGCGTCGCCGCGACCTGCGTGTACTCGTTCAGCCCGTTCCGGATGAGGTAGGCGAGCACCACGCGGCGCTCGAAGATCTCCCGCTCCAGTTCAGCGTGCGTCCACCCGCGGTCGAACCGAATCTCCTCCAGCGTGTTCGAGTCCGCGATCTGCCGGAACTCGTCGCGCTCCGGCTCCCACTGGAAGACGTCGCCGACGTTGATCTCGTCGTTCTCCGCGTCGTACGCGTTGATCTCCGTCAGCGCCCGGTTCCGCCGGACCTTGTTCCCCCGCACGCGCGTTGACGACTGAATGGAGACGAGGTCGAGCGCCGTGAAGAGCGTCTTCGAGACGTTGATCGGCGCGGTCGTGAACCGCTTCAGCACCTCGCTCACGTTGTCCGCGTGGAACGTCGTGTACGTCGTATGCCCCGTGCTCATCACCTGGAAGAGCGTCCGGCCCTCCTCCCCGCGCACCTCGCCCATCACGATGTAGTCCGGCCGCTGGCGGAGCGCGGCCTCCAGCAGGTCGAACTCGTCGATGTCGCCCTTCTCGTCCTCGCCGAACGACGGCCGCGTCACGCTCGCAATCCAGTTCCGCTGCGGCAACTCGACCTCCCGCGTGTCCTCGATACTCACGATCTTCGCGTTACTCGGAATGAAGAGCGAGACCGCGTTCAGCGACGTCGTCTTCCCCGACGCCGTCCCGCCCGCGAAGATCAGGCTCTTGTTGTTCTCGATGGCCAACCAGAGGAACGCCATCTCGTTCAGGCTGAACGTCTTCCAGTTGATGAGGTCGACGGGCGTGAAGGGGACGTCCTTGAACTGGCGGATCGTGTAGTTCGTCCCGTGGTCGGACACCTCCTTCCCCAGCGTCAACTGCGCGCGCGACCCGTCCGGCAGCGTCGCGTCCACCTGCGGCTGGCGCTTACTGATGCCCTTCCCCGAGCGCTGCGCGAGCTTCACCACGAAATCGTCCAACTGGCCTTCCCCGTGCACCACGTTCGAGATGATCTGCTCGTAGTCCGTGTGGTAGACGAACACCGGGCTGTTGTAGCCGTCGCAGGAGATGTCCTCGACGTTGATGTCGTGTTTGATGCCGTCGATGCGCTCGTACCCGATGAAGTCCCGATTCAACTCGTAGAGCAGCTTCTCCACCTGGTACTGCGTCAGCGTCTTCGAGTCCTCCGCCAACACCACCGGCTCCGGCCGCGCCGCAATCCCCTCGATCTCCTCGACGCCCTCCTCCACGTCCTCCTCCGCATCGAGCATCCCCACGAGCGACTTCAACTCCGACACGAACGACCGACTCCCCTCCACCGGCCCCGAGTAGAGGTCGTACCGATTCAGGAGGTTCCGCGTCTCCTCCTCGATAACCGACCGCCGCTCCGCCTCCGACCCCTCCGCCGCGACGTCCTCGCTCGCGTACTTAATCGACGCCCGCAGCTTCTCCGTCAAGAACTCCTCGAGCTCCCGCTCGAGCTCGTTCCGATACGGCTCCACGAGATAGTACTTCTTCTCGTTCCCCCGCGTCGAATGGAACAACACCACGAACGCGTACGGCTTATTCACCCAGTACCGCTCGATCTCCTCGAAATACTTCTTCTCCTCCATCCCGACCGCCTTCTCCAAATCGTACCGATTCGCAATCGTCGTCCGCCCGTCCACCTCCGAGAAGAACGCGTCCTCGTCGATCTCCGGATCCACATCCAGCGTCCGCTCGTCCACCACCCCATCCAACGCCTCCGCTCCATCATCCCCGCCCGACAACAACCCCGGCAGCGCCGACGGCTCGAACCCGAGATACTCCGCCGGCTCGAACGGCACCACCTCCCCCTCGTCGTCCGTCGGCGGCTCACCCTCCTCGTCGTAATAATACTCCGCCTTGAAATCCTCCCACGAATACTCACCCTTCACGACCGCCGGCTCCACGTCCTCGCCCTCCAGCGACTGGGACGCACCACCATCGGCCCCGTCCGTAGACATGGACCCCAGTTCACGTCGAAGTGGAATAAAACCTTCCGCCCACACGCCGAGCGAAACGAACGAGACCGCACCGCCGCCCCCCGAAACTGGCACCGACCCTACGCGATACAGAGATGCGAAATTGGCTCACCCTCATCAAGCGTTCGTCTGTAACCCATCGAGCCCTGGAAGAACCCGGACTTCCGCATCCATCTTCAACCGCTCAAGCGTTCATCTGTAACGCGCCGACTTCGGGACCTCCTTCAGCAGGCCGTGGCTTCAACCGCTCAAGCGTTCGTCTGTAACTCCCGGTCCTCGGCGAGCTTCGGGGCCACGACGGCGCTTCAACCGCTCAAGCGTTCGTCTGTAACGAGGACGCGGTACCAGTTGACCATGACGTCGCTGTCGCTTCAACCGCTCAAGCGTTCGTCTGTAACGAGGACGCGGTACCAGTTGACCATGACGTCGCTGTCGCTTCAACCGCTCAAGCGTTCGTCTGTAACGGCGACTGCTTCACTCATGGTTTGTGTTGGTTGCGCTTCAACCGCTCAAGCGTTCGTCTGTAACCGTCGGCGGCCTCGACGAGTCGGTCGATGGCGTCGCTTCAACCGCTCAAGCGTTCGTCTGTAACCGAGTTCCGCGCGGCCATTGAGCGCCTCGAAGAGATGCTTCAACCGCTCAAGCGTTCGTCTGTAACTCGCGGTCTATCTCCATCTTCCGCATCGCCCGCTCGCTTCAACCGCTCAAGCGTTCGTCTGTAACCATGCCCGGTTCGGGGCATATGGGGCTTGTACTGTGGGGTTTGTCTTGGGTGTTTCCGTCGACCGTCAGTAGTCCCTGAACCCCCCGGGGGTCGACGGCTGGGTGTGTTTCGGAAGGGGAGCGAGTGGATTTGGTGTATCTGAGGTTCGTCGACGGCTGGTGGGCCCGCAAGGGTTAAGAGCACCTGGGTAGTTACTCAGAACATGAGTAACCAATCGGGCGGGGCTGGGGAGCGCGACGACGCACACCTCGCGGACGTCGAGGACGGCGCTGGCTGCACGGAGATCTGGGAGACGCTCAGTGCGGACCGCGACGACGCCGAGAGCTGAACGCGACCGCGAGAGGGCGGGGCGTCGACGGCGGGAGAGCGCGGTCGAGCGAATACGAGCCTTTTTCAGCGCGGCTACCGGGAGTTAGCGGTATGGTATCCACGGCGGACGTGACGGCGCTCGTTCCCGCGTACAACGAGGCGGCGACGGTCGGGAGCGTCGTCGACGGCCTCCACGACGAGGGTATCGAGGACGTCCTCGTGGTCGACGGCGGGTCGGCGGACGAGACCGTGGCGGTCGCGGAGGAACACGGCGCGCGCGTCATCGTGCAGTCGGGGTCGGGGAAGGGACAGGCGGTCCGCGAGGGCGTCGACGCCATCGAGAACCCCTACGTGCTCCTCCTCGACGCGGACGGGACGAACCCGCCGGAGCAGGCGGGTCGCCTCCTTGATCCGCTCCTCGCCGGCGACGCCGACCACGTTATCGGCGACCGGACGGCCGAGATGGAGGAGAACGCGATGACGGCGCTGAACCAGGTGGGGAACCGCCTCATCAACGGAGCGTTCCGCTACATCCACGGGCACGACTACGTCGACATCCTCTCCGGGTATCGGGCGTTCACCCGCGAGTCCTTCGAGAAGAGCCACCTGACCGCGGACGGGTTCGGCATCGAGACGGAGATGGCGGTGGAGTGTGCGCGCCACGGCTACACCGTCGAGGTCGTGCCGACGACGTATCGGGCGCGACCCGACGAGTCGGAGACGAACCTCCACCCGCTGAAGGACGGCGGGCGCATCATCCTCACGCTCTACCAGCTCACGAAGACGAACAACCCGCTCTTCTACTTCGGGAGCGTCGGCGTCGCGTCGACGCTCGCCGGCCTCCTCCTCGGCGGGTACGTCGCCTACGAGTGGTTCGTCCTCCGCGTCTCGCACGAGGTCATCGCGCTCCTCGGCGCGGCGGGCATCCTCTTCGGCGTCCAACTGCTGATTTTCGGCGTGCTCTCCGACCTCATCGTGACCTTACACCGCGAGCAGCTCCGCCGGCTCGAGCGCCTCGAAGCGAAAGAAGAGGAGAACTAAAGGGCCGATCGGAGGGCTTTCAGCCACGCGCTCGGGGCGTTCGAGCGCGCGCCGCCGATAGCGGTTCGAATCGCGCCGGTCGCGCCGTCCACGATGCCGTCGCCGTGGCCGACGAGGAGGCGGTCGGGGCGGCAGTCGAGGAGTGATTTCGGCGGGGCGATGCGGACCATCGGGTGGACGCCGAGGCGCTCGGTGGGTGCGCGGAAGAAGTCCGCGGTGCCGAGGCTCTCGGGGACGACGAGCGTCTCGCCGTCGTCGAGCGCGGCCTCGTACCAGCCCGGCCAGTCGAGGACGTCGACGACGTCGTACTCCGTCCCGGGGAGCGTGCCGGTGAACGGGCGGGCGCGCGTCCCGAAGTCCCGCGTGATGCCGTCGGGCGCGAAGATGGGGACGCTGTATCGGTCGGCGAGCGCTTTCGCGTCGCGTTCGTGGCGGTCGAGGAGGACGACGATACCCGCGACGTCGGCGTCGCGCGCGTCGAGTTCGTCGTCGAGGCCGTCGGCGTCGAGCGGGTCGACGAGGAACGTCCCCGCGTCGGTGTGGAGGGCGTGACTCGCGCGCTGCATCTCCTCCTCCGGGTACGCGAGCCAGCCGAACCCGCCGTCGAACTCGTCGATGATGGTGAGGTCGCCGGACCCCGACTGCTTGAACGACATACGCTCACTCAGGGCCCGGACGACCAAAAACCACCGCCCGCCGCGGGGCGTGCCGCGTTCGCCTCGCGCCCGTGCCGCGCGCTCGTATCGCACTCTCCGCTGCATCGCCGCACCATTCAGGAGGGCTGGGGGAGAAAGGCGGGTATGGCTGGCTACGAGAAGGTCGACGTCTGGTCGCTCCCGAACGCGCCGAACCCGACGACGGCGAAGAGGGAAGTCGACGAAGCGGTCGGCGCGAGCGCGTTCGGTTTCAACGTCTACGAGGCCGCGCCCGGCGAGCGCGTGCCGTGGGGCCGCCACCGCCACCCCGACCACGAGGAGCTCTTCTTCGTCCTCTCCGGGTCGCTCACGGTGGCCACGCCGGACGGCGAGTACGCCGTCGAGGAGGGCGAGGCGTTCTTCGTCCCCGCGGACGCGCTCAACGAGGCGTTCGTCGACGAATCGGAACAGGCGGCGTGTCGGTTCGTCGCCGTCGGCGCGCCGAAAGACCGCGACGACGCGATAATCGAAGAGGAATGCCCGCACTGCGGCGCGGTGACCGACCGCGAGTCGGAGCGCGCCGACGAGACGTACGTCCTCCGGTGTGCGGCCTGCGGCGCGGAGACCGACCGGTTCTCCGCGTAGAAACCCGTGTGTCCGCGGCGTTCAGAGCCGTGAGGTATCGAGCGAGACGTCCGGCGGCGCGACGAGGAGGAACTCGCGGAAGCGCATCAGCGAGCCGTCCGCCTGCTTCACGTCGCTCGCGAACCCCGCCGCGAGCTCCTGGAGGTCGCCCTCGATAGCGAGCACGAGGACCTTCCCGGCGAACACTTCGTCGAGCCACTCGTCGGCGGGCGTCGTCCCGTCGAGCACGCCCAGCACGACCGACCCCTGGTACTCGGACGGAACCCGGTCGAGCGCCGTCTCCGCGTCGCGGAGGTCGAGACTGAACCCGTCATCTCCCATGTGGGCGCACTCCGCGACACGAACATATAAACCTGGCCGGTGTCTCCCGCCGAGACGCCCCTGCGCGGACGTGTGAGCCACCTATCGTCTCCGCGTCGCGCGGCGGCGGCCGACACGATGCTTTATCACCGCCGCGAGCGACAGTGCGAGTATGCCGAAAATCCACCTCGACGAAGAGACCATCGCTCGCCTCGACGGCCTCCGCCAGGACGAGGAGTCCTACGACGACATCGTCAACGAACTCGTGAACATCTACGAATCCGAGGAGCTCACGCTCTTCCACTCCGGCGACCTCTAACGGTTACTCCGCGGCGTCGGCGGCGTCCCGGGCCGCCGCCTCACAGACTTCATCCCACCGCCCGTTCTCCTTGAGTTCCGTCTCCAGCATCCGCGCGTACTCCTCGGCGAGGTCGACGGCCTCCCGTTCGCGCGCCGCGTCCGCGTCGTCGCCGCCGCCGCCCAGCCCGAGCGCGGACTTCACCGACGCGAGGAAGCCGCCCCCGGACGAAGAACCGCCCCCGCTCCCGCCGCCCATCGCCGCCATCTGCTGGTCGACGTTCTCCAACTCGGGCACGACGTGCTTCACCTTGCTCGTGTCCGCGACGAGTCGCGCGCTCTCCGGGTCCTCCGGGTTCTCCAGGTCGAACTCGACGGCCGTCATCACGAGCCCCCACTGCTGGCGGGAGAACCCCGACGCCTCCACTTCGCTCTGGAACTCGCCGTCCACGCGCATCCGCACGCCCACGATTCGGTCCTGCCAGCCACTCTGTGTCATACCCCTCCCTTCGACCACCCGCCGCATAAGCCCTTCCGAGACACCTGCCCGCCGCAACGACAACGAATATACCGCCGGCGTGAGTGCATCCACGTGCAATGACAGACATCGAAGTCACCAGCACGTCCGACGAAGGATTCGTCACGCAGAGCCGCGTCGGCGACTTCAAACTCACCGTCGACGCGACCGGTGAGGACGGCCCCGACCCGAACTCCGTCCTCGTCGCCAACTACGCTTCCTGTTACATCCCCGCGTTCCGCGTCGCCGGCCGACAGCGCGACTACGACGACCTCGGGAAAGTCGAAATCGACGTCGAAGCCGACCTGAACGACGACGACGACGTCGAAGCCATCCGCTTCAACATCGCCGTGGAAGCCGACGTCGACGACGACGACGTCGACGACCTCGTCGACCGCGGTCACGAGATCTGCCACGTCGACGCCGCGCTCCGCGACGAACTCCGCGCGGACGTCAGCGTCGAGACGAACGCGTTCTAACGGAACGGATTTCGCCGCCGGTCGCTCTCGGTCGACGGTCTCGCCGTCGCCACCCACCACGCGTTTTCTTGCCGCGTCGACTGACCGCCGAAGGTCCCGGGTCGAGCGCCGCGTCCGAGCAATGATTCAGGGACGCACGAGCCGGCGGAGTCGCGTGCGGAGCGGGACGTCACGGCTGGTGTCCCGGACGCGCGTCGGAGCGAAACCGACGACGCCGCCGACGAGTCCGAGAACGCTGCAGGCGAGAAGGAGGTTAATCACCGCCCACGCGTAGCGCGGGTCGGCGTCGTGGAGCGCGAGGAGCGTTGACTCCGGGAGGAGGAGGAAGTAGCGGTGTTCGGAGACGGTCGCGGTCGACGTCTCGCCGCGAGGGGGTGCCGGCATGGAGAGCGTCGCAGTGGCTCGCTCTCCCGGTGGAAGCGCGAGCGCGCGACGGTCGACCGACGCCGTCTGCGAGCGCGAGTCGACGACGACGAGCATGGAGACGACGCCGTTGTTCCGGACGTCGAACGTGCTCTCGACGGGCTCGCCGGGGGTCGCGCCCGACGCAGCCACGGCGTCGCCGCTCGCCTGGACGTGATGAGTCGTACTCCCGCCGACCATCGCGAGGTTCGCCGGCGCGAGCACGATGACGAGGAAGGCGAGCGCGACCCACCGCCCGTCGAGTACGTCCCGCGCTCGAGAGCGCGAACGGTCGCGGTCATCGCCGGCGCGGAGGTCGTCGAGAACTGATAGGACGAAGAGCACGAGGCCGAACGCGAAGAGGAGGAAGCCCGCGCCCTGTGAGCTGAGCCCGGCGCGCAGGCCGAGCGCGTTCGCGAGCCAGCGCTGCCCGTCGACGACACCGCCCTTCACCGCCATCACTCCCGTTCCGAGGTCCGGGATGACGACGACGTGACCGTTCACCTGAAGCGCTTCCGCGACGATTCGATCTCGCGGAACGGGCGGTTCCGCCCCGTCCTGGTCCGTGAAGGGGTTCGCGTCACCCTTCGTGACGTAGCCGCCGTCGGTCGTCCCGACGACTCGGTGGGTCGTCAGGCCGCCGTCGTGGAGGCGGACCGCGCGATACGTGACGACGTCGCCGACGTCCGGCGGACCCGTGAGCTGTGAGGGAATCGCGACGAACCCGTCTCCCGGGTCGATGGTCCCGGACATGCTGTCCGTCGTCACGTACCCGAGCAGTACCGGCTGGCCGAGCGCCTGCCCGACGACGAGGGCCACCACCACCGCGACGAGCACGACTGTCACCGCGGATTCCGCGTACTCCCGGACCATCTCGTTCGCTCCTATCTCTCCCGCCGACCGGCATAATCCTGTCGCAGCAACAACATCCGATACAGCGGCCGAGGCGTCGGCTCGGCGAGACGAGGACGACGAAGAGAAAGGTGATCAGTCGCGGCGGTCGCAGCGGAGCGCAAGCACCGCGGCGGTGAGGAGCGCGACGAGGCCGACGCCGACGCCGAAGCCGGGCGAGCGCGTGCTGGTGGTGCTCGACGCCGCCGTCGTGGCCGTCGCGGTCGACGACGTCGTCGATGTCGCCGTCGTCGTGGTCGGCGTGCTCGTCGTCGATGTCGTCGTCCCCGCTTGTTCGAGTTCCGTGACGGCGAACGGCGAGAAGCCGCTCGTCTCGACGGTGAGCTGATAGCCCCGTTTCGTCTCCGTCACGGTCGTCTCGAGCACCCGCCACGTGCCGTTCACGTAGTGCTCAACGACGAGATTATCGGGGGCCACACCCCGCTCCGTCACCTCCTTCGAGACACGGAACGTCACCGTCGCGTTCCCCGCCTTCGGGTCCGGCGCGTCGACTTCGACGACGGACACGAGCGAGCCGTGCGTCGCCGGCGTCCCCGACGGCCGCCCGCCGAGGTCACGGACCTCCACTCGGCCGCTCTGCCCGTCCATCGTGACGTTGACCCGCTGCACCGTGCTCCCGTCGCTCATCCGGAGCGACACCGATCCCCCCTCATCGAGCTCCCCGGACGGCGAGAGCGCCGGCGGCGACCCACCGCCACCGCCGCCTCCTCCGCCGCCGCTCGAACGCTCACGCGCGTTCCCGACGTTCGCGTGCAGCGTGACCTGTTCGAGAACCGTCCCCGGAGATTCGGCGTCGACGCGCACGCCGACCGCCATCGTTCCCCCGCGCTTCAGCTCGACGGCGTTCTCCGCCGACTCGATCGGCTCCCGC
This sequence comes from Halocalculus aciditolerans, assembly GCF_014647475.1. Classification (NCBI taxonomy): domain Archaea; kingdom Methanobacteriati; phylum Methanobacteriota; class Halobacteria; order Halobacteriales; family Halobacteriaceae; genus Halocalculus; species Halocalculus aciditolerans. Next base: position 263,752 of record NZ_BMPG01000002.1, on the reverse strand, counting down.
GTATCCATCCGATAGAACGTCACTTGCGGTGTCCCGTCCTCGATCCACACCGGAACCCCGCTCTCCCCCCGCGGCGTCTTCGCGTTCCCCTGCACGCCGATCACGACCAAGTCGTCGATAGTTGTAGTCGAATCCGGAAGCAGTCCGTTAACGTGGACTTCGACTTCCCCCTGCGAATTGTACGACGCGTACGCCTGTCCGTTCGCGCTCTCCGCCGGCTCGAGATACACCCCCTTCGACAGCTTGTCCGCCCCGCCCCCCGGCGCCCCAGCCGTCCCTAACACCGCACCGACGGCGAGGACGACCAGCGCGAGAGCGACGAGGCGGGAGGGCATTATAGCGGATTACTGAGCGTTGGGGTCGCTGTCCTGAGCGTGAACAGTAATCGTGGTCAGACCTGACGGGTCACCATTACTAGTATCTATCTCGATATCTGCCGTTAGCTCTCCCACCGTATCCTGTGTGCTAAGGTCGACGGCATTAGTATCGCTAACGATACTTCCACTATTAGATTGTTCGATAAGATCGACCGTTCCGCCCGATGACAGCGTACTATCGCCTCCTGTGACCCACACGTACTTTGACGCGCTATCGCTTCCATTGTCGGAAATTGTTAGCGCACCATCCACTTTCGTTGTCGCGTTTTCGTTGAGGTTGTCGAAAGTGAACTTAATTGTGTTAGATGGGTTTCCGCTTGCTGAAACGTAATCCCCGTCCCCACTTAATGTGAGGTACGCACTATCATCTGCACTCACGGTAAAGGAAGCTGTACGATCTGCCGTCACGCTCGTGAATGCGCCGGAGCCGAAGGCGGCGCCGCTCCCTATCGCTGCTGTACCCATGCCGAGCAGGACTTTCCGTCTGTTCATGTCCATTGGTGTTCACACGCCCTCCGTGGCGTACCTACGCCTCGTAGAGCTATCCCCTTTGTATTGGGCTGCCAGATGCGTTTCAGAGCCTGCCTGTGATGGGTTCAGTTGGTGCTTTCGGTGGGTTCAGGCAGGGCCAGAAGACGGTTTTGCTAACTGGCTTCCGGGGTTTGATGCGGCTCTATCTATCGATATCGGATTGCCACTTCTCTCTGGAATGAATACTGTTAATTCCGTCAAGACTTATGTGGGGTGCTGGGTATGGTTGTCCTAAGGGGGATTCTCATGATCGGGAACGACGCACCGGCGGGTCGCGACGAGGTGTTCGGACTGCTGAGTAACCGGCGGCGGCGGTACGCGCTCCACGCGTGCAAGCGCTACGAGACCCCGATCGAGCTCGGTGATCTCGCGGAGCACGTCGCCGCCTGGGAGTACGAGAAAGAGCGCGAGCAACTCGACGCCGCGGAGCGCAAGCGCGTCTACACTTCCCTCCAGCAGTCCCACCTCCCGAAGATGGCGAACGCGGGAATGATCGAGTTCGAGAACCACGAGATCACGCTCACCGAGCGCGCCGACGACCTCGACGTCTACCTCGACGTCGTCCCCGGAAACTCCATCCCGTGGGCGGAGTACTACCTCGGCGTCGGCGCCGTCTCGCTCGCCCTCCTCTCTACCGTCGCAATCGACATCTACCCGGGCTTCATTCCCGACCTCGCCTGGGGCGGGCTCGTCGCCGTCGTCTTCACGCTCTCCGCCGCCTACCACGTCTGGCGGAGTCGCTCGATGCGCATCGGTGCCGCCGACGAACCCCCGGAGGTCGGCGAATGACCGATAAGAACTCGTACACGCGGCGCGCCGCGCTCGGCCTCATGGGTGCCGGTGCAGCGTTCGCGGTCAGTGAGACCTCGGGGTTTACGCAGATTACTGCCGATCGGAGCGCGAATGTCGACGTCGCGAGCGATAAGAACGCGTACCTCAAGATCGTCGATAAAGACAATCAGGTTCTGGATAGTTCGACGACCTACGAGTCAGCGTTCCCCGTCTACGTGACGAATCAGACGAACGGAGCGCTCGACATCACGATTTCCTCGAGCAACTTCGACATCTCGGACGGGTCTTCATCTACCGTCTCCTCGGAGGGAACGAAAGTAGCGTCGGTCCAGCTGGAATCAGGTACGTCGACCGATACGACGGGGAATATTTCTGTTTCTGCAACGAACGGTCTGAACATCGATTTAGACCGGTCGATCACGCTCGGAGATCCCTCCGTGAATAACCTCAACCTATGGTTTGATGGCGCGGTGAACGTGAACACGTCAAAACCTAGGTCAGTCAACTCGTGGGATGCGAGAAGTGAGTCTGGTGAGTCGAATCGAAGACTCAAGACAACGTCTTCGTCAGCCTCGACCTACCAGACGAAGCCCCCGAAGGACTTCGTCCCGACAGTTAAGTTCGATGGATCAAATAAGATGGAATTACGGGATGGGAGCGGGAACGAATCCACTACTGACCTGACGAGTAATGGTGACCAGCAGGCGACGCTGTTTTTCGTGTTCCAGCCAGAGTCGAGCGATAATAATCAGACGCTCTTTCGTTTCGATAATGGAAGTGAGTATATCCGATATAACAGCTCGAACAGCACTGTAACCGCAGACTTAGGAAGCGGGTCGACGTCAATTCAGACCTCGACTACAAGCGAAAATTCGCCCTACCTTCTCACTGTCCGGGTCACTCAAAACGACTCAGATAGTTCCACGACTGATGTGGAAGCAAGGATAAATTCGAACAGTTTCGATACGGCAACTGGTATCTCCGGATCGCTGTTCTCCGCGAACTTCGTCGTCGGTGGAGACACGAACGGCTTCTTTATAGGTCGTCTTGCCGAGGCTCGAGTGTACAATAAGTCATTAGACAGTAACACGACACCCACACTAGATTCAGTAACGAACGACCTCACTACGAAGTGGCTATAACATCCACTTCAAGAATGTTCGCCAAAGCTGAACCAAACGGATTTCAGCGAACCCCACTCTACGCACGCTAATGTCACGTCTTCCTCTTTCGCTCCGCACCTTCCTTGACGAGTACTTCGCAGTCCTCCTCATAGTCTGTCTCGTCGTCGTCGGCGGCGGCGTCTATCTGGGAGCGACGGCGGCGACGGCGGAGGAGACACGCGTTGAGACGCAACAGGTCGCGAACTGGACCGGTGACGCCGAGTACGAGCAGTCGGCGGTCGTGGAGAACGGGACGTCGGTGTTCGCGGAGGGGACGAGATTGAGTAATCGGTCGCTCTACTTCACGCGCGTCTCGCCGGTACTCGATGGGGAGTACACGTTCCGGCAGTCGGGCGGTGACGAGCCGGCGCGGGTGAGCGTGGAGCTGTCGCTGGTGGAGCGGTCGGTGGAGTCGGGGTCGAGCGAGGGGGGCCAGCAGACGGTGTACTGGCAGCGGGTGCGGTCGTTGGCGTCGCGGAACGTGACGCTGGCGGCGGGGGAGCCGGTGACGGTGGGGTTCTCGGTTGACGTCCCGCAGGAGGAGCAGCGAATCCGGCAGATTCGGGAGGAGTTGGGGGCGTCGCCGGGGGAGGCGCAGGTGTTCGTCGTGGCGTCGACGACGGTTCAGGCGTCCGTGGCGGGGGAGCCGGTGACGAAGACGCGGCGGGACCGACTCGTGGTCCGCCCGGGAAGTAACGTCTACCGGGTGTCGGCGGACGTCGCCCCGGCGGACTCGGAGACGGTGACGCGGACGGTGACCGTGCCGGTGGAGCCGTCGTTCACGTCGGTGGCGGTCCCGTTCGTCGCGGCCGTGCTGGCGCTCGCGGGCGCTGTGGGGCTCGTCGTCGCTCGGCGGCGGGGCGCGCTCACAGTGTCGGAGGCGGAGCGCGAGGCGGAGGCGTTGCGGGCGGCGCGCGAGGATTACGACGACTGGATCTCCACGGGGACCGTCCCGGACGTCGAGCGGTCGACCGTCCGCGTCGACTCCCTGGAGGATCTCGTGGACGTCGCCATCGACAGCGACCGCCGCGTGATCGAGACACGGGGCGGCGAGCGATACGTGGTTCTCGTCGACGACCTCGCCTACGTCTACGAGCCAGCGCGCCGCCCGGAGGACGCGGCGGCCGCCGCCGTCAAAGGCACCGGTTCGGAGGCGTCGTCGTCCGAGTCCGAACGCTGAGAGCGGGCGCTGAACGCGGGGGTCTCCGGGCGCGTGCTGGTGGCGCGGACGCGGGTCGAAAGAACGGGAGATCGAGCGGTCTGTCGAGGCGACCGGCGGCGGTTCAGTAGTCGAGCTGGTCGCCGAGGTCGAAGGATTCGTCGCCGTCGAGGACGACGACTTCGGTGTCGCTCCCGGTGCCTTTGACTTCCTTCGCGAAGTCCTGCGGGTCCTGTTCGATGGGCGGGAAGGTGTCGTAGTGCATCGGGAAGGCGTAGTCGACGTCGAGCCAGTCGACGGCGATGGCGGCCTGCATCGGGCCCATGGTGAAGTGGTCGCCGATGGGGACGGCGGCGGCGTCGGGTTCGAGGAACGGGCCGATGACGTCCTTCATCTCCGTGTGGAGGCTGGTGTCGCCGGCGTGGTAGAACGTCTGGCTCTCGCTGTCGGCGACCTGCGTGGGCTTCGTGTCACTGACGACGTAGCCCGCGGGCATGCCGCCGGAGGTGCCGTAGCCGGTGTCGAGGCCGTTCGAGTGGTCGGCGCGCACCATCGTGACGAAGGCGTTCTCCGCCTGGAAGGTGCCGCCGAGGTTCATGCCGGTCGCGTCCTCGATGCCGTACTCGTCGGTGAGGTAGCCGACGATTTCGGGCGTCGCCACGAAGTGCGCGCCGCGGAAGCGGTCGACGTCCGCGATGTGGTCGGCGTGGCCGTGCGTGATGAGGACGTAGTCCGGGTCGAGTTCCTCCGGGTCGAGGGTGGTCTTCGGGTTGTCGAAGAACGGGTCGATGAGGAGGCTCGTGCCGTCGACGTCGAGCGACCACGTGGAGTGGCCGTGCCAAGTGAATTCCATTGCGGGTGAGACTACTCACGACATCGACTTAAAACGTTCAGGCCGAACGACGCGTGCCGGTTCCCGAACCCACTTCCCGGTGACGGCAGAAGTCCGAACATGGATACGCGACCGCTCGGCCGCACCGGCTTCGACGTGACCGAGGTCGGCCTCGGAACGTGGGAGATCGGCGCGGAGTGGGGCGACGTCAGCGAAGCGACCGGGAAGGAGGCCGTTCACGCGGCGCTCGACGCCGGCGTGAACTTCCTCGACACCGCCGACGTCTACGGCGACGGGCGGAGCGAGCGCCTCATCCGCGAAGTCCTCGACGAGCGCGACGAGGAGCCCGTGGTGGCGACGAAGGCCGGCCGCCGCCTCGACCCGCACGACGCCGACCGGTACACGAAGGAAAATCTCGAACGGTTCGTCGACCGCTCCCGGGAGAACCTCGGCGTGGACGAACTCGACCTCCTCCAGTTGCACTGCCCGCCGACGGACGTCTACTACCAGCCGGAGACGTTCGACGCGCTCGACGACCTGCGCGCCGACGGGAAGCTCGCGAACTACGGCGTGAGCGTCGAACGCGTCGAGGAAGGCCTGAAGGCCGTGGAGTATCCGGGCGTCGAGACGGTCCAGATAATCTTCAATCCGTTCCGGCAGCGACCCGCGGAGGAGTTCCTCGACGTCGCGGCGGCGCGGGACGTCGGCGTCATCGTTCGCGTCCCGCTCGCCTCGGGCCTCCTCACCGGCGCGGTCGACGCCGAGACGGACTTCCCGGAGAACGACCACCGGAACTTCAACCGTGAGGGCGACGCCTTCGACGTCGGCGAGACGTTCGCGGGCGTCCCCCAGGACGTCGGCGCGCACGCGGCGGACGAACTCGCCGAGGCGGCCCCCGACGACCTCTCGCTCGCGCAGTTCTCGCTCCGGTGGATTCTCGACCACCCCGGCGTCACCACGGTCATCCCCGGCTCGACGTCGCCGGCGCACATCCGGGACAACGTCCTCGCCGCCGACCACGCGCCGCTCACGCACGAAGCGCACGGCGCGGCCCGCGACGTCTACGAGAAGTACGTCGAAGAACACGTCCACCAGCGCTGGTAGGCGTCACGCCACCGGATTGCCGTTTCCGCAACCCTTAGCCCCGGGGCGCGGGGAGTGAGCGTATGCGACACGTTCGATTCCGAGACCCCGCGGGCGCAGTGCGCGAAGGCGAGTGGACCGACGACGACGAACTCCGCGCGGCCGGCCGCACCTACGACCCGAGCGAGGTCGAGATTCTGACGCCGGTCGAGCCGTCGAAAGTTATTGCTGTCGGCCGGAACTACGCGAAGCACGCCGAGGAGATGGGAAACGACGTCCCCGACCGCCCGCTCCTCTTCCTCAAGCCGCCGAACACGTACGCTGCGCACGGCGACACCGTCGAACTGCCCGCCGGGAAAGAGCAGGTGGAACACGAGTCCGAACTCGGCGTCGTCATCGGGACGCAGGCGCGGAACGTCGACGCCGCGGACGCGATGGACTACGTCGCCGGCTACACCGTCGCGAACGACGTCTCGAACCGCGACGACCAGCGAAAAGAGCAGAACTGGATCCGCGGAAAGGCGTTCGACGGCGCGCTCCCCTTCGGTCCCGTCGTGGCCGACCCCGAGCACGTCCCCGACGACGCCGACATCGAACTCCGCGTGAACGGCGAACTCCGCCAGTCCTCCAGCATCGAGCACTTCATCTTCTCCGTCCCCGAGCTCATCGAGGAAATCACGCAGTACCTCACGCTCGAACCCGGCGACGTCATCATCACGGGAACGCCCGAGGGCGTCGCGCCGCTCGAAGACGGCGACCACGTCGAAGTGACCGTGGAGGGGGTCGGCACGCTGGAACACGACGTGGCTCGGAAGGAGCGACGCGACTGAGAGCAACGCCGCTGTGCGAGCGGCGATAGCCGCGAGCACGACGTGGTTCGGAGCGAGTGAGCGCTAGCGAGGGAGCGAGAACCACGGGATAGGCGAGCGGGAGCGACCGGTAGGGAGCGACACGGGAGCACGACGTGGTTCGGAGCGAGTGAGCGCTAGCGAGGGAGTGGGGACTGCGAGGAGGCTCGTGAGTCGGCGCGTAGCGAGACGCAGAGTCGAATGATGCGGCGAGAAGCGCCGGTTTTCGGGCGTCGGAGCGGGCCGCGCGCCGCGGGTTTCGACTCCGACACGTAGGGCTTTTCAGTGGCGGAGTGTTGCGCTTCGGGTACTTCCGTGATGTTGCACTCTCACGCCGTGAGCGACGGCGATGTGGACGGCTTCGCCAACCGACTGCCGCGGTCCCCCCGGAGTCACGTATGAAGGGATGGAGCGTCTTCGGGTTGGGTGAGGCGTCGTGGCCGGAGCGTGCGTTGTTCCTCGTGTCGATGGCGGCGATGCTCGCGCTCGCCGGGTTCGGGTTCGCGCGACCGGCGGCGCTCACGAGTATCCTGAACGGCGCGTTCGACTGGACGCTCCGGTACTTCGGCTGGTGGTTCATCCTCCTCGGGTTCGTCCTGCTCATCATCGTCATCCTGTTGACGTTCTCGCGGTACGGCCGCCTGCGCATCGGGGGGCCGAACGCGGAGCCGGAGTTCGACGTGTTCTCCTGGCTCTCGATGGTCTTCACCGTCGGGTTCGGGGCGTCCATCCTCATCTGGGGCGTCGGCGAACCCGTCTCCATCGTGCAGAACCCGCCGCCGTCGCCGGTGCCCGTGGACGGCGCGTCGATGAAGTCGCTCGCGCTCGCCTTCATGTTCATCCACGAGGTCTTCCCCGGGCTCGCGATGTGGTATCTGCCCGTCTCCATTGCGTTCGGCATCATCGTCTACACGCACGGCGTGGGCGAGTACAAGATTTCGAGCATGCTCACGGGCCTCGTCGACGAGGACCGGATTCCCGGTCTCTACTGGATCGTGGACCTCGCCGCCATCGTCGCGACCATCGGCGGCATCGCGACGACGCTCGGGTTCAGCGCGCAGACGATGGCGTCCATCCTCGGGCAGACCTTCGGCCTGAAAGCGAACTTCCTCACGTACGGGGTGTTCGCCGTCATCGGTGTCGTCTTCCTCGCCGACGTCTGGCTCGGCCTCCGGAAGGGCATCCGGAACGCCGCCCGCGCGACGATGTACCTCATCGGCGTCTCGATGGCGGTGCTCGTCGTCGTCGGCCCGACGCTCTTCACCTTCCAGCTCGCGCTCGACGCGACCGGCGTCTGGCTCAGCAACATGTTCCGCCTGATGCTCTACACCGGTCCCACGGCGACGGGCCACTGGGCCGCGAACTGGACGGGCTTCTGGTGGGCGTGGTGGGCCGCGTGGAGTATCTTCGTCGGGAGCTTCGTCGCCCGCGTCTCCAAGGGCCGCACCATCCGCGAGATGTTCGTCATCCTCGTGCTCGTCCCGACGTTCCTCACGTGGATTCAACACTCCCTCATCGGCGGCTGGGTGCTCGCCCCCGGGAACTTCGAGCCCGTGAGCGCCGCCTACGCGGCCGGCGGCACGCCCGCCGCCATCGCCCGCGCGCTCACCATCACGCCGCTCGGGAACGTGCTCGCCGTCCTGTTCGTCCTCGTCATCACCGGCTACATCATCACCTCCCTCGACTCCGCGGTCTTCATGATTTCCGCCATCACGCTCGGCGACGAGAACCCGAACGCCATCAACCGCGCGTGGTGGGGCGGCCTCCTCGCGTTCTTCGGGATGATGTCCCTCCAGATTAGCGAGTTCGAGGCGATCCAGGCGCTCTCGCCGACGCTCGCTCTCCCCTTCACGCTCTTCCTCCTCGTCATCCTCTTCGCCGCCTACCGCGTCGCCCGCAAGCACGCCCGCGAAGCCGACGAAATCAACGCCGAAGGGGACACGCTCATCTCCTCGCAGAACCGGAACACGAAGAACGAGGGCGACGAGTAGCGCGACGCGCTCGGTTTCTTCCACTTCTCTCGGAACGACTGCTGCGCCGCAGGGGTCGGTCGGCTCAGACGCCGGGGACGCCGACGACGTCGCCGACGAGCCCGGGCGCGACGGCGCTGAGGACGAAGACGACGACGACAGTCGCAATCCAAGCGACGAGCGCGATGAGCGCGGCGTTCACCCAGCCGCCCGCGTACCGCCACTTGATGACCCAGACGTACGCGACGAGCGCGAGGAGGCCGCCGACGACGGGGACCCAGGAGAAGACCGCCCAGGCGAGCGCGCCGACGGCGGCGGTGACGAGGGCGCGCGTGTAGTCGTCGGTGCCGGTGATGAAGCGCGCGCCGACGTAGACGCCGAACCCGCCGACGAGCAGGCCGATGACGAAGAGGACGACGGAACTCGTGATGGTTGCCATAGCGGCCAGTGAGTCGCTCGCCCGCGTGAAAAGTCCGGTGGCGAGCTGTCAGCGGAACGGCTCGACGCCGCGGACGCGTCGGTTCGGTCAGACGCCGGTGGCGAGGACGCCGCCGAGGACGAGGAGGGCGACGGCGAGAACGGCGGCGGCCTGGAGGCGGGTTTTCGCCTCTCGCGCGGGTGCGCGGACCTTATCGAGGTCGGTGCCGTCGCGGAGGCGCGAGCACGCCATCTCGCTGAGCCCGGTGAGGGCGAGCCAGAGGACGACCATGAGGCCGACGAGGATTCCCCTCGTGGTGCCGCGGAAGGCGTCGCCGCCGATGAAGACGGCCATGTAGCCGCCGGAGAGCAAGAGGAGGACGGCGCTGACGCGCGTGAGCGTGCTGAGCTTGTTCGTAATCGCGGCGAGCGGCTGCGGGTCGATGTCGCCGCGGAGCGCGGACGGGAGGACGGCCCACGCGGCGAACGCGACGCCGCCGGCCCAGAGCCCGGCGAACCCGAGGTGGACGACGACGGCCAGCACATAGGGGATGTTCATACGCGAGAGCGTGGACCAGCCAGCGTCTAAAAACCGCCGAACCGCTCTTGGGCGTCCCGGGCGAACGCCCGGTATGCTTCGCGTAGTCGTCGCGGACGACCCGAAAGTCGAGGTCGACGCGTTCAGCCGCGCGCTCGCCGACCGCGAGGTCGAGCTTTCGACGGCGGCGCTCGACACCGAGGCCGCGGTCCGCGCCGCCGGCCGGGACGCCGACGTGCTCGTGACGAACAGCGAGACGCCCGTCACCGCGGCCGCGCTCCGAGCGATCGACGCCGATATCGTCGCCCAGCCGAGCATCGGCGTGGACAACGTGGCCCTCGCGGCCGCGGAGACGGCGGGCGTCACCGTCGTGCACGCGCCTGACTACTGCGTGGACGAGGTGGCGACGCACACGCTCTCCCTCCTCCTCGCCTGCGTCCGCCGGCTCCGCGAGTACGACGCGAGCGTGCGCGACGGCGAGTGGTCGTGGGAGACCCGGGAGCCGATTCACCGGTTCGCGGGGTCGACGGTCGGCCTCGTCTCCTTCGGCCCCATCGCTCGCGCGTTCCGCGAGCGCCTCCGCGGGTTCGACGTCGACGTCGTCGCCTACGACCCCTACGTCGAGCGTGACGCGATGCGCGACCACGACGTCGAGAAGGTGACGCGCGCGGCGCTGGCGGAGCGCGCGGACCACGTGACCGTGCACGCGCCGCTCACCGACGAGACGCGCGGGCTCGTGGACGCCGACTTCCTCGACGGCCCGCGCGACGGCGCTGTCCTCGTGAACACCGGCCGCGGCCCCGTCGTCGACGAGGCCGCGCTCGTCGACGCGCTCGACTCGGGCGCGCTCGCCGCCGCCGGACTCGACGTCTTCGAGGACGAACCGCCGACGGGCTCCCCGCTCCTCGACCGCGAGGACGTCGTGCTCTCCCCGCACAGCGCGTGGTACTCGGTCGAGGCGATGGCTGACGCCTCGGCGAGCGTCGCCGCCGACGTCCGCCGCGTCCTTGATGGCGACCCCGAGTCGGCGACCGGAGTCGTCACGGACGAGGCGTGGCTGTCATCGACCCACGACTGAAGTCGTGGGCTTGTCCGTGGACTCCCGGTCTGCCGACGAAACGTCGGAGGCGGTGTAATCGCCATTCCCGTTCAGCATCCCGGACTTGAGGGCGAGATGACCGTCGCCCAACCCAGAGAGACGTTTGCCCTCTGGTAAAGTTAGCAGTTTCAGACCGATGTTCTTCGCCGCGTTGTAGTCACCATCAACCGAGTACCCACACTCGTTACACTCGAACCACCCGTCCGAATTACGATTCGTACTGGATTGATGCCCGCACTTCGAGCAGGTCTGACTGGTAAACGCTGGCGGGATCTCCTCAACGCGGATGCCGTACTCTGCGGCCTTGTACGCGAGCATTTCTTGGAGTTCTCGGAACGCCCAGTTGTGCATCTGCCGCTTCACTCGGTCGTTCCGATTATCCATTCGCTCGCGGATGTGGGTCAGGCGTTCGACGGCGATGTACGAACAGTCGTGGGCGTCAGCCTCCTCCACGATATGTCGAGAAATCGTGTGCAGGCGATTCAGCACGAAGCGGTTCTCTCGCCCCGACAGTCGCCGGAGTACCTGCTTGGCGGAGCGAGTGCCTTTGTGCTGAAGGCTTCGACGTACGCGGAAGTAGTGGTTCTGACCCCACAACAGTTCACCACCATCATAGAACGACCCCGTACTCGTTACGGCGACGTTCTTCAAATTCAGGTCCACGCCCAATACTTTGTCACCGTCGCGTTCTTCGACTTCTTTCTTGATGACGATGTGGAGGTAGAACGCATCCCCGTCTTCGCGGTAGTGGAGCGTACCCATCCGCTTCTGATAGTCGTCGTCATCGAGGTAGGACTTCTGGTAGTCACCGAGAACGTAGTCTACGGCGACCCGACCGTTGAGGGTGGAGAGAGTGGCCGACCTGTCCTTGATGGTCAACGTCCGTTTGTCGTAGACTGCGGACGGTTCGTTGAATCGTGGGAGGGGTCGGCTGTTTCCCTTCTTCCAGTCGGCAACGGTGCTTTTCATCGCTTCGATGGCTTTCGAGTAAGCTCGAACGCAGAGGTTCGCGGGTAGGTCTGTCTCGTCTCGCAAGTCGTGGTACACTTCGTCGTGTATGGTGGACTTGTTGAGGATGAGGTATCCGCCGTCGTTGCGACCGTGTTGGACGGTGTAGTTGCAGGCGTGGTTGAACTGCTCGATGGTCTGATGGAGGTCGCCCTCTCGGTCATCTGGGACCGAGAGTTTGACCGGAATGGTTCGTTTGACCTCCATCTGTAACTTCACGTATAGAGCAGCGTTTTATAAATTATATGATTGGCGTGGGGGAGTCGGACTGCTATCGCTCGTGGTTGGTAGAATGGACTGTCAGATTCTTCCCACGGCTGAAGCCGTGGGCTTCCTCCTTGCATCTATGTGAGGCGGCAGGGCGTCGTCGCCGCCGGCAGTGGAACCGCTTATTGCGTGCCGGCGACTTCCCACGGATATGCAACCACGGGACCTCTCGGACCACGCCGAGTACCAGGCGGGCCGAGGGATCGAGGAGGTCGCGCGCGAACTGGGGCGCGACCCGGCGGAGTTCGTGAAGCTCGCGTCGAACGAGAACCCGCTCGGCCCGTCGCCGGCCGCAATCGCGGCGCTGGAGGACGCGGCGAGCGACGTCCACCACTACCCGACGGCGGCGCACGCCGACCTCACCGCCGCGCTCGCCGACGAGTGGGGCGTCGCGGACGAGCAGGTCTGGCTGGCGAACGGCGGCGACGGCGTGCTCGACTACCTCCACCGCGCGACCCTCGCCCCCGGCGACGACGTGCTCGTGCCGACGCCGGGCTTCTCCTACTACGGGATGAGCAGTCGCTTCCACCACGGCGGCGTCGCCGAGTACGAGATCCCGCGCGACGACGGCTTCGACCTCACCGCCGACTGCGTGCTCGACGCCTACGACGGCGAGCGCGTCGTCCACCTCACCAGCCCGCACAACCCCACGGGCGGGCGGTTCAGCCTCGACGACGTCGAGACTATCGCCGAGGAGACGGACGAGGAGACGCTCGTCGTCGTGGACGAAGCCTACGGCGAGTTCACGGACGCGCCGAGCGCGCTCGGCCTCGTGCGCGACCGGGACGACGTCGACGGCTCACGGCCGTCTGCCGGTCGCGCGAAGCGCGACGATGTCGCCGTGCTCCGGACGTTCTCGAAGGTCTACGGGCTCGCCGGCGTCCGCCTCGGCTACGGGCTCGTCCCCGAGGCGTGGGCGGACGCCTACGCTCGCGTGAACACGCCGTTCGCGGCGTCGGCGCTCGCCTGCGCCGCCGGCCTCGCCGCGCTCGGCGACGAGGAACACCGCGAGGCCACCGTCGAAACGGCGGCGTGGGCCCGCGAGTACATGCGAGCGGAACTCGACGCGCCGGTGTTCGAGAGCCACGCGAACTTCGTCCTCGTCGAGGTCGGCGACGCCGCCGGTGTCGCGGAGGCGCTCAAACACCGCGGCGTCATCGTCCGCGACTGCACGAGCTTCGGCCTCGACGACTGCGTCCGCATCACCTGCGGGACGCGCGAGGAGACCGAGCGCGCCGTCGACGCGTTGAACGAGGTGCTGGCCGCGTGAGAGTCGCCGTCACCGGCACGCCCGGCACGGGCAAGACCACCGCGACCGAACACCTCGAAACGGCCCTCGACGTCGTCCACCTGAACGACGTCATCAAGGAAGAAGAACTCTACACGGAGCGCGACGAGGCGCGCGATAGCCTCGTCGTCGACGTGGACGCCGTCCGGGAGTACCTCGACGGCGTGGACGACGTGCTCGTCGAATCCCACCTCGCACACTACCTCGACGTCGACGTCGTCGTCGTCCTCCGCTGCGAGCCCGCCGCGCTCGAAGACCGCCTCTCGGAGCGCGGCGAACCCGAAGCGAAAGCGCGCGAGAACGCCGAGTCCGAAGCGCTCGACGGCGTCCTGATTCAGGCCGTCGAGAACCACGGCCGCGAGCACGTCTACGAGGTCGACACGACCGACCGGACACCGGAGGGCGTTGCGCGAGAGATCGACGCCGTCGTCGCGGGCGAACGCGAGCCGAGCGCCGGCGACGTCGACTTCACGGGGTACCTATGACGCTCGACCAGTTCCGCCCGCTCGCCTCCCGCCTCCTCCGCCCGTTCGTCGCCGCGAGCGCCCGCCTCGGCCTCACCCCCGACGGCGTGAGCTTCATCGCCTTCCTCCTCGCCGTCGCCGCCGGCGGCGCGTTCTACTGGGGCGGCCCCGCCGGCGGCGACGACGTCTGGTTCTACGCGCTCGGCGCGCTCCTCGTCTTTCTTAATGGGTGGCTCGACCTCCTCGACGGCGCGCTCGCCCGCGAACTCGAAGCGGATAGCCCCGGCGGCGACCTCCTCGACCACGTCCTCGACCGCTACGCGGACGTCGTCATCCTCGCCGGCCTCGCCGCCGGCATCGCCCAGTACGCCCTCGGCTTCGCCGCCGTCACCGGCGTCCTCATGACCTCCTACCTCGGCACGCAGATTCAGGCCGTCGGCCTCGAACGCCAGTACGGCGGCCTGCTCGGCCGCGCCGACCGCCTCGCGCTCGTCGGTGCCGTCGGCGTCCTCTCCCTCGTCGTCCCCGCCGTCGCCGGCGTCAGCGTCGTCGCCTGGCTCCTCGGCCTCTTCGCCGTCGTCGGCCACCTCACCGCCTTCCAGCGCTTCTGGGGCGCGTGGCGCGACCTCGAGAGCTAACACGCACAGGAAGTCTCCTCCGTCCCGCTTCTCGCGCTGACCGGTAGTCCGTGGTTCTGCCCGAGTGGCCGCGTCAGGACTGAACCGTGTACGTCACCGAGCCCGTGTTCACGACGTCGGTCTCCGACGACTTCACGACGAAGGACGCCCGTCCGTTTTCGCCCGTCACGGCGACCGTTCGACTCCCGCCGAGGCGGTCGGTCGAACGCACGCGTCCCGGCCAGCCGCTGGGCGTGTTCGCGGCGATGCGAACGCCGCTCACGGGATTCCCGAAGCGGTCGTAGGCTTCGACGACGACGCGTTGACTCCCGCCCGGCGGCACCGACCGCGCGCCCCCGGACACGACGCCGACGTCGACCGCCGGCTCCGACGCCGACTCGCCTCCGCCGAGGTCGACGCGCGCCAGCCGGAGGTCGTACGTCACGCCCGGTTCGAGCACCACCGTCAACACGCCGTCAGAAACCGTCTTGGAGACGACGTGGCCGCCGTTCGCCACGGTCTGGGCGTCGAGTGTCGCGTCCCAGGCTTCCTGCGAGCGCACCGTCGGCACGCGAATCGTCACCCGCTCGTCCGGCGTGTTCGTCACCGAAACGGCGTCCGTCGCGGCGCTCGCCGGCACCGCCGTCACCGTCTGTCGGAGTCCCTCCGCCTCGCCCGGCGAGCCCGTGACCGTCACGAGCGTCACCTGCCGCCCGGACACGAACGACGACCCCGACACCCGCGTGGTCTCCCCGTTCGGGTAGCGGTCGAGGACCTGCCCGCCCGACAGCACGGTGTCCGGCGCGTTCGAATACTGCACGTACTGCGGCGTGTACGTCACCGTGTTCGTCTCGTACGGGCCGTACGCGTTGCCCGCCGGCGATTTTCGCGCCTCCTCCGTCACGTCGACGTTCGAGACGCTCACCGACCCCGCGGACTGCGCCGTGAGCCGCCCGGAGAGCGGCGGCGGCGTCCGGAACAACAGCGACGACGAGTAGTCCTGCCCGACCGCCACCGTCGTCGCCGTCGGCTCCCCCTCCGTCGCCGCCCGCACTAGCTGCGCGTTCAGCGCCGTGAGGTCCTCGTCCACCGCCTGCTCGTGTGCGTACTCGTGCTGCAGCGTCTGCAGCGGCACCACCTGCAGCTGATAGAGCGCGGCGAGCGCGACGATGAACCCGAGGAACACCACGACGCCCACCACGACCGCCTGCCCGCGCTCCCCGCCGCTCAGGTCACGCATCAGTTCGACCTCCCGCTGTGGGTACAGGTGAACCCGCCGTTATCGACGGAGATGCGACCGGACGGGCCGGTTCGGGAAATCTCTCCCCTGCAGGTCACCGTGTCTCCCGCGTTATCCGTCGCGGTCACGGTCACGGTGACCACCGTCGAGCTCGGGGCGTACGATCCGTCGAAGCCGAGCGTCTCGTTCCCCTTGGCGGCGATGTGGTCGCGGGACGCGATTTCCCGCACTCGCTGCCACGGCGGACCCGTCCGCGTCGTGCGCGTGATGCGAACGGAGACGTCGGTGACGCCGCTGCCGGACGTGAACTCGTAATCGCGGAGCGTCACCTGCTCGGCGGACGCACGCGAGGAACTACTCCCGCTCGCGTCCTCCGCAGTCGCCGCGAGCTCGACGACCGTCAGCTCCGCGTCGGTGTCGGGTTCGCTAACGTCGATGATGGTCGAACTGCGGAGTTCCATGGACAGCGGGACGGTCTCGGCGTCGCTGGACGCGTCGTCGAGTCTGAGCGTGAAGTTCGCGTGACTGACGCCGGTGAGTCCGGACTGCGGCGCGGTGTAGTAGAACGTCGCGTAGCCGTCTTCACCGGTGTAGGCGGTGCGCCGGTCGCCGGACCGCGCGCCGTTCGTCACCGTCCCCTTGTTCGCGCCGAGGTCCGTCTGGGCGACCTCGACGCGCGCGCCGCTCACGGGGTTGTTGTACCTGTCGCGGGCTTGCACGACGACGCGCTGCTCGCCGCCCGGGCCGACGACGGAGCGGTCGCCGCTCGTTTCGACGAGGTACGCGGCGCTCGGCGACGACTGCGGCGCGTAGTCCACCGCGACGCGGGCGAGCCGGAGCTGGTACGTCTCGTCTTCCTCGAACGTGAGGACGAGCGTGTTCGGCGCGTCACCGCTCCCCTCCTCGACGGCGAGGCCCGTGACGTGCCCGCCGTTCTCGACGCGCTGGTCGGCGAGAACGGACTCCCAGGTCTCCTCATCGAGGTGCGTGGGGAGACGGAGCGTCATCGGGTCGTCGCCGGCGTTCGTCACGGTCGTCGACTGCGCGGGCGCGCTCACGGGGACGACGTGCACGGCCCCCGGCGCGACCTGCGCCCGGGAGAAGTTCCCGGAGACGAGCGTGAGCGTGATGCGGTCCCCGCGAACGAGCCCGCTCTCCCCGACGACGGACGAGTTCCCGTTCGCGAAGACGTTGTACGTCACCGGATACTCGTAGCGCGTCGTCGGCGCGTTCGCGTACTCGTTGTAGCTCGGGCGGTACGTCAGCCCCGTCGTCCGGAACGAGTAGGTCGTATCGGAGACGTAGTCGTTCGCCTCACCGCTCGCGGAGACGTGCGAGAGCGTCACCCGTCCGAGGTCGGTCGTGGAGAGCGATCCGGACGCCGGCGGCGGGTTTCGGAGGAACGCTCGGCTCGGGTACGTCGTCCCGTAGTCGAAGGTCACGACGTTCTCGACGCCCGTCGTCGACGCTCGGAACACCGCCGTGGACACTTCGCCGACGTCGCCCTGCACGTCGAGGTTGTGCGAGAACTCGACGCGCTCGTTCGTGAGCGGCACCGCGAACACCTGCAGGGAGACGAGCACTGTGATGGCGACGCCGAACACGAGTATCGCGCCGAGAAGCTCCGTCTGCGCGCGGCTCAGGAATCGGCCCCGCATTAGCTCCCCTCCGCGTTCAGGAACGTCACGACGACGACGGCGTCCTGGTAGTCGGCGGCCGCGCTGTTCGGGTCCGTCGTCCCGAGCTCGAAGAGGAAGATGGCCTGATTATCCTTGAGTTCGATTCTCCCGTCCGCGTCCATGTACGGCCGGAGGAACGCCTCGGCGTCGTCCTGGTCGCCGTAGCCGCTGATAGCGGGAACGTCGTCGCCGTCGAGTAAGACCTTCACCATGTCGGGGTGGCGGTTCTGCGAGGTGTCGGAGCTCACCCTGTTCCCGTCGGCGGTCGCGGTGACGGAGAGGCGAACGCCGTCCGCCTGATTCGTGATGGAGTAGTAGCGCTGGCCGCCGTCCGCCATGAACCCGTCGTTGACGTTCTCCGGCCAGGGCTCGACGGTCGTGGCGTCCCGACCGCTCCCGACGTGCATCTCGACGGAGACGGGGACGCGGGGGTCGTCTGCGCCGCCGCCGTACGTGATGGCGGTGCCGACGAGCGTGACGCGCGCCGCGGGCGCGTTCGACGTGACGGTCCCGTCGACGATTTCGATGTTGAACGGGCGCTGCTGGCGGACGACGAACGGGACGGTCTCGGCTTTCGACGCCTGCTCGCCGTCGGGCTGAACGATGGAGACGTCGAACTCCTCCACCGGGCCGGTGTACGAGTCGGGCGCGGTGTAGCGGAAGGTCGCGCGGCCCCGCGCGTCCGTGGTGGTCGACGTGCTCGACGGGTCGCCTTTCACGGTGACGACGCCGTTCCCCGGCTGGCTCGCGGTGACCGTCGCGTTCGGCACGGGGTTGTTGTAGCGGTCGCGGACGACGACCGTGACGTCCTGCCCGTCGCCCGGCTGGACGGTCGTGCCGTTACCGTACGTGTCGACGGCGTACTTCGGTTTCGCGCGCGCCGACGGCTCGCTCTGCGTCTCGTCGTTCACCGTGACCTGACTCGCGGCGAGCTGGTACGTCTCGCCCTCCTCGAACGCGAGGACGAGCGTGTTCGACGCCCCGTCGCTCCCCTGCTCGACGGCGAGGCCCGTGACGTAGCCGCCGTTCTCGGCGAGCTGGTCGCGGAGAACGGAGCGCCACGTCTCCTCGTCGAGATTCGTGGGGAGGCGGAGCGTCAGCGGGCCGTCGCCGGTGTTCGTCACCGGGACGGTGTTCGCGGGCGCACTGACCGGCGACACCGTGAGCGTCGTCGGTTCGGTCGACGTCGCCGAGAGGTTCCCGGTGAGGAGACGGAGGGAGATGGTGCGCCTGGAGACGAGCGCGCTCGCGCTCGTCACGAGCCGCGTCTCACCGGCGTACCGATTGAAGAGCATGCCGTTCTCGTAGTACGTCGTCGGCGCGCTCGTGTACTCGTTGTACGACGGCGTGTACGTCACGACGCTCGAGTTGTACGTGACGGTGCCGGTGAGGTAGTCGCGGGCCTGTCCGGCCGCCGCGACGTTCGAGACGGCGACTTCCCCGAGTGGTCTCGCCGCGACGGTTCCCGTCGCCGGCGGCGGGTTGAGGAGACCGGGACGGCGCGGGTACGTCGTCCCGAGGTCGATGGAGACCGACCGCGGGCGTCCGAGCGTCGCGACGGCGGAGGCGGCGGCGTCGAAGTCGCTCAGCTCCGCGGCCGCGCGCTGCTCGTGCGCCTGCTCGACCTGGTGGTTGAGAACGGGGACGAGGAGCGCCTGCGTGACGACGAGGAGGAGAACGAGGAGGAGAACGAGGAGCACGACGTCGAGGACGGGCGACAGCCCTCGCTTTTCCTTCGCCGTCATCGCGAGTGCGCTCCGACCATACCTCAGAGTGAGGATAAGCCAAATGATAAAAGTATCGCGGCGTCCACCATACGACTCGTCGCGGCCCCGGACACCCCGAATCGGCCCGGCGCGGCGTGCCATTTATGAACGGGCGAGAGGTAGAGAAGGTATGGCTCAGTGTGAGATGTGCGGCAAGGACGTCGCCAGCCCGAAGACCGTGAAGGTCGAAGGCGCGGAGATCGAGGTGTGCGACGACTGCGCGCAGTTCGGGACCGAGGTGAAGACTCAGTCGTCCTCTTCGTCGAGCACGAAGTACTCCACGTCGTCTTCTGGCGGGAAGTCGGGGTCTAGTTCTTCTTCGTCCGCTGGCTCGTCGTCCGGCGGCTCCTCGAAGCGCCGCCGCGATATGTTCGACGAGATGGACGAGCTCGCGTCGGACTACGACCAGCGAATCAAACAGGCTCGGGAGTCCGAGGGGCTCAGCCAGGAGGAGCTCGCGATGGAGATCAACGAGAAAGCGAGCCTCATCCGGAAGCTGGAGCACGGCGACATGCTCCCGAACTCGAAGGTCCAGCGGAAACTCGAGAAGAAACTCGACATCACGCTCACCGAGGCGTCGAGCGACGAGGAGGAGTGGTCGGGCGGCGGCGAGTCCGGCGGCCTCACGCTCGGCGACATGGTGAAGCGGAAGGACTAGTTCGCGACTGCTTCTGCGATATGGCCGTAGTGGGCTTCGACGCCCATTCCGAGGCTCGCGGCGGCGAGCACGACGAAGAGCGCGGCGGCCAGATAGACGAGGGCGGTGCGGGCGGTCGATTCCGCGTCGGCGTAGGCGGCGGGGAGGAGGACGAGTGCGCCGAGACCGGCTGAGAGCCAGATAGCGGCGGAGACGGTCGGGGAGAGCGTCAGCCCGAAGCTGAGGATGGCACGAGCGCCCTGGAGGAGGAGGACGCCGGCGACGGCGGTCACCCACGCGAACGGGCGGACGTCGATGTCGTGGTAGACGGTGAAGGCGGCGGAAAGCATCACGAGCGCGTAGAGCGTCTGCGCGACGCCGAAGAGTTCCGTGTACTGGCTCGCGGGGAAGCCCGCCCAGTTCGCCCAGAAGATCTCGCCGGAGACGAGGAGGGCGACGCCGCCGACGAGCCCGAAGAGCCACGCGAAGGACTGGCGGTCGTCCGGACCGTGGGCGTCGCGCGCCTCGCGGACGAGGAAGAGCGCGCCGAGCGCCGCGCCGGCGGCGACGAGCACGAGCGCTACGACGAGCGGGTTGTAGGGGGTGATGGCGTTCTCTGCGGCCGGCTGGAGCGACAGTCCACTGCGCATACCGGCGCTCCGTCGTGGACGAATAAATACCTCCGTAGACGCACGCCAGCACGTAGCACCGTGATTCCCCCACGCTCAAGGGGTCGTCCGTCGAAGACCGGGTATGTTCATCCTGATCAACCTGAAGGCGTATCCCCGTGACCCGGTAGCCATCGCTGAGGCCGCCGCCGACGTCGACGCGGAGACGGACGCGACAATCGCGGTCGCGCCGCAGACGGCGGACCTCGCGGCGGTCGCCGAGACCGGCGTGGAGACGTGGGCGCAACACGTCTCGCCCGTCGGTCACGGGAGTCACACGGGCAGTTCGCTGGCGGAGCGCGCCGCCGAGGCGGGCGCGGCGGGCACGCTCCTGAATCACTCCGAGCGCCGCCTGAAACTCGCGGACATCGACGGCTCGCTCGCCGCCGCGGAGCGCGCCGGCCTCGACACGGTCGTCTGCGCGAACAACCCCGACCAGGTCGCCGCGGCCGCGGCGCTCGGCCCGGACGCCGTCGCCGTCGAACCCCCCGAACTCATCGGCACCGGCACGCCCGTGAGCCAGGCCGACCCCGACGTCGTCGAGGACGCCGTCGCCGCCGCCCGCGCCGTCGACGACGCCGTCGACGTGTACTGCGGCGCGGGCATCTCGACCGGCGAGGACGTCGCCGCCGCCCGCGACCTCGGCTCCACCGGCGTCCTGCTCGCGTCCGGCGTCGCCAAAGCCGACGACCCCGCGGCCGCCCTCCGCGACCTCGTCACGGACGTCTAGTCGGCGCGGACGACGTAGTGGTCGTCGCCCTGCCGCTCCAGCACTGATTCTTCGCGCAGCTTCACGACGTAGCCCGTCGGCGTGTGCGTGAGCTCGTGGGCGGCGTCGACGCGGACGAGGTGGCCGCGCTCTTGCAGACTCGGCGGTTTCTGCGCGGCGGCACAGTCGTAAATCGTCAGGAGCCCTCCGCCGTCCTCGGCTTCGTAGACGACGAGCTGGGCGTGCCGGTCGAGGTGCCAGCGGTCCGCGCCCGCGGCGACGAGGTGATTCATACATCGTCCTTCGGGGGCGAACGACGTGACGCTTACGCGAAATCGGAGAAGTCCGCCTGCCCGTCGACCGGCGCGGAGTCGCCCTCCGCGTCCTCCGGCGTGGAGGCGTCGTCTCGTGCGTCGGCCGCATCGTCGGCTGTCCCCGTGGTCGCGTCAGCAGACGCGTCGGCGGCGGTCTCGAAGCCGGTGAGGCTCGCCTGCTCGCCGCTCGTGAAGGAGAGCTTCGAGACGCGCACGCCGACTTTCCGCACGCGCTCGCCGTCGAACTCGGTGAGGAGGTCGAGGGCGGTGTCCCGGAGGAGGTCGGGGTCGTCGACGGGGCCGGGGAGGCTGTCCGCGCGCGTGTTCACGTCGTAGGGCGGCGTGACGACCTTGATGCCGATGGTTCGGTAGAGCGCGTCCTTCTGGGTCGCGCGCTCCGCGACGGCGTCGGCGAGCGCGCGCACCTGCTCGCGGATTCGCTCCGTGTCGTCGGTCGGCTCGGGGAACGCGGACTCGCGGCTGAGGCTCTTCGGCTTCCCGCGCGGCTCCACGGGCCGCGGGTCGCGGCCGCGAGCGCGGTCGTAGAGTTCGCGTCCGCGCTCGCCGAAGCGCTCGACGAGCTCGTAGGGGTCGGCGTCCGCGAGGTCCCCTGCCGTCTCGATACCCATCGCGCGGAACTCCCGCGCGCGCACCGGCCCGACGCCGTGCACGTCCGCGATGTCGATGGGCCGGAGGAAATCCTCGACTTCACCGGGCGGAACGACGACGAGACCGTCGGGCTTGTCCGCGTCGCTCGCGAGCTTCGCCGTGCTCATGTTCGGCGCGACGCCGACCGAGGCCGGAACGCCGACTTCCCGGGCGATTCGCTGTTTGACGTGGCGCGCGAACCCCTCCGCTACCCCCCACGCCGTCGACTCCGTCACGTCGAGGTACGCCTCGTCGATGCTCACCTCGCGGACGGTGTCGCCGAGGTCGTGGACGATCTCTTTCACTTCCTGTCCGACCTCCGTGTAGTAGTCGTGGTCGACGGGGACGTAGATTCCCGTGTCAGGGTCGCCAGGGTTGTCGTCAGCGTCGGCGGCTGTCGCGTCGCCTCCCGCGTTCGCGCGCCGCGGGAGCTTCTCCAGGGCCTGCGAGATCGCCTGAGCGGATTCGACGCCGTACTCGCGCGCCTCGTAGGACGCCGTGGCGACCGCGCCGATGGTCTCGCCCTCCTCGTAGCCCATGCCGACGACGACGGGCTCGCCCCGCAGCTCGGGGTTCCGGCGGCGCTCGCAGGACGCATAGAAACAGTCCATGTCGACGTGGAGGACGATGCGCTCCGCGTCGTCGGGCGTGCCGGGGAGAGTGTCGGCCCGCTCCATACCGAGTGAAAGAACGCGGAACCGCGAAAAGGTTCGGATGCCGGGGTGAAAGTAGTGCTACAGGCCTTCGACGTGCGTGCCGTCCTCCCGGCAGATTTCGAGGGCGTGTTTCGCGGCCATCCCGGCGTCCTGGGCGGTGACGCCGGAGCCGACGCCGACTTTGAGGTCCATGTCGACGTCCTCTCGGACGTGGCGGATGGCGTCCTCGTAGGCGGCGCGTTCGAGGTCGGGGACGACGGCGATGACGTTGTCGCCGCCGACGAAGAAGGCGAGGCCGTCGTGGGCGTCGTGGAGGTAGCGCATCAGGCTCGCGTACGCCTGCTCGATGTGGATGAAGGTGGAGTAGGCGTCGAGTTCGTCGGTGTACTCGCCGGTCGCGTCGTTCACGTCGAAGTGCGCGAGGTGGACGTCGTCGTCTTCCGCGGGCGTCGGCTCCGTGGTCTGGCCGGCGAGGACTTCGGCGCGCTCGGCGTCCTGTGCGCTCCCGGCCTCCTGGAGGAGTGCGGTGGCGTCGACGAGCGCGTCGCGCGGCGACGTCGACGTGCCGATGCCGAAGCTGAGCGTGACGGGGTAGCGGTTCCCGATGGACTCCTGGATGCGCGCGTGGTCCTCTAAGTCGAGGCCGTTCGTGATGGCGACCATGTTGTCGAAGCGCGTGAAGAAGACGTAGCCGCCGTGCATCCCGACGAGCTGTGAGAGGTCGGCGTAGAGGCGGGACTGGAGCGTCTGGAGGTCGACTTCCTTCCGCGGGTTCGGGGTGACCGTCCACGGCCCGTAGTTGTCGATCTGAGCGAGCGTAACCTGCGTGTTCGTCACGGTTACTCCCGGCTACTCGCCCGCCCGGTATATCAGTAGTGGATTCCATCACGAAGATGGACTAGGCGGTCAGCGGCGACGGCGGAGGAGAGAGAGTACGCCGAGCGCCGCGGCGAGCCCGGCGAGAACGCCGAAGCCGGGGGAAGAGGCGCGCGTGGTCCGCGACATCGTCGTCGCGTTCGCCTCCTCGGACGCGAGCCCCGGTCGGATGGCGTCGACGGCGTCGACGTCCGGGCCGTTCACGACGACGACGCGCGTGCCGTCGACGTGGAGGCGGTAGGCGTCGGCGAACGGGTCGCCGCCCGACACGACCCACGTCCGCGCGCTCACCTGCTCGGCGTCGTGCGCGTCGAGGACGTCGCGGTACGCGCTCGCGAACTGGCTCGCGTCCCGCTCGGAGTCCCACTCGGTCACCCAGACGTAGCCGTCCTCGCCGACGGTCGGATTCCGATAGGGGACGACGCTGTCGCCCGCCCAGCCCGCGGAGGGCGCACTGGAGTAGTTGAAGGAGTCGTAGGGCCCCTGGTTCTCGTAGAGGCTCCCGGTGTCGACGACGCCGGCGTCAGTGGTGTACGACTGGTACCAGAACATCGAGTAGATGGACGCCTCGCCGACCGTATCGGAGCCCTGTCGGGGGAAGGTCTCCCAGCCGCCGGTCGCCTCGTCGCTAACCGAGACGTTCGAGGGCACGCTGCCGACGTGGTGGATGATGGCCGTCGTGTCGTTCGGCGGGCGCTCCCACGCGGCGTCGACGGCGTCCCAGCCGCCCCGCTCGCGCAGCGACGCGACGTAGCCCGGCCCGTCGGCGTAGGGGAAGTAGACGACCCACTGCACGCCGTAGTTGACGTCACCGCCGCCCGTCCCGCCGTTCGCCGACGGCGGGTTCGCCGGGCACGTCCACGTCTCGCCGCACTGCTCGACGTACCGGTCCTCGACGTAGCGCGCTTCGCCCTCGACCAGCCCGCTCGTCGCCAGCTGGGCGTCCTGCGTGTCGCCGCCGTACTTCGCGCGACTCAGGTTGTACCGCTGGTCCTGGAGCGCGTGCACGAGTTCGTGGGCGAGCGTCGCGTTGTCGAAGTAGACCTCGTCCGGGTCGTTCGTGACGAGCTTGATAGAGTCAGCTTCCGAGTCGTAGAACCCGAGGACGTTCGAGCCGTAGAACGCGGAGAGCGCCGCCGAGGAGTTCGTGTCCTCGCCGACGATCCAGAGCGACTGCCAGACCTGGTCGTTCCACGCGTTGTACGTCGCGTTTCCACCTGATTGGTTCGCGGCGTACTCGCTCCGCGAAACGACGTCGACGGGGACGTAGCGCTCGAAATTCGCGTCGCGGACGTGCTCGACGCGCGCCATCGTCACGGAGACGTAGCGTTCGCGCTCCGACTCGTTCAGGCCGTCGGACTGGTCGACGCGCACCGGGTCGTCGTACCAGTAGCCGTTGAAGTAGCCGACCGTCGCGTTCGTCGCGTTCGCCCGCGCGTGACCGTCGGCGTCGACGGCGGGCGCGTCAGCGTCGGTCGCCGCACCGGCCGCCGCGCCGGAAGTCGCCCCGACAGCGAGCGCGACGACGACGAGCGCGGAGAGCAAGACACCTCGCATACGCTCGTCTCCGGGCCCGGCGCGCGTAACGTTTCTGGTCGCCGAAGCCGCCGAGTCGGCGTGGAAAACGAGAGCAGCCGTCAGTCGTCGCTCGGCGCGGGGCCGGGACCGCGAGAGAGGTCGACGCCCCGCCAGGTGCCGCGCTGGTACCACGCGTACGCGACGGCCGCGCCCAGGACGTTCGAGAGCGCGAAGGAGAGCCAGATGCCCGCCGCGCCGATGGACTGCGAGGCGAAGAATGCAAAGGGGAGTCGGAGGACGCCGAGCACGCCGACCGAGATGGCCGCGGCGGTGAGCGTCTTCCCCGCCCCGCGGAAGCTCCCGTTGTACGAACGCATGATGCCCATGAAGCCGAAGGTCGGCGCGATGTACCGCATGAAGGTCACGCCGACCGCGACGACGTCCGGGTCAGAGGTGAAGACGGCGATGATGGGTTCGGCCCAGATCCAGCCGACGACGCCGACGAGCGACAGCAGGACGAACGTCGCTCGCGCCGCGAACCACGTCGCTTCCGCGGCGCGGTCGTACTGGTCCGCGCCGATGTTCTGCCCGCTCATCGTCTCCACGCCGCGCGCCACCGCGATTGCCGGCATGAACACCACGGAGAGCACGCGCGTCCCGATACCGAACGCCGCCACCACCGTCGTCGGGAACAGGCCGACGACGATGAGCATGAGGTTGATGGAGAGCGCGCGTCCCGTCCCCTCCACGGACGCCGGCAGGCCGATGCGGAGGATGCGGCGCGCGAAGCCGAGGTCCGGCCGCATGTCGGCGAGGTGGATTTCGAGGCCGCGCGACCCCGCGAAGAGGACGGCGAGCCCGGCGACGAACGCGAGCGCACGCGAGAACACCGTCGCGATGGCCGCGCCCTCAAGTCCCAGCCGCGGGAACACCCACCAGCCGAAGATGAGGAACGGGTCGAGGATGATGTTCAACAGGACGGAGAAGAACATCACCACCATCGGCGTCACCGTGTTCCCGTACCCCCGCATCAGCGAGATGAACATTAGAAACCCGAACATGAAGACGAGGCCGAGCGAGATGACCTGCATGTACTCCACGGCCAGCGGATAGACGTCCGGGGCCGCGCCGAATATCGTCAGGAGGTCGTCGACGACGAAGAACCCCAGAATCCCCATCACGACGGACACCGCGACGGAGAACACCACCGTCTGCGAGGCCGCGTACTCCGCCTCCCGGTCCTTCCCCGCACCCACGTTCTGCGCGACCATCACGCTCCCCGCCACCGACAACCCCATCCCCAGCGAGATGAGGAGGAAGACCAGCGGGAACGCGAAACTGATCGCCGCCAGCGCCTCCGTACTGTACCGCCCCACCCAGAACGTGTCCGCGAGATTGTACGCCGTCTGGAAGAGGTTCGTGACGACGATCGGCAGCGACAGGTACGCCAGCGGCTTCGCGATCCCCCCCGTCGTCAAGTCGAGGTCCTCCTGGTTGAACGCCCGCGCGACCTCCTGCCGGAGCTTCGCCAGCGCCCCTCGCGGGTTCACTGCTCCACCTCCGCCGTTCGACGCACGCTCTCGTCGAGATACCGCTCCAGCGCCGCCCGCGTCTGCTCGACCGGCCGCTCGACCGCCACCTGTCGCGTATGCGCGCCGTTCAACACCGTCACCACGAAATCCGCCGCCGCGTCGACGTCGAGGTCCTCGCGGAACTCACCCGACTCGACGCCCGCCGCGAACACGTCCGCGAACCGCTCCGACAGCGCCGCATCGAACTCGTCCAACCGCTCCCGGAACGCCTCGTCGTACGGCCCCTGCGCCTTCATCTCCAACACCGCCGTCTCGAACCGCCGATCCGACTCCTCCTCCTCCGACTCTAAGAACAGCCCCACCAGCGCGCGGAACCGCTCCGTCGCCGACGACCCCTCCACCGCGTCCAACTCCGCCGTGAACGACGACAGCAAATCCTCCAAGAACGCCACCAGGAGGTCGTGCTTGCTCTCGTAGTGGTAGTGCAGCGCCGCCTTGCTCTTCTCCGACTCCGCAGCGATATCCTCCATCGTCACCGCCGCGTACCCGTGCTTGCAGAGCGCGCGATACGTCGCCTCCATAATCTCGTCTCTCGGTGGGTCACTCGCCATACGAACTAACCAACTACTAAGACGTGACTGGCTAGTCAGTCAAAGGGCTTCTGATGCATACACGCGCCGCCGCCGACGGATGCAAGCCGGAATCGAGACAGGAGAAGTACACGCCGTGGAACGATTGGCGACGCTGATAGAACCACAGGAACTGTCAGAAATGTTAGTGGACTCGCCGGGATTTGAACCCGGGGCCTCTCCCATGCCAAGGGAGTGATCTACCACTGATCTACGAGCCCGCGTCGACACTCTCTGGTAGCCGTGGGGTGTGTATAAACCTCTCGAATCGGGACGAGTCCGGGCGGGTCGAGTAGCAATCCTTTAGTTGCGGAGACGCTGGCTAGGTGGTAGGGAACGCACGGCCGTAGTTCCGACATCGCCGCCCGCTTGGGCGGCTTGGGAATGCGGTAGTGCCGGCACAGCCCCGCGTGGGTATGGTGCCGTTGCGGTTCGTGACGTTCCAATCACTAGCTATGGCACGAATGCATACTCGCCGTCGCGGTGCGTCCGGGTCGGACAAGCCGGCGGCAGACGAACCACCGGAGTGGAGTGACGTAGATGAAGACGCCGTCGAGGAGCGCGTCGTGGAGCTCGCGGAGCAGGGCTTCGACCCGAGTCAGATCGGGATGAAGCTCCGCGACGAGGGCGTCCAGGGGACGCCGATTCCGAACGTGAAGCTCGCGACGGGGAAGAAGGTCACGACGATTCTCGAGGAGAACGACGCTGCGGCTGACGTTCCAGAGGACCTCCGGAACCTCCTGGAGAAGGCTGTTCGCCTCCGCGAGCACGTGGAGGAGAACGGGCAGGACCACCAGAACCGGCGCGCGCTCCAGAACACGGAGTCGAAGATCCGGCGGCTGGTCGATTACTACCGCGGTGACCAGGTCGACGAGGACTTCAAGTACTCGTACGAGAACGCGGTCGACCTGCTGGAGTAATCGATGGCGGCCTCGAGTCGTCGCGCGCGGTCGGAAGTTCACGGGGCGCTGTCGGGCGCGTCGTTCGTTCGCGTAGCGGCGCGTGCGGACGGCGACTGTCTGGCGGCGGCCGGTGTGCTGGCGGGCGCGTGCGAGGCGTCGGGGCTTCCGTTCCAGGTGTCGGTGGTGGAGACGCCGGTTGAGGCCGAGCGCCGGTTCGACGGCGTGGACGACGGCGTGTGCGTCGCGGTCGGGTTCGACGCGGGTGACGCGTCGGTCCGGAGCGACGAGGCGTCGAGCGCGTCGGCGTCGGCGTTCGAGTCGGCGTCGGCGCTCGGCGCGGAGCCGGACGCGGCGTTGGCGCTCGCGGGCGCAGTCGCGGCGGGGCGGCCGCCGGAGGGCGCGCCTCTCGACGCGGTCGACGGCGATATCGACCGGCGGCCGGGGCTCTGCGTGCCGACGGCGGACGTCGCGGACGGGCTCGCGCATTCGCTCCGCCTGCACGGCGACGTGTCGGGCGACGAGGCGCAGGCGGGCGCGCTCCTCGCGGAGCTCGCGTTGCCTGCGGAGCTCGACGACTCCGCGCGGCGGCGGCTCGCGTCGCGAGTCGCGCTGGACGTGACGGAGTCGCCGGCCGGCGAGCGGGCGGCGACCGCTATCGAGGCGGCGCTCCGCCCGCACGTCCTCCCGGACGGGCCGTTCGCGACCCTCGAAGGGTACGCGGACGTCCTGGACGCCGTGGCGGCGACCGCGCCCGGACTGGGCGTGGCGTTCGTCCTCGGCCACGGGGACACGCCGGCGGTGCTGGACGCGTGGCGGGAGACCGCGCGCGCCGTGCACGGCCGGCTTCGCCGCGAAGCCCCCGCGCGCTACAGCGGCTGTGTCACGTTCGACGCAGCGGACGCGCCGCTGCGGCAGACGGCGCGCCTCGTACGCGACTACCGGAGTCGCGAGCCGACCGCCATCGCGGTCGGAGACGACGGGGCGGCCGTCGCGACGCACGCCGACGACGTCGACGCACACGGCGTTCTCGCGGACGTCGTGGACGTCGACGTCGTCGCCGGCACGCCCGCGCTCGCGTGGACGACCGAGGACGTGGACGCCGAGGCCGTCCGGGGGGCACTATGACCGCTCGGACGGCGACCGTCCGCACCGAAGTCGCTCACCCCGAGCGCGTCGCGGCCGCGGTCCGCGCGGACAACACCTCGGAGATGACGACGCGCGTCGACGGCGACGCGGTCGTCACGACCATCGAGCGCGATTCGACCGGCGGACTCCGCACCACCCTGGACGACTACGTCGTGAATCTCACAGT
This sequence comes from Halocalculus aciditolerans, assembly GCF_014647475.1. Classification (NCBI taxonomy): domain Archaea; kingdom Methanobacteriati; phylum Methanobacteriota; class Halobacteria; order Halobacteriales; family Halobacteriaceae; genus Halocalculus; species Halocalculus aciditolerans. Next base: position 234,213 of record NZ_BMPG01000002.1, on the reverse strand, counting down.
CGCAGTCGAAGTAGGACAGCTCGCAGACCAACCCAAGAACACTAACTATGAGTGAACGTTCCGTTTCGAAGAAGAATCAGCAGAAGCGGTGGTACACCATCCTCGCGCCCGAGCAGTTCGACCGCGCGGAGCTCGGTGAGACCGTCGCTGACGAACCAGAGAAAGTCCTCGACCGAACCATCGAGGCGACGCTCGGCGACGTCACGGACGAGTCCGGCGAGAACAACGTCAAGCTCACCTTCCAGGTGACTGACGTCGGTTCGGACACCGCGTACGCGGAGTTCGTGAAGTCCGAGCTCACCCGCGACTACCAGCGCAGCCTCGTTCGCCGCGGCTCCTCGAAGATCGAGACCGTCGTCGTCGTGCGCACGACCGACGACTACCGCGTCGAACTCCAGCCGGCCGCGTTCACGACGAAGCAGGCGGACCAGAGCCAGCAGAAGGCCATCCGCCGCATCATGATCGACCTCGTCGAGGAAGCCGCCGAGGACCGCACGTTCGAGCAGCTCATCGACTCCGTCGTCGAGGGCCGTCTCTCCTCCGCCATCTACAGCGAAGCGAAGACCGTCTACCCGCTCCGCCGCGCGGAGATCCAGAAGACGACGCTCGAAGCGCACCCCGAGGAGGTCCACGAGGAAGAAGCGACCTCCGTCGACGTCGAAGAAGACGAAGAAGCCTAAGCGGCTTCGCGTTTCTCACCTCTTTCTCCGGCCGACGAGCGACGGCCAACGCGGCGCTTTAGGCTATTCGCGGCTGGTGCTGGCGAGGTAGACGCCGAGCGCCATGGGTATCGCGCCGGCGACGAAGAGCGCGCCGAGGGACTCGTCGAGGAAGAGCGCGCCGAGGAGCGCGCCGACGGCGGGTTGGAGGAAGAAGAAGGCGGCGAGCGCGCCGGCGTCGTAGGTGTCGAAGCCGGCGTACCAGAAGGTCCACGCGGCGGCGGTGGCGGCGACGCCGAGGTAGCAGACGACGGCGACGTTGACGAGGGTGAGGCGGAGGCCGTCGAGGGAGGCGGGGGTGAGCGCGAGTTCGGCGGCGGCGGCGAGCGCGAGGAGGGGGACGGCGATGATGGCGGAGTAGGTGGCGGTTTCGAGGGCGGAGTAGGTGCGGACGAGGTCCGCGCCGTAGACCGTGTAGCCGGCCCACGTGAAGGCGGAGGCGACGAGGGCGGCGACGCCGAGGAGGCTGGCGGTCGGAATCCGGGTGAGGTCGTACTGGCCGGCGAGGACGACGAAGGTGCCGACCGCGGCGAGCGCGATGCCGGCGACGCGGCGAACCGTGAGGGATTCGTCGAGGACGAGGACGCCGAGGACGACGGTGAAGACGGGAGTGAGGACGGTGAGGAGCGCGCCCTGACTGGCGTTGGTCCGTGCGGTGCCGACGAACTGGAGGACGAGGGTGACGGCGACCCAGAGGGCGAGCGCGGCGAACCGCCGCCAGTCGTCGCGGGTGAACTCGCGGTCGGGCGTGCGGAGGGAGACGAGGGCGTAGAGCACGACGGCGGCGACGTCGACGCGGGCGAACGCGAGCGTCACGGGCGGGACGGTGCGAAAGCCGTAGACGCTGACGACGTACATGCCGCCCCAGAGGCCGGCGGCGGCGAGCGGTCCGGCAGTGCTCGTGAGAGACCGTGGCACGGCGTAGGGTTCTGCGGGAGGCCGTATGCCTTTTTCGTCACGGCCGCCGAGAGTCAGGGTAATGCGATACGCCGTCTTCGGTGCGGGGTCGATGGGGTCACTGTTCGCGGGCCGGCTCGCGGCGAGCGGCGCGGACGTCGTGCTCGTCGGGCGGGGCGACCACCTCGACGCCGTCGAGCGCGACGGGCTCCGCGTCGTCGGGCCGGACGACGAGGAGACGCGCGTCCCGCTGGCGACGGCGCGCGATCCGGGCGCGGTCGAAGCGCCGACGGCGCTCGTGCTCTGCGTGAAGGCTTACGACACGGAGCGGGCGTTACGGGACGCCGCGCCGCTGCTCGGCATCTCGACGGACGTGCTCACCTTCCAGAACGGGCTGGGGAACGCGGAGACCGTGGCGGGGTTCGTCCCGGAGGAGCGCGTCGTCGTCGGGACGACGTCGCACGGCGCGTACGTCCCGGAGCCGGGCGCGGTGCGGCACGCGGGCGTCGGCGAGACGGTGCTCGGCCGGTTCTTCGCCGCGAACGGCGCGCGCGTCGAGAGCTACGCGGACGACCTGACGGCGGCGGGCGTCGAGACGACAGTGACGGACGCGCCGGAGCGGGCCGTGTGGGCGAAAGTCCTCGTGAACGCCGGCATCAACCCGGCGACGGCGCTCGCGGACGTCCCGAACGGCGCGCTCGTCGACCCCGACGCGACGGCGCGAGAGAGCGCGGGAGACGGGTCGGGGAGCGGCGGCGCGGGCGAGCGCGTCCTCGATACGGCGGTGCGGGAGGGCGTGCGGGTCGCGGCCGCGGAGGGCGTCGAGTTCGACCCGGCGGTCGCGGTCGAGCGAACCCGCGAGGTCGCCGAGCGAACGGCGTCAAACGCGTCGTCGATGCGGCAGGACCTCCAGCGCGGGAGAGCGACCGAGATCGAGGCGTTGAACGGCGAAATCGCGCGGCGCGGCGACGCGTACGGCGTCGAGACGCCGGTGAATCGGACGCTCGCGGACCTCGTGCGGCTCGCGACTCAGGGTTCGGGCTCCGACGGCCGCGGGAGGTCGTAGGTGTCGCGGACGGTGTTCGCGAGCACGCTCTCCTTGGACGCGACGAGGTAGACGAGGACGAAGTCGTGGGTGGCGGGGCGGAGGACGAAGACCTCGTGAGGCGGGTCGGCGTGCTCCTGGAGGCGGTCGACGAGGGGTTCGAGGGGGAGTGCGCCCGCGCGGAGGTCGGCGAAGACGTCGCGCTCGCCGGGCTGTTCGGCGAACGTGTAGACCGCGCCGTTCGGCTCGCTGTCGGTGTCGTAGGTCGTGCGGGCGTTCACGCCGAGCCCCTCGCGTTTCGCTTCCTCCCAGACGTCGAGTGCGACCTCGAAGAGGTTGGTCACGCCGTCGGCGTACCCGAGGAGCGTGCGTTCGACGACGTCGAGCGTCTCGAAGCGCGCGGTGCCGTCCTCCCACGCGAGCGCCGCGTCGACCCGGTAGCCGGGGCGGACGGCGTCGCCGTCGAGCGTCACGTCGACGGGTTCGTGGGTCTCGCAGTCCGCGAGGCGTGCGGTCTCCCCCCGGACGTCGAGTACGCGGAACTGGCCGTCCGTCGTCGGCGTCATACCCGAGCGGAGTCGCTCGGCGTTGAAAAACTCGTCCGTTACGCGGCCGAACGTGTGCGGCGACCAAGAGAGCCGCCGCGACCGACGGTATCCGGCGAGACGGTGGGTACAGACGACACCGGTACGAGGCGACGCGTCAGCCGGCGAGATACCGGAATCGACCCGTCTGCCGAACCGGGTCATACCGTAACGCGGCGTTCGTGCGCCTCGCCGTCGAACGGGCGCTCCCCCCGAGAGGGGGCCGTTCGTACCCGAGTGAACGAGGGTGAGAAGAAAACGCTGCGGGCTCGACTAGTTCGTGTCGAGGTGGTGGGAGATGATTTTGCGTTCGGCGGCGCGGAGGTGCTGGTGGAAGGTGGGTCGGGAGACGTTCATGGCTTCGGCGAGGTCGTCGCCGGAGAGGCGGCGGGGGTCGTCGTAGTAGCCGCCGAGGTAGGCGCGGCGGACGGCCTCGCGCTGGCGGTCGGTGAGGCCGACGTCGGCGGCCGGGGCGTCCGCGCTGGCGCGGCTCGCGTCCTCCTGGTAGCCGGTGAGCGTCACGCCGTCGTGGGTCTGCTCGAAGGCTTCGAAGACGCTGCGCGCGGCGTTCTGGTCGGGGGCTTCGACGGTGATGGCGGCGGTGCCGTCGGGAGTGACGGAGAGGTCGCGGAGGGACGCGCCGTGGTCGGCGACGCGCTCGGGGAGCGGGTCGTCCGTGACGACTTCGACGAAGGAGGAGTCCGCGCCGCCCTCCTGCACGGCGAGCGACGTGTGCTCGGGCGGGTCGACGGCGTCGACGGTCTCGCTCGACGCGTCGACGGTGTAGAAGGACGCGGCTTCGTCGCCGACCGCGCCGCGGAACTCCCACGTCGCGTTCGTGCGCGCGGCGAGCGCGGCGACGGTGAGGTCGCCGTCGTCGACTTCGAACTCGAGGACGGCGGGCGTGCCGCCGACGAGGAGGTGGCGGCGTTCGATGGCGAGCAGGGCGTTCCCCGTCATCCGGCCGAGCGCCGCGAGGAGGGTGCGTTCGCGGTCGTCGAACGTCGTCGGGTCGGCGTACACGCAGAACGCGCCGAACGACCGGCCGTCGGCGGCGACGGGGATGGTCGCGACCGCGAGGTCGCCGGTCTCGTGGACGCTCACGCCGCCGCGGTCGAGCGCGCTCTCGGCCGCGTCCGCCGCCTCGGGGTCGTCGATGTCGGGGCCGGCGGCCGCGGCCTCCTGGACGCCCCCGCCGATGCTCGCCGTCGCGAACCACGTCGCCGCTCGATAGGGCCCGTCGACGAAGCGGTCGCAGACGGACGCGACGAGGTCCTCGCGGTCGGACGCCTCGACGAGCAGGCGCGTGACGTCCGCGTAGAGGCCGGTAACGCGGTCGAGGACGCGCTGGAGGGTTTCGCGCTCCGCGTCCCGCTCTGCGGCCGTGCGTTCGGCTTCCAGCTCCGCGACTTTCCGGTCCGTGATGTCGAGGTGGGCGACGGCGACGCCGCGGTCGGCGTCGAGGTCGACGGAGACCGCCTGCATCAGGAACCACCGGCGGTCGGTCGGGGAGTGACACGGGTACTCGTAGGCGAAGCGGTCGCGTTCGCCGTCGAGGATGCCGCGGATTCCCGCGACCGACGCCGACGCTTCGCCCTCGGAGGTGTCGATACCCCGGAAGTAGTCCGATCCGACTCCGCCAGCGGTCGCGCCGGCCTCGGCTTCGAACTCGCTCCACGCCTCGTTCGTGAACCGTATCGTCCCGTCGGGGCCGATGACGGCGACGCTGAAGGGGAGGGCGTCGAGCGTCGCTGCTGGCAAACCGTCCATACACCGACTATGCGTGAGTTCGTACTTAACCAGAGAGGTATCGGCCTCTCATGTCGGTTCCGCGAGCCCGCCCGCGTCCGCGCCGCGCGACGTCCGCGTCGTGTCGAGCACGCGGAGGTCGTCGTCGAGCGTGACGTCGAGGCGTTCGTCGCCGAGCGGGATGCCGACCGTCACGCGGAGCGGGTCGCGGGATTCGACGGTCGTGGTGTCGTCGCGCACGCACCACGCGAGCGTCCAGTAGGGGTGGTCGGTGAGTTCGACGCCGTGGTCGCCGCAGAAGCCGACGACGCGCGAGTTGTCGAGGAGGCTCAGGCCGACGGGCGAGTGCACGCAGTGATTGCACTGCCGGCAGCAGTGCGAGACGCAGTATTCGGTGCCGAGCGCGTCGTCGCCGTCGCGTAGCTCTGTCTCGGTGCGGCCGCCGCATTCGGGGCAGACGCCGTCGGCGGCGAGGCAGTGGCGGTGGCGGACGTGCTGGTCGAACGCCGCGAGCACCTCGTCGGGGTCGCGGTCGGCGAGCCCACCGGGCGGGAAGGGGTCGCGGCCGAACGTCGCCGCGCAGTCCGCGCAGGCGATGGTGAACCGCTCGTCGTCGTAGGACGCGACGAGGTCGCCGCCGCAGTCGTGACAGCGACCGGGCGCGGCGAGCGAGAACTCCCGCCGGTCCGTGAACGTCCCGGCGAGCACGGCGCGCACGACCTTCTCGCCGGCGTACCGGAAGTCGTAGCCGTCCGCGGTCTTCGTCACGAACTGGTCGGTGAGCCTCCCGAGGTGGTAGTTGAACTGCGCGGAGTCGCGCATCCCGACCGCTCGCCGGAGGTCGGAGAAGGCCACGGGGCGGTCGTCCGCCCGCCAGAGCGCCCGGAGGATGTCGAGGCGCGTCTCGTTCCCGAGGAGCGCGAACGCGTCCGCCGGGTCGAGGCAGTCCGGACAGTCGAGAATGTCCGGACGAGTCGATTCGCCAGACGACGAGGTATCCGTACGAGCCGACGCGTCAGCCGGCGAGGTATCCGTACGAGTCGGTTCGCTAGACGACGAGGTGTCCGTACGAGTCGGTTCGCCGGAGGGTGGGGTGTCGGTCATACGCGGTCGTTCGGACGCCGGGGTAAAGAGCGTGTGCTGAAATCGAGTTAAGCGGCGGTGGAGAGGGCGACGCCGACGGTGGCGGCGATGCCGGCGGCGAGGAGGCCGTAGTTGGCGATGGGGTTGTCGGCGGTGGCGACGTGGAGGGAATAGTTGCGGCGGGAGAAGGGCCAGAGGGGTTCGATGCCGGCGGGGGTGAGGATGTCGCCGGCGAGGTGGGCGGTGATGCCGAGGACGCCGACGAGGAGGCCGAAGCCGCCGAGGGCGACGCGGTCGAGGGTGGTGTTTGGGGCGACGGCAGCGCCGGCGAGGGCGAGGAGGACGCCGACGAGCCACGCGAACGCGAAGGTGTGCGTCGGGCCGCGGTGGCGGACGAAGGGAATCGACTGGTCGTAGTCGGGGACGCGGGCGAGCGCGAGCATGCCGATGAGGCCGGCGGCGGCGAACGCTCGCCGGTCGAGGAGGAGGAGGACGCCCAAGACGGGCGCGTAGACGAGGAGCGAGACGCCGTAGTGGCCCGTCCGATACATCTGTGTCAGACGCACGGCGTGCGGGCGTATGAATGTATGGGGAACACGCTCTCGTCCGGCGAGTGGCCGGGCGAGTGTACAGGTCTATCGGCGAGAGACCGGAGAGCGGCGTCGTCGCGTTACGACCGGGAGGCGCGGAGGAGGACGATGATTCCGAGGACGAAGAAGACGGGGTAGGCGGGGTGTGCGGCGAGGTAGGTTTGGACGGCGGCTGCTGCGGTCGCGAGCTGGCCGGCTTGGAGGTCGGCGAGGAAGGCCGAGTCCTGCGTCCAGAGGGCGAAGTGGAGCGCGCCCGCGGCTCCGAGGAGGCCGCCGATGACGTGCTGTGACCGTCCGTCGAGCCACGACCGCAGAGAAGAACTGGTGCTCATGGTCGAAGGTGGTCGTCGGGTCGGCAAAAGCGTGATGGGGTGGAGCCGTCACCGAGAACGCCGGTCGGGCGACCGGCGTCAGCCCGGCGTCAGACGGCGCGCGTGGTATGGGGTTGGAGGGCGTTCGGGGCGGGAGTGTGCGTGGCGCGTATTCGCCGTGCTTATTCGACGTCGATTCGCGTGCCGGTGGAGTCGCTGCGGGGGAAGCGGAGTTCGAGCACGCCGTTGCGGTAGGTGGCGGTGACGCCGTCGCCGGTCGCGTCGCTCGGGAGGGTGAGGCGTTCGTGGACGCGGCGCGTGCTCCACGCGCCCGCGGCGGGGTCGTCGACTTCGCGCTCGGCGGTGACCGCGAGCGTCCCGTCGTCCACGCGGACGTCGAAGTCCGACTTCTCGAAGCCGGGGACGTCGAGCACGAGGACGTGTTCGTCCGCCTCCGCGTGCCAGGTCGCGTGCAGGCGGCTCGCGTCGGCGTCCATCGCTCCGGGTCGCGCGTCGACGGCGGGCGCGTTCGCGGTCGCGTCGAAGCGCTCGCGGACGTCCATCATCATGCGGTCCATGCGGTCGAACAGGCGGTCCATCTCGTCGAACGAACGGTTCACCATTACTACTTCACCGCCGCACTGTAGGCGCGCTCAGTTCATCTCCGTTCCGAGACACACGCTATCTCGCGGCCGGTTTCGACCGACTTAGTCGGTGTCGTTTGCCGCGTTTCGGCGCGCGAGGGGGCGGCGGGGCGGATGGCGACGAACTAAGGCGCGGGTCGCCCTTCGGACGCGTATGACCGATTCCGCGTTCGACGCGCGCCGCCGCGCCTGCCGGGACCGCCTCGGCGACGACGAGGCCGTCGTGTGCTTCCCGAGTCCGAACCTCACCTACCTCACCGGCTTCGCGGAGGAGCCGGGCGAGCGGCACTTCTTCCTCGTTCTCACCCCGGAGGCGACGACGCTGCTCGTGCCGGCGCTCTACGGCGACCAGGTCCGCGCCGAGGTCGGCGTCGCGGACGTGCGGACGTGGGCGGACGGCGACGACCCCGTCGCGGCGGTGCGCGCTATCGCGGACGACCTCGACCTCCACGAGCGAACGATATTCGTCGACCCGACGATGTGGGCGCGGTTCACGCAGGACCTCCGCGAGGCCGTCGACGACGCCGAGTGGGCGCTCGCCGACGCGGTGCTCGGCCCGCTCCGCGTGCGGAAGGACGACGCCGAACTCGCGGCGATGCGGCGCGCGGGCGAGGTCGCGGACGCCGTCGTCGACGACCTCCGCGCGCTCGGGAGCGACGCGATAGGGATGACGGAGGACGAACTCGCCGAGTGGATCGGCCAGCGCCTCGACGCGAACGGCGGGAGCGGCACGTCGTTCGCCACTATCGTGGGAAGCGGGCCGAACGGCGCGCGCCCGCACCATCACCACAGCGACCGCGAGATCCGCGCGGGCGACCCCGTCGTCCTCGACTTCGGCACGAGAGTGGACGGCTACCCGAGCGACCAGACGCGCACCCTCGTCTTCGACGGCACGCCGCCGGCGGAATACCGGGAGGCCCACGAAGTCGTCCGGGAGGCCCAGCAGGCCGCCGTGGACGCCGCCGAACCCGGCGTGACGTGTGCGGCCGTAGACGCCGCGGCGCGCGACGTCATCGCGGACGCGGGCTACGGCGACGAATTCATCCATCGCACGGGCCACGGCGTCGGCCTCGAAGTCCACGAGGAACCCTACATCGTCGCGGGCAACGACCGCGAACTAGCGGAAGGAATGGTGTTCTCCGTCGAGCCCGGCGTCTACGTCGAGGGCGAGTGGGGCGTCCGCATCGAGGACCTCGTCGTCGTCACCGAGGACGGCTGCGAGCGCCTCAACCACACGGAGCGCGACTGGCGAGTCTGAGGTCGGGCCGGCCGAGTGGGGGAGACAGCGAACGCGCTTATACTGGGGGCGGGAGAAGTCGCGGGTATGCCGTCACTGGAAGACACGTTCATCGCGAACCGGGAGCGAGTGCAGCCGAATCACGCGAACAACCACGGGAGCTGTCACGGCGGGAACGTGATGAAGTGGATGGACGAGACGGGGGCGATGTCGGCGATGCGGCTCGCCGGCCGGACGTGCGTGACGGCGGGCATCGAGCGGATGGACTTCAAGCGCCCCGTCCCCGTCGGCGACATCGCGTCGTACGCGTATCGGACCGGGCGGACGAGCGTCGGCGTCCGCATCCGCGTGTTCGCGGAGAACCCGCGGACGGGGAAGCGCGAGCTGACGACGGAGTCCTACTTCACGTTCGTCGCCGTCGACGAGGACGGGTCGCCGATGGAAGTCCCGGAGCTCCGAGTCGAGTCCGACCGGGAGCGCCGCCTGCGAAGCGACGCCAAGGCGGAGGCGGGCGGGGATGCGGACGCGGGGGGCGAGTGATGGGCGGGTCGGTGCCGCCGCTCGCCGTGGACATCGACGGGACGCTGAGCCGCGCGGACAGCTCCATCGACGGTCGCGTGCTCGACGTGCTCCGAGAGTGGGACGCGCCGGTCGTGGTGGCGACGGGGAAGGCGCTCCCGTATCCGGTGGCGCTCTGTCAGTACATCGGCGTGCCGCCGCGCGTCGTCGCGGAGAACGGCGGCGTCGGCCTCGCCGAGGACGAGATCACCTATCACGGCGACCGGGAGGCCGCCCAGCGCGTCGTCGACGAGTACGTCGAGGCGGGCTACGGGACGGGTTGGGGGCGCGTCGACCTCGTGAACAAGTGGCGGGAGACGGAGGTCGCGGTGGCGCGAGAGCAGCCGCTCGGTCCGCTAGAAGAGCTCGCGGCGCGCCACGGCCTCCACGTGGTCGACACGGGCTTCGCCTACCACGTGAAGTCGCCGGGGATGAACAAGGGCCGCGCGCTCCGAGACGTCGCGGCGGCGCTCGATTACGGGCTCTCGGCGTTCGTCGCGGTCGGCGACTCGCAGAACGACGTCGAGATGCTCGCGGAGGTGGGGACGGGGTACGCGGTCGGGAACGCCGACGAGGCGGCGAAGGCCGCGGCGGACGCCGTCCTCGACGCCGAGTACGCCGACGGCTTCCTCGCGGCGGTCGAGCGCATCCTCGACGAGGCGTAGGCGGTTTTACCGCGGGGCGAGTGGAACGCGTATGAACACGGAGCCACTGGACGCGGCGGGGCTCGCGGACCGACTCGCCGGCGGGCTCGACGCGTCGGTGACGGCGTTACCGGACGGGAGCGTCGACCGGCGGTTCGGCGTGGAGGACGCCGACGGAACGGTCGAATCCGGCGAGGCGTTCGGGACGCGTATCGCCGAGGGGACGGGGAAATCCTTCCGCGTCGACCACCGGACGACGGACCCGGGCGGCCAGTCGGTGAACGCGGCGCGACAGACGCACGCGCTCGGCGCGCCGACGACGCTGTTCGGCCACCTCGACGCGGCGGTGTTCGATACGCTCGCGTTCGAGACGCACTCCTTCGGGAGTCCGGCGGACGTGCAGGTGCTCGAGTTCTCGGACACGGCGGTGATGTTGACGGAGGAGTCGTCGGACATCCAGCGGTGGTCGCTCGGCGAGGCGCTCGACCGCGCGCCGGCGCTCGCGGACGCGCTGTCGGCGGACGCCGTCGTCTTCGGGAACTGGGCGTCGCTTCCGGACGGCTCCGCGTCGGTGCGCGCGCTCGCGGGCCGCGTCGACGGGACGCTCGTCGTCGACCCGGGCGACGTGACCATCTGCGACACCGAGGAAGTCCCGGAATTCCTCGACGCGCTCGCGGCGGTCGACGGGGAGACGGTGCTCTCGGTGAACGAGAACGAGCGCGCGTTCCTCGCCGACGGCGTCGCCGCGGCAGACGACGCGGCGGGCGGCACGCGGAAGGGAGCGCGGCCGGACGAACGAGCGGACGCGCTCGCGGCGATTCGGGAGCGCGCCGGGCTCGACGCGGCCGTGGAGCACGGGACGGACGCGGCAATCGCGGTGACGGAGGACGGCGTGACGGCGGTCGAGAATCCGCGGGTCGAGCGCGTCGAGCGGTACGTCGGCGGCGGCGACCGGTTCTCCGGCGCGCTCGCCGCGGCGCTCGGCGCGGGCTGGTCGTCGACGGACGCGCTCGCGCTCGGGAACGTCTGTGCGACCCACTACGTCGGCAGCGGTCAGACGGGGTCGGCGGACGAACTCCGCACGCACCTCCGCGAACAGACTTAATTACTAGGGAACCATTCCTGCAAGTATAGCTATCGAGATGCTCGGCGACGTCCCGCTCTCCGGCTCCGTCGACCAGGTCACGGTCCTCGCGGTAGCCGCCGGTCTCGGCCTCTTCGTCGGCCTCGAACGCGAGTGGGCCGGGAAGACCGCGGGCGCGCGCACCTTCCCCATCGTCGGCCTCCTCGGCGCGCTCGCCGTCACCGTGCACACCGACGTCCTCCTCCCGCTCACCGCCGCGCTCGTCCTCCTACAGGCGGTCGGCCTCACCGTCCGCTCCTACCTCGACGACGAGACGCTCGGCGCGACCACTTCCGCGTCCATCGTCGTCGTCTACGTCGCCGGCGTCCTCATCGGCACCGGCCACGCGTTTCACGCCGTCGCCGCCGTCGTCGTCACCACCCTCCTCCTCACGCTCAAGCGCGAGCTCGACGGCTTCGTCGACCGCCTCGACAACGACGAGATTAAATCGACCGCCCAGCTCGCGCTGCTCGGCCTCGTCGTCTACCCCGTCCTCCCCGACACCACCGTCGTCTACGGCGTCGACCCCCGCGAGGCGTGGCTGTTCGTCCTCGCCGTCGGCGCAATCGGCTACGTGAACTACATCCTGCTCGCGACCTACGACGGCCGCGGCGTCGCCGTCTCCGGCTTCGTCGGCGGCCTCGTCTCCTCGACCGCCGTCGTCGGGAGCGTCGCGCCCCGCGTCGGCGCTGGCCGGTACGGCGTCCGCGCCGCCACCGGCGTCGTCCTCATCGCGAACGCCGCGATGGTCGCGCGGAACCTCGTCATCGCCGCGAGCCTCGCCCCCTCGCTCGCCGTCCGCCTCGGCGCGCCGCTCGTCGCGATGACCGCCGCCGCGCTCGCTATCGCCTGGTTCCTCACCGACTGGGACGCCGGCTTCGACGTCTCCTTCGAGACGCCGTTCGACCCGCGGAACGTCGCGAAGTTCGGCGGCCTCTTCGTTCTCGTCCTCGGCGTCTCCGGCTTCGTGAGAGAGACGTTCGGCGCGGCCGGCTTCGTCGCAACCAGCATCCTCTCGGGAACCGTCTCCAGCGCTTCCGCCACCACGGCCGCGGTCACGCTCTTCGAGGGCGGGAGCATCGACGCGACCACCGCCGTCGTCGCCGTCGTCGGCGCGATGGCCGCCAGCGTCGCCGTCAAAGTCGGGATGGCCGCCAGCATCGACCGCGACCTCGTCCTCCCCGTCGCCGCCGCCAGCCTCGCGCTCGTCCTCGCCGGCGGCGTCGGCGCGGTCGTCGGCACCGTCCTCTAAGGGAGCGAGACGATTCCGTCGGAGTCAGTGAATGTGAAGCGGCGAGCCGCTCGCTCGCAGGATAGCGCGTTCAGCGGCAGCGACGGCGTCGCTCGCGGGCGTGGAGAGTGGTCGGAGGGAAAGAGCGGGAGGGAGGGCGTCGGAGGCGGTTCAGACGACGGCTCCGAGTTCGGTGTCGGAGTCGGAGCCGGCGCGCGTGTGGCCGCAGCGGCGCTCGGAGGAGGTCGTGCAGTCCGGGCAGCCGAAGACCTCGTCCTCGTTGTTGCCGAAGACCTTCCGCCAGTGCGGGCTGACGCGGGAGCCGCATTCCTGACAGCGCTTCATCTCGGTCGCGGGGGAGTCGTCGAGGGGGGTCATGGTGTCTCGGTCGGAGCGTCCGACCTCATTATTTCATGAGTTTCCTGCCGTAATAAATTTGTTCGCCGTTCGGCCTCGGCAGGGCTCTGCGGTATAGTTTTCGAGAAGCACGGCCGCTAACTTTATCCATACGGCTTGTTTTCTACACGTTGTGCACTCCCGGAACAATGTGGTCGTCGGTCGGTTCCGAGACCTGCCGGGGCGTGTGACCCAGCCGCCGCGTCGACCCACGCGGCACCCGCGACACAGGTGACCCACAATGCCAAGCCGTCGAGACCTCCCCACGACCGCTAGCATCGACACGTACGAACTCCTCTACGACCAGTACAACTGGTCCATCCGGGAGATCGTCGAACACTGCGACGACACGACGTACAACGCCGTCCGCCGCGAACTCCAGAACGCCGGCTTCGACACCGCCGAACGCAACCGCGGCCCCGTCGACGGCCTCGCCCGCGAACTCTGGGAGATGGACCCCGACGAACTCGGGAGCAAAGTCTGAACCCCCCGGTATCCACGACCGACTCGCACCGGTATCTCGCCGGCTGGCGCGCCGGCTCGTCCCGGATATCAAGGGTTACTCAAACGTACTGGCCGCAACAGTTATCAACCAGTCCTACAACCTACAATTCGTGAACGGAGACGTCGCGGGCGGTTCGGTCGGCCAGACGGCTAGCGCCGACCGCCAGGTCGACGCTCCACGATCCCTTCTCGTCGTCGGCGACGTCCCGAGCGGTCACGGCCCCGCCTGTCAGGCACTCGCCGAACGCACCGAGACCGGCCACCGCGTCCGCGGCGCGACCACCAGCGGGGCCTGCGCGGACACCGACGCCTGGTACGCCGACACCGGCAGCGGCGTGTTCGACGACCTCTCCCTCTCCGAACTCGGCATGGCGCTCTCCGACGCCGTCACCAACCTCGACACGAACGACCGCGACGGCCTCCACGTCTGCATCGACGGCCTCCCCGACCCCGCGGAGAGCGCTGACGACGAACTCACGCTCTTCCGCTTCGTCCACGCCGTCACGAACCGCGTCCAAGCCGCCGACGGCAGCGTCCACGTCCACCTCCCCGTCGACCGCGACGCCGCGCTCGTCGCCACCTTCGAACCCCTCTTCGACGCCGTCGTCGAACTCCGCGAACGCGACGACACCCTCCAGGCTCGCTCCTCCGCGTGGCGGTCCGGCGCGGGCCGGTGGGTCCCCGCCTCCTCCCTGTAACGCTCCTTCTCGTCCGCCGCCGTGAGCGTAGAGCGTACTTCGCACGCGATACAGCCGCCGCTCCGTACCGCTCAGCGAGGCGCGGCGGACGCAGCTCGCGGCATCCATACGATCCGAACGCGAGCGTCACCGTCGCCGTCGACGACGACAGTCACCCGTCGGTGCAGACGAAATAGCTGAACGCGTCGGCGCGCTCGGCGTCAGAAGGGGAGGAGAGAGCGGAGTTGACCGAGGATGCCGCCGGAGCGCGAGCGGCGGTACTCCTCGAAGCGGGGGTGGAGGGCGTTGAGGAGGTCGCGGCGCGAGTCGAACGTGGACTGGCGGGTCTGATCGAGTATCTCGCCGAGGCGAACGGTGCTGCCGTGGGGGTTGTAGGGGATGTCGGGGTCGCCGGTCGCGGCGACGATTTCCTCGCTCGTCGCCGGCCACTCGATGTCCGCGCCCTCGATGTGCGTCTCCACGGCGGCGATGCCGAACGCGAGCGCCGCCGGGTCGTCGTCGTCGTCAGATGTCGGCGGTGGAGCAGCCATGCGCGGAGGTTCGGCGAGGAGGCGTGAAAACGCTGTGGTTCAGCCGGATGGAGTCAGAGGTAGGGGTCGAACGTCTCGGCGCGCACGCGACCCGCGACCTCGTCCAGTATCGTTTCGAGGTGCTCGGTGTCGTCGCGGTTGTAGGCGACGAGGCGGTCGAGCGCGGCGTCGTCCCCGTGATTCTCGTACTGCCGCCAGAGCCGGACGGCTTCGCGGCCGTCGACGTCGTCGTCGCGGTGGATGCCGAGCTCCGGCTCGATGGCCTTCAGCCCGCCGGAGAGCCCGACGCGCTTCGCGAGGTACATCAAGTCGACGTGCGGGCGGTCGGCGAGCGCGACGTCGAAGTGGTGTTCGAGGAACGGCACGTCGAAGCGCTTCCCGTTGAAGGAGACGAGGAGCGCGGCGTCATCAAAGAGCGCGCGGAGGTTCTCCCCGGTGAGGTCCTGGCCGCGGACGAGCGTCGTCGTCTCCCCGTCAACCGTCACGGAGACCGTCGTGACGACGCTCGACGCCGCGTCCAGCCCCGTCGTCTCGATGTCGAAGAACGCCGTGCTAGTACGAAAATTCTCGTAGAGCCGCCAGTGTTCGCTGTCCGGGAGGCTGTCCGCGAAGAACCGCGCGTCGCCCGCGTCGAGACGCGTCGTGCCCTCGTCGATGTAGTCGGCGACCGCCGCGCCCGTCTTCGAACCGAGGAGGTCCGCGTCGAAATCGTCCCAGTGCGTGACGCCCTGCTCCCAGAGCTTCCGCTCCGTGCGTTCACCGACGCCGTCCACCCCGATGAAGGAGTTCTCGACCCGCATCGCCAGTGAGTCCGCGACCGACACGGAAAGGGCGTTCGGTCGCACGCCCGTCCCGCGATTCGCCGGCTGGAACCGTGCGCTCCGACGGCCACTCGCCGTCCGACACGTTCAGATTCGAACGGCCACTCGCCGTCCGACACCTACTCTCAGTCGAACTGCGCGGCGAGGTCGTCGTTGCCGTTCGCCACGGCGTCCTGGAGGCCGTCGTCCGCCGCGGCGGCCACGTCGACGTCGTCCTCGCTCACCCGTTTTTGCGCTTCGACCTGTTCTTCGACGACTTCGTCGGTCCCCGTGACCTCCACGAAGAGGTCGCTGAGGCCCGAACCGGACGGTTCGCTCGACATCGTGGTTGGAGCCGAAGGCGGACGGTACAATAGCGGTTACGGCCACCCAGTCGGGTATCGCGGCTCGACACACCGCTGCGTCATCGCGTCCGCGGGGCCGGGGACGCGAACGCTTAGGGGGCGGTGTCTCGAACGAGCCGGGTATGCGAATCACCGACGAGGACGGCGTGCGGTGGGTGACGTTCGACCGACCCGACGTGAAGAACGCGATGACGACCGACGTGGCGCGCGACCTCGCGGACGCCGTCGACGGCGTCGACGTCGAATCACACGACGCCGTCGTCCTCACGGGCGAGGGCGACGCGTTCTGCGCGGGCGGCGACGTCCAGTGGATGGCGGAGCGCGACGAGCGGACGCGCGAGGGCTACGAGCGCGTGCTCGACA
Organism: Halocalculus aciditolerans; assembly: GCF_014647475.1. Lineage (NCBI taxonomy): Archaea > Methanobacteriati > Methanobacteriota > Halobacteria > Halobacteriales > Halobacteriaceae > Halocalculus > Halocalculus aciditolerans. The sequence goes on along the minus strand of NZ_BMPG01000002.1, from coordinate 218,142 downwards.
CCTTCGGCCGCATCGTCGAAGCCGCGTTATCCTCTTCTGTTCCGATTGTCGCGCGGGTGAACGGCGACGCGGTCGGTGCGGGGCTCGCGCTCGCCGCGGTCGCTGACTTCGCGTACGCGACCGCCGACGCCCGGTTCTCCTGTGCGTTCGTCCGCGTCGGCCTCATCCCCGACACCGGCGGCACGCACCTCCTCCCGCGGCTCGTCGGCCTCCGCGCGGCGAAACGCCTCGCGTTCACTGGCGAGTTCGTCTCCGCCGACGAGGCGGCGACCCTCGGCCTCGTCAACGACGCCGTCCCTGCCGACGAACTCGACGAGACCGTCGAAGCCATCCTCTCGACGCTCGCCGCGCGCCCCACGCGCACTATCGGCCTAACAAAAGAAGCCATCCACGGGAACCTCGCGCGCGGCTGGCGGGACGCGAACGAGCGCGAAGCCGCCCTCCAGACGCAGGCGATGGACACCCCCGAGCACGACGAGGGCGTCGCCGCCTTCCTCGAAAAACGCGACCCCGACTACCCCTCCTAACTCCGCTCGACGCCCCCTCCCGTACTTATTTGAAGCCGTCGACCGCGTCGTCGATGGCGTCGTCGAGCACGCCGCGCGCGACGATGTCGGCGGCGGCGTCCATGTCGGGGGAGAGCGCGCGGTCCGCGTCCAGCGTCTCGACGACCGCGCGCAGGGTGTCGTAGACGGCCTCCGTGCCGCGGCCGAGCGCGAGGTCGCCGGGGAGGTATTCGACCGCCTGCGCGCCGCAGAGGAGTTCCACGCCGAGGACGGTGTGGGTGTTCTCCACGGCGGTCCGCGCGTGGTACGCGGACTGGAGGCTCATGCTCACGTGGTCTTCCTGCCCGCCGCTCACGGGCGTGTTGTCCATCGACGGGCGGCCGAGGCTCCGAATCTCGTTCAGGAGCGCCGCCGCCGTGTACTGCGGAATCATGAAGCCCGAGTGCCGCCCCGGCTCCGCCGCGAGGAACGCCGGCAGGTGGTGTTCCTGGACGTTCGGGTTGAGGAGGCGGTCCGTGCGGCGCTCCGAGATAGCGGCGAGTTCACAGAGCGCCGACGTGGCGTAGTCGAGGCGGAGCGCGAGCGGTTCGCCGTGGAAGTTCCCGCCGGAGAGCACCGCGCCCGCGCTCGTGCCGACCGCGCGCTCGTCGACGTCGGCGGCGTCGAACACGAGCGGGTTGTCCGTCGCGCTGTTGAGTTCGACTTCCACGGCCTCGCGGAGGTGTTGGAGGGCGTCGCGGACCGCGCCGTGGACCTGCGGCAGGCACCGAATCGAGTAGGCGTCCTGCACGCGGTCGCAGTTCCGATGGGACTCGACGACCTCCGACTCCGCCGTGAGCGCCCGGACGGTCTCGGCGACCGTCGACTGGCCGGCGTGCGGCCGCGCGTCGTGGATGGCGGGGTCGCAGTTCGCCGTCGTCGACATCGTCACTTCGGTCGTGAGCGCCCCGGCGGCGTCCGCCGCGCGCGCCGCCCGCTCGCCGTCCACGACGACGAACGACGCGATACCCGCCGAGAGCGGCGTGCCGTTGATGAGCGCGAGGCCCTCCTTCGGCGCGAGGTCCAGCGGTTCGAGGCCGACCGCGGCGAGCGCGTCCCCGCCGGGCAGGCGCTCCGTCTCACCGCCCGTCTCGACGTCCGCCTCGCCTTCGCCGATGAGGACGAGCGCGAGGTGTGCGAGCGGCGCGAGGTCGCCGGACGCTCCGAGGCTCCCCCGCGAGCGCACGACCGGCGTCACGCCCTCGTTCAGGAGCGCACAAAGCGCGTCCACGACGGACTCGCGGACGCCCGAATACCCCTTCACGAGCGCGTTCAGCCGGCCGACGAGCATCGCGCGGACCTCCTCGATGTCGAGTTCGCGGCCCGCGCCCGAGGCGTGCGAGCGCACGAGGTTCGCCTGGAGCTCCCGCATCTCCTCTCTCTCGATGCGCGTGTTCACGAGCTGGCCGAACCCGGTGTTGAGGCCGTAGACGGCCTGTCCGCTCTCCACGATGTCCTCGACGCGCTCGCGGGAGTCGCGAACGGCCGCGCGGGCGTCGTCGGCGACTTCGACCGATGCGTTCTGGCGGGCGACGGCGACGACGTCCTCGGGCGTCAGTGAGTCGCCGTCGAGCACGACCTCAGCGCTCATAGACGACACCTCCGTTCTTGACGACCGTCTCGACCGTGCTCTCGCCGAACTCGTAGGGGACGTGGACGAAGCTCGGCGCGTCGAGGACGAGGCAGTCCCCGGGCGCGCCCGGTTGGAGCGTGCCGAGACCGTCGTCGCGGTCGACGGCGCGCGCGGCGTTCCGCGTCGCCGCGACGAGCGCGTCCTCGGGAGTCATCCCCATTCCGACGCACGCGAGCGTCGCCGCGAACCCCATGCTCCGCGCGTAACAGTTCGGGTTGAAGTCCGACGCGATGGCCGGCTCGTCGAACAGCGACGGGTCGGCGTAGTCCGCGCCGAGTCCGAACGCCGTCCCCGGCAGGAGCACGGGCGTCACGCCCGCTTCCGCCAGCGCGGCCGCGTCTTCATCTGTGGCGTTCAGGAGGTGGTCGGCGGACGCCGCGCCGACGTCGGCACCGACCTCGCTCCCGCCGATGCGCGCGAACTCCTCGGCGTGGATCTTCGGCGTCAAGCCGCGCTCGACGCCGGCTTCCAGCACGCGACGCGACTGTGCTGCGGTGAACGCGCCCTCGTCGCAGAAGACGTCGCAGAACTCGGCGACGCCCTGCTCGGCGACGGCAGGCAACTGCTCCTCGACGACCGCGTCGACGTAGTCGTCGGCGTCCGTCCCTTCGGGAACGGCGTGTGCGCCCATGAACGTCGGGACGACGTCCACGGGGTGTGCGCCGGCGGCGCTGTCGATGGCGTCGAGCATCCGGAGCTCCGTCTCCGTGTCGAGGCCGTAGCCGGATTTGACCTCGACGGTCGTCGTCCCGAACGCGAGCATCCGGTCGAGGTGCTCGGTGAGGTTCGCGGCGAGTTCTTCGGTGCTCGCGTCGCGGACCGCGCGCACAGTCTTGAGGATGCCGCCGCCGCCCGCGAGAATCTCCTGGTAGCTCTCCCCGCGGAGTTTCCGCGCGAACTCGTCGCTGCGGTCGCCCGCGAAGAGCGCGTGCGTGTGCGGGTCGACGAACCCCGGAGTCACCGCCTTCCCCGACGCGTCGACCGCGGTGTCGGCGTTCTCGGCCGGATACTCCCGCGTCACGTCGGCGGTGTCGCCGACGGCGACGACGCGCCCGTCCGCGACGACGAGCGCGCCGCCCTCGATGCGGCGGAGGCGATTCGGACTGTCCGCGTCGGCCGGGCCGACGACGAGGTCGGCGGCGTCATAGACGAGTGTGTATCCGGTGTGACCCGGTTCGACAAACGGGTCAGTGCGGCTCTGGCCGTGTTCGGTAGTGTTCTCAGGCATGGTGGTGTGTGTGCGCGCTGAGGAAGTGTGCGACGGCGCGCGCGGCCGTCTTCGTCGTGTGGCCGTTCGAGTCGAGGCGGGGCGCGGTCTCGACGACTTCGAACCCGGCGACGCGGTCGTCCGCGGCGAACGCGCGGAGGAGCGCGAACACCTCGCGCGCCGTGAGCCCGCCGGGCGTCGGCGCGGACACTCCGGGCGCGAGCGCGCCGTCCAGAACGTCGACGTCGAGGCTCACGTAGAGCGTGTCGACGTCCGCGACGGTGGCGAGCGCCGCCTGCGCGGCGTCCTCGACGCTCTCGCCGACTTCGCTCGCGGTGAGGACGCGGCCGCCCTGCTCGCGGAGGAAGGCGTGGTAGGCTCCCGTCGTCTCGAAGTGCCGCGCGCCGACGACGGCGAGCGCGTCGAGGCCCGCGTCGAACAGCTGGCGGTACGGCGTCCCCGAACTCGGCTCGTCGCCGACTTCGCGGCAGTCGAGGTGGGCGTCGAGACTGACGACGCCCACTGCCCCGTCGTCGAGGAGCGGGCGGACGTTCCCGTACGTGAGCGAGTTGTCGCCGCCGAGGAAGACCGGCGTCGCGTCGAGCGCGTGGACCTCCGCCGCGACATCCGCGACCGTTTCCTGTACGTGCGCGACGTCCCCCTCGGGAGGTCGGACGTCGCCGAGGTCGCCAACTGAAGCGACCGTGCCGTGCTCGAAGTGGTAGGCTTTCGCGGCGGCGAGCGACTCGCGAATCGCCGCGGGGCCGTCGCGCGCGCCCGTCCGACCGATGACCGCGCCGTCGTAGGGCTCGCCGACGAGCACGCGGTCGTAGCTGTCGGCGTCCGCGAGCGCCGTCCCCTCGACGACGTCGCCGAACTGGACGTCGTTCGGGTCGCTCGACGACCCCGACCACGCCGGCGGGTCGGCGAAGCCGCTCACTCGCCGCCCTCCGTTCGGTCGCGCATCGGCACGGCGACGCTCGATTCTTCGGCCTCGTCGAACGCCTCCTCGTAGCCGGCGTCCGCGTGCCGAATCACGCCCATCCCCGGGTCGGTCGTGAACACACGCCGGGCCTTCTTCGCCGCGAGGTCCGACCCGTCGAGGACGACGTGGTTGTTCGCGTGCAGGGCGTTCCCGATGCCGACCCCGCCGCCGTCGTGCACGCTCACGATGTCCGCGCCCGCCGCCGTATTCAGGAGCGCGTTCAGAATCGGCCAGTCCGCAATCGCGTCCGAGCCGTCCCGCATCGCCTCCGTCTCCCGGTGCGGGCTCGCGACGCTCCCCGCGTCGAGGTGGTCGCGCGTCACCACGATGGGCGCGGAAATCTCCCCCTCTGCGACGAGGTCGTTGATGCGGAGCGCGAACCGCGCGCGCTCCGTGAGTCGTTCCGCTCCGGCGGCGTCGCCGCCTCCGTCCCGGCGCGTCTCCGACGCATCGGCCGCCTGGTAGCCGAGCCAACAGACTCTGGAGGGGAGCCCCTGGAACTGTACCTGCTCCTGTGCGAGGTCGATCCACCGCGTGAGATCCTCCTTCTCCGGGAAGAGCTCTTTCACTGCTTCGTCGGTGCGGTGGATGTCGGCCTCGTCGCCGGAGAGCGCCACCCAGCGGAACGGGCCCTTCCCGCGGCAGAAGAGCGGGCGGATATACGCCGGAACGAACCCGGGGAAGTCGAACGCGTCCGCCATCTCGCGGTGTTCTTCGACCTGTCCGCGGATGTTGTTCCCGTACTCGAACGCGACCGCGCCCGCGTCCTGGAGGTCGAGGATGGCGCGGACGTGGCGCTCCATCGTGTCCAGGCTCTCCTCGACGTACCGCTCGGGGTCGTCGTCGCGGAGGGCGTCGGCTTCCTCGACGGTGTACCCGCTCGGGTAGTAGCCCTCCAGTTCGTCGTGCGCGCTCGTCTGGTCGGTGACGACGTCGGGGGTGAACCCGCGTTCGAGCATCCCTTCGAGCATGTCCGCGGCGTTCACGTGCACGGCGACGGAGTACGGGTCGCCCGCGTCCGCGGCCGCTTCCGCCTTCTCGATGGCGTCGTCGAGGTCGTCCGCTCGCTCCATGCAGTAGCCCGTGTCGAGGCGGCGCTCGATGCGTGACTCGTCCACTTCGGCGGCGATGCAGACGCCGCCGTTCATCGTCACCGCGAGCGGCTGTGCACCCCCCATCCCGCCGAGGCCGCCCGTCGCCACGATACGACCTTCGAGAGAACTCGCGTCGTACTCCTGGCTCGCCAGCTCCGCGAGCGTCTCGTACGTCCCCTGGATGATGCCCTGTGTCCCGATGTACGCCCACGACCCCGCCGTCATCTGCCCGTACATGATGAGCCCCTTCGCCTCCAGCTCGTGGAAGTGCGTCCAGTCGTCCCACTTACCCACTAAGTTGGAGTTCGCGATGAGCACGCGCGGGGCCATCTCGTGCGTCCGGAAGACGCCGACCGGCTTCCCCGACTGCACGAGGAGCGTCTCGTCGTCGTCGAGCTCACGGAGCTCCGCGAGGATGGCGTCGTAGGCGTCCCAGGAGCGCGCCGCGCGTCCCGTGCCGCCGTAGACGACGAGGTTCTCGGGGTCCTCGCCGACCTCCGGGTCGAGGTTGTTGTTCAGCATTCGAAGCGCGGCCTCCTGCCGCCAGCCCTCGCATTCGATGTCCGTTCCGGTCGGCGCGCCCTGATAGTCGAGCCACTGCTCGCTCGGGTCGCCGACGTCGAACCGTCGCGTCCTGTCCATACCGCGGTAGTCGGCCGCCCGCCACAAGGACGTACGGCCAGCGTACGCGGGGTTCTTTATCGGTGCGGCGCGTCGTTAGCGGTGTGTTCGAGGCGACGTTCCGGGTCGCGGGCGACTCGCCGTACGCGGCGGCGACGGCGGGGACGGACGCGACCATCACGCTCTGGTGTACCGACCACCGCGACCTCCTCCGCGTCGGCGCGGGCGCGGACAGCCTCGCCGTCGACGCGGTCCGTGACGCCGTCGGCGTCGCCGCCGAAACCACGTCCGAGGGCGACCGCCTCCTCGTGACGGAGACCTGCCTCCGCGACACCATCGCGGGCGTCGAAGCCCCCATCGCGGACGCCGGCTGCGTCGTCGTCCCCCCGATAACCTACGCGGGCGGCGCGCGCGTCGTCCACGTCCTCGCGCTCGACGCCGGCGACCTCGCCGACGCCTACCGCGCGCTCGGAGAGCGCTTCGACGTCGACGTCCTCGAAAAACGCGAACGCGCGCCCTCCCTCGCGTCCCGCTCGCCCGTCCCGCCCGACGTCTCGCTCACCCCGCGACAGCGAGCGGTGTTCACCGCCGCCTACGACGGCGGCTACTACGAACAACCTCGGAGGACCACCGTCGCCGAAATCGCCGACGGAATCGGCATCGACCGGCGCACCGCCGGCGAGCACCTCCGGAAAGCGGAAGCGAAACTCGTAGACGCCGCCGTGGCCGCCGGATTCGCCTGACTTCTAGCGTCGGTCGGCGACCGCCGGGAACTCCTCGCGGACGTCGGCGACCGTCTCCGGGTCGACGTCGGCGTAGACGACGTCCGGCTGGTCGTCCGTCGTCGACACCGGCGTCCCCCACGGGTCGTAGACCGTGGAGCGGCCGAGGAGCGACGCCTCCTCGTAACTCCCGCTCCCGTTCACCGCGGCGACGTAGGAGAGGTTCTCGATGGCGCGGGCGCGCGGCAGCGTCTTCCAGTGTTCGACGCGCGGATACGGCCACGCCGACGGGACGAGCGTGAGCGTGACGCCGCGCGCTACGTAGTCGCGGTAGAGTTCGGGGAACCGGAGGTCGTAGCAGGTCGTCACACCGACTGTGAACCCCTCGAACTCCGCGACGCCGGGTGTTTCGCCGGGCGTGAGGAGCTCCGTCTCCGCGGACCCGTACCCGAAGAGGTGGCGTTTCCGATACGTCAACAGCCGGTCGCCGTCCCGGCCGAAGAGCACCGACGTGTTCGCGAGGCCGTCCTCCGCCGGCCCGCCCTCGCTCGCCGCGAGGTCCTCCACGATACTCCCCGCGAGCACCCCGACGCCCTCGTCCGCGGCGACTTCCCGTATCCGCGTGAGCGTCGGGCCGTCGAGCGCCTCCGCCTCGCGAGCGTACGAGTCGAACGCGAAGTACCCGACGTTGAATATCTCGGGGAGAGCGACGAGGTCCGCGCCCGCTGCGGCCGCCGCCTCGATGGCGTCGACGGCGCGCTCGACGTTCGCCGACACCGCCGCGTTCTCCACGTCGAGCTGTGCGAGCGCGAGCCTCATGCGTCGCTCCCGTCCGCCTCGTCTTCGCTCTCGTCTCCGACCGACTCCACGAGCTCTCGCTCCAGCCGGTCGAGCTCCGCGTCGAGGTTCTTCTCGAAGAACCGCTCCACGCCCGGGAGCTTCCCCTGCACGACGAAGCGGTTCGTCAGCCGACAGCCGCCCTCGGTGTCTTCGAGCTCGTGCTCGCCCACGACGTTCGCGACGCGCGACTTCCCCTCGAACTTCACGTACTCGTTCTCGCGCACGTCGACGTCGTGCGTCTCGAACTCCACGGTCGTCCCGATGACCGGGAGTTTCACGAACCAGATGAACGCGTCCCCGCGGTCCTCGTAGCGGTCCACGACGCTAATCGCGGACGCGCGCTTCGCCGGGTCCGAGATGAACGCCCAGACCGCATCCCGCGACGCCGGCACGTCGAACGTCCGCTCCACTCGAACAGTCATACTCCCGGGTTCCGCCGGCGAGTGGAAAAACCCGCCGGTCACCCCCGAACCCCGAGGGCGACCGAACCCGACCGAACACGAGAGCGCACCGAAAAACCACGGAGAATCAGACCGGTTCGACCTTCCACGTCGTCGACTTCGACCGCCCCCACTTCTCGATGTCGACGTCCTCGGCCTTCTCCGCGAGTCGCGGGAGGCGGACGCCGACCTGTTTCGCGGTCAACCCGAGGTGTTTCGCGATTTTCTTCGCACGGAAGTAGCGGTCCCCGGACGCCGCACTGTCCTGGAGGTACTCGAGGATCGCCTGCTCCTCCTCGGTGTACTCCGTCATACGTTGACGTACGGCCGCGGGCGATTTAACGGTTGTTCTATTCGTACGCGTGAACGGCCGCGACGGAGAGCGCCGCGAAGACGAGCGCGAGCCCCATCCCGTACGCCCGACCGAGCTGCGTGCCGCCGACGAGGAGGTACGCCGCGGACGCCGCCGCGAGCAAGCCGAAGACGAGTGCGATGCCGGTTCGCTTGTCGGTCGCCGTCGCTGTATCAGACATATCCGCCAGTCACCCCCGAACACCCATAAAAACACGCGGTCCACGCCTCGACGACAAGCGAACCGATTCGTCCCGATACCTCGTCGTCTGGCGAGCCGGCTCTGGGTGCGCCGCGGTTCGACAGACGCGGCGCGACTCGTACCGGGACGTTTTCGTTTGCTCGCGCCTCCACGTGAGGTATGGACGTTCGCGTGCTCCTCTTCGGTTCGACGCTGAAGACCGCGCTGACGGTGGTGTTCGGCGTCGGTCTCGTGGTGGGCGGGGCGACGGTGACCGGCGTCGTCGGCGTGCCGGGGGTCGCTCGCCTCGACAACGCCTTCGGCCCGGTCAACGAGACGGACACGACGGTCTACTCGGACCTCGTCGTGCACAACCCGAACCCGGTCGGAGTTCGGCTCGGCGATACGACCGTCGACTACCGTATCGACATGAACGACGTGACGGTGGCGACGGGGACGAAGCACGGCGTCGGCGTCACGCCCGGAAACAGCACCATCAACCTCACGACGTACCTGAAGAACGACCGGATTCCGCCGTGGTGGGTGTCGCACGTCCGGAACGGCGAGAACACGTCGGTCGTGGTGACGGCGGAAGTTCACTCCGGCCTGCTCGGTCGCACGACGACGTACCAGACGAGCCCGCAGTACGTCACGACGAACATCACCGACCAGTTCAACTCCACGGAGACGCGCCCGATACCCGGCCCGACGGGCGACCCGCTCCTCTACGTCAATCAGACGAACGCGACGTGGGGTGCGGTGACGAACGAGACGACGCCGCTGGAGACCCGGTTCGTCGTCTACAACCCCCACCGCGTCCCGGTGACGTTCACGAAGCTCGGCTACAACATCACGATGAACGACGTCGCGGTCGGGAGCGGCGCGACCGAGGAGGAGATTCTGGTTCCGCCGCGCGGCACGCAGGTCGTCACCGCGACGACGAACATCCGGAACCAGCGCTTAGACGAGTGGTGGGTGAGCCACCTCCGGCAGAATCAGACGACGGAGTTCAATATGGACTTCTACGCCGTCGTCGACTCCCCGCTCCCCGGCGTGAACGACCTCCGCCTCCCCCTGCAGAACGCGGCGTACACGGAGATCATTCGCACCTACATCTTCCAGGAAGTGAAAGAGGAGGTCGGTCCGGAGAACGGGACGCAGTCCACAACGACGACGACGGAGCCGTTGACGACCGAGCGCGAAACGTCCGACACGACGGCGCTCACGGGCTCAGTCACGGACGCCGTACCGTCGGTCGTCGACTCGACGACGGAAGCCACAGACACCACGAAGACCACGAGCGCTGAGTCGGCGGCGAACGAGACGACGACAGACGGAACGACAGCAAGCGAGACGACGACCACGACGAGTGACGACGGGTCGCTCCTCGACGTTCGCGACGCGGGCGGACGGGTCGCGCCTGTGTCGCCGTAACTTCTTTACCTGACTGGGGCGTCGAGTCGGGTATGGCACGGAGTACTCACTCTCCTGGTCGAGTTCTCGGCCCCCAGTGAATCCACTTCCAGCGACTCGGAGCCCGACACCGTTCCGGCCGTCGACGCCGCCGGCGACGACGTCGCGTTGACGGTCGACAGCGACGGGGGCAGTATCGTTCTCTCGGTCGACGGCGAGCACGTCGAACTCTCGCGGAGCGCCGCACAGGAGTTGACGGACGCCGTCGGCGACGCGCTCGTCGAGCGCGAGGAGTTCTTCCGCACGGCCTGCGAGCACCGCGAGGACGGGAGTTACGTCGTGGAGCGGCGCGCCGCCGACTCCACGGGGAACTCCACGGTCTTCGACTCCTTCGACGACGCCCGACGGCTCTTCGAACGGCTGCCGCGAGCGTTCGGCGCGGACGACGTGCAGGCCGCGGGAATCACGGGCAGTCGTCGACACATGCTCGTGCGGCACTTCGCCGAGCATCCGGCCTTCCCGTGCTCGCTCGCGTCACGGAACCCGCTCCGCGCGGAGAAACAGGGCGGCCCGAGGGAGGGCTGAGACTGGCCCGCCTCCGCGGGGCGCTCGACCGCCGCCCATCGAGAACTGTCACGATTCTCTCCAAGACCACCACAATTGTTATGTGGTACCACAACACAGATGTTGGTGATGAGCGACGCCCAACAGACCAACAGCGGACGGCTCCGGTCAGCGGACAGAGCGATACTCGAGTTCCTCCAAGACAACGGAGCCGAGTACGCCGCCATCATCGCGAACCGAACGGGCGTCCACACCTCGTACGCCGAGTCCAGAATCGCCGCGCTCGCCGAACGCGGCCTCATCGAACCCGTCACCGACGAAGTCGTCTACCGGCTGACCACCGAGGGCCGCACCGCCCTCGACCCCCACGACCCCCGACTCTCCTGACACCCGAACCACACGCCGTCGAGGGAGTGTCGGTCGGCGTCGAACCGGCGAACCCACTCGACGCAGACAGGTCTGAGAGCCGATATTCTCCCGGCAGATTCAGGCGAGTGGCCGCCGGAACTAAGGGACGGACGGTCAACCTTTCGGACAACATGCACGACCTGACGGGCTTCCAGCGCGACCTCCTCGTCGTGACGGCCGGGATGTCGGAACCGAACGGCCTCGACATCAAAGACGAACTGGAGAACTACTACGAAACCTCGATCAACCACGGCCGACTCTATCCGAACCTCGACGCAGTCGTCGACAAAGGCCTCGTCGAGAAGGGAAAACGCGACGAACGAACGAACATCTACACGCTGACCAAACGCGGAGAACGAGAGCTCGAAGACCGAAAAGAGTGGGAACAACAGTACCTCGACGACGTCGTCGACATCGACGACTGACGGGGGGCAACGTTAACCGTCCCCTCTCCGAAGAGAGTGGTGATGCACGAAGGCGCTCGAAACCTTATCGACCACCTCCACGACGCGGACATCGGCCAGCTCCGCCGAGCCATCGCGTACGACGGCGAGGAGTACGACGTCGTCTTCGAGCAAACGGACCTGAGCGACGCCCTCTCCCCCGAGGAAGAAGAGGAGTTAGCGAAAAACCTCATCCTGAAAGGCTTCGACGACGACATCGAACAGCCAGAGTTCGGACGATTCGGCCACCTCGACATGAGCGTACGCTGGTTCCACGACGTCGTCGTCCTCCAAGTACCACTCGGCGAATGGAGCGGCGTCATCCTCTCCTACAACCGCGACTCCATCGTCGACACCGGCGCCTTCACCGACACCGCCCTCGACTACATCGACAACCCCGAGAGCGAACTCCGCGAGCAAGCCATAACCGAAGACGCCGAAGACGCCGACGAACGCGTCGAAGACCAATTCTCCTGAGGGCGCCGTACCACAGACCGTGATATATCGACGCACGCCTGATCCCTAACGCATCAAACGTTCGTCTGTAACACTGGAACGAGGCCCTCCTCTTCGGGATTTACGTCCCGATTCAACCGCTCTAGCGTTCATCTGTAACCCGAGAGCGAGAGAAGGTCGATTTCTCCCATACCGCTTCAACCGCTCTAACGTTCGTCTGTAACGCACCGTGTCGTGAGCCGTCGAACGGTCGTGAGCGCTTCAACCGCTCTAGCGTTCGTCTGTAACCGAGGACGCCCGCGGTGGCGAGACCGCTGGTAGCGAGGCTTCAACCGCTCTAGCGTTCGTCTGTAACGCGGTGTGCGAGCACCCGCGGCAGGTGCTCGTCGGCACTTCAACCGCTCTAGCGTTCGTCTGTAACGCGGTGTGCGAGCACCCGCGGCAGGTGCTCGTCGGCACTTCAACCGCTCTAGCGTTCGTCTGTAACCGTCCTCTCGTTCCTCGGCCAGCTTCTCGGCATCACACTTCAACCGCTCTAGCGTTCGTCTGTAACTGGTCGTCGAGCTCGCGGAGCGTCGGCCGCATCAGACTTCAACCGCTCTAGCGTTCGTCTGTAACTCGCAATCGTCTGCCTCGAAGACGCGCGCGAAGACCTTCAACCGCTCTAGCGTTCGTCTGTAACATAGCCGAGAGAAGGTCCTGACCGAGCGCCAGTTCCCTTCAACCGCTCTAGCGTTCGTCTGTAACGTTCGCCGTAGAGGTACGAATCCGGGATGGTACTGCCTTCAACCGCTCTAGCGTTCGTCTGTAACACGCCGCATCGCCCGTCGTCGACGCCGAACTTGAGCCTTCAACCGCTCTAGCGTTCGTCTGTAACTTGACGACAGTCTGACTGTGCCGAACGCGCCGAGTCTTCAACCGCTCTAGCGTTCGTCTGTAACTGACGACGGGCCCGTTACGTGGATTAACCACAACGATCTTCAACCGCTCTAGCGTTCGTCTGTAACGACGTCTGAGAATGACCGGATGCTTGTGTTGGCATCTTCAACCGCTCTAGCGTTCGTCTGTAACGGGACGCGCAACCCCAACCCTCGTCTGCCGCATCCTCTCTTCAACCGCTCTAGCGTTCGTCTGTAACGAGGACGCCTACGAGCGTGCAATTCTCGCGGACGCCTCTTCAACCGCTCTAGCGTTCGTCTGTAACCATGCCCGATTCGGGGCGTGTAGGGCTTGTACTGTGGGGTTTGCCTTGGGTGTTTCCGTCGACCGTTAGTAGTCCCTGAACGCGGCCCGTCGCGGCGAGCCCGGTCGGCCCGCGTTTCCGTCGACCGTTAGTAGTCCCTGAACCCCCGGGGGGTCGACGGTTAGAGGAAGGTGTCGTCTGCTTTGGGGTCGGTTCCGAAGACGGTGCGGTCGACGTAGTCTTCGCTGGAGACTTCGTAGATGAGGACGGATTCGTGGGGTTCGAGGAGGGCTTCTATTTCGCCGCGGAGGCGTTGGAGGCGGCCGTCGGTGATGAAGCCTTCGAGGACTGAGTTCTGGATGTGGGTGAGGTAGCGGCGGAAGAGTTTGAGGAAGAGGTGGGTGCGGTCGGCGTCGACGTCGTAGACGGCGATGATGTAGGGCATTACCACCACCGCCTGAGGGGGACGTATTCTTCGCCGGTGAGGAGGTGTTTTTTGAGTTTGTAGGCTTCGAGGCGGAGGAGATATTGGTAGCTGACGTTTCGGTCGAGGGTGGGGTGGTGGACGGTTTGGTCGAGGGTTTCTTCGAGGGCTCGGGTGAAGGTTTCGCGGCCGTCGTCGGTGAGGAGGCAGCCGTTGAGGTCGGATTCGAAGTCGTCGGTGGAGAGTTGGCGGCGGTTGAGGAGGCGGAAGATGACGCGGTCGGCGAGGATCGGTTTGAAGATGTCGGCGATGTCGAGGGAGAGCGAGTAGCGGCGTTCGCCGGGTTCGTGGAGGTAGCTGACGGTCGGGTCGAGGGCGGTGGCTCGGATGGCGGAGACGGTGTTGGCGTAGACGAGTGAGTTGGCGTAGGAGATGAGGCTGTTCGTCTCGTTGTCCGGGGGGTTGTAGGTGCGGCCGCGGAAGGCGAAGTCGTCGGGGAGGATGTCGTCGAAGGTGGCGTAGTAGGCTCTGCGTGCGCCGGCTTCGACGCCCATGAGTTCGTTGACGTCGGTGGCGTCGTCGATGGCGGCTTGTCGGTCGTCGAGGGTGTCGAGGGCGGTCGTGAAGTCGTGGTCTCGGTTGTGGTAGTAGGAGACGTTCGCGCGCATGTTGTGGATGCTGCCGTCGACGAAGCGTTTCGCGATGGTGAGGCGGTGGTCGGGGTCGTCGTAGGCGCGGACTTGGGCGACGACGGTTTGGCCGGAGGTCTGGCCGCGTTTCGGCATGATGGAGCCGGCGTAGTAGTCGTTCCAGCCGAAGACGTGCATCGCGATTCCCTGCTCGTTGAGGAAGGAGACGAGGCGGGTGTTGTAGTCGACTTGGCCGTGGAGGTAGATGGCCTCGGCGCGCTCGATGGGGAGGTACTGTTTCTCGCCGTCTTCGCGGACGAGTCGGATGGTGTCGTCGGTGCGTTCGATGCGTCCGTCGCTGAACACGTGGAAGTTGTCGTTCATGGGTTAGCAGCTCCAGCAGAAGTCGTAGTAGGCGCAGGATTCACAGAACGGCTTCTCGGTGGGGGCGGGCGGGCTGTCGCGTTCGATGACGTCGACGACGCCGCGAATCGCGTCTTCGACCCACTCCTCGTTCTCGGGGGTGAGTTCGACGTCTTCGCGGCGGCGTTCTCTGGGGTGTGCGAGGACGCCGTCGCGGTCGACGCCGGTGACGTGCTTGAGGTACCAGAGGTAGTAGAGGAGTTGGAGTTTCGCGGGGTCGACGAGCGCCGAGGAGGGCTTGACTTCCATCACGCGGCCGTCGTCGAGGACGTCGATGGCGATGGTGCCGTCGATGGAGACGTGCCGGCGTTTCTCGCTGTAGGCTTCGTCGTCGACGCGAGTGCCGCGCGCGACGGCGGCGTTGTCCCGGTCGATTTCGATGTCCCGCGAGTCGAACCAGAGTTCGCGCGTACAGACCTCGTAATACTGCATCATCACGCCGGTGACGTGCACGTCGTCCTCGATCGATTCGTCGCGGGCGGACGCGAGGAGGCGGTCGACGGGGTCGTCGGAGGGGGCGGTGTCGTCACCGTCTCCGGCTGTGTCGTCGATCATAGGAACTGGTGGGCGACCGTGCTCTCGGGGACCGTGAACCCGGTGCTGGTGTTGAAGTGGTCCCGGTACTGGTGCGTGTCGAGTGCGTACAGCCCTTCGTCCTCGATGACCGGAGGGAGGTCGAGGATCGCGTCCTTCGTCTCGTCGTCGTAGAGCGGAATCGAGAGCCGGATAGGCTTCGTTTCCGCGCGGAGGCGGTCGAGGGCGTCAAAGTCGAACGTTCGGTTCGCCTCTCTGAGTGCTTCGACACGCCGGCGCTCGGCGGGTGTTCGGGTGACGAGTACGTCGGCGGTGGGTTTCTGATCGATGAGGGAGCAGTCGCCGAGTGCGTCGGCGTCCGCGTCGTCGACGTAGTCGGCGTACGCTTGCGTCCCGACGTCGCGGACGTCGTGGAGTATCCGGTAGAATCTCTCGACCGCGGTTTTCGCCATCGCGGTTTCGTCGAACGATTCGACGCGACTCCGTGTCTGTTCGACCGCCTTCGCGGTGACGGGTAAGAGCTTCGTCCCCCCTCCGTCACCGCCAGTGTTGTAGACGGCTTCCGCGGGCGTCTTCTGACTGTCGTCGTTCGGCGCGTCGAGCCACCAGACGGTGACGGTGCCGCGGTCGCGTTCGAACGAGCGGTTGCAGCGCCCGGCGGCCTGCACGATGCTGTCGAGCGGCGCGAAGTCGCGGTAGACGCGGTCGAAGCTGATGTCCACGCCGGCTTCGATGAGCTGCGTCGAGACGACGAGCAGCCCGCAGTCTTTCTCTGTGAGTTGCTTCGCAGTCTCGACGAGGGTGAGTCGGTCGACGGGGCGGAGGCGCGTCGAGAGGTGGAGGACGGGGCGGCGGCCGTCGTCGAGGACGCGCTTGGCGACTTCGCCGACTTCGACGGCGTCGGCGTCGCCGACCGCGTCCAGTTCGTCCGCGTACGCGTCCGCGACGTCGACGAAGCCACCGTCGTCGGTGACGGCGTCGGTGAGTTCGCGCGCGCTGTCGATGGTGTTCGTCACGGCGAGCGCGGACTCATCGGAGAGCGCGCGGAGTTCCGCGGCGGCGTCCGCGTAGGAGTTCGGCTCCGCCCGTGATTCGATGTAGCGTTCGGCCGAGTCGTCGAACTCGTAGGTGACGCGTTCGACGGCGTCGAAGTAGTCGTAGTCGTCGACGTCGACGAGTTCGGGGACGTCCCCTCCTGACTCGACGCTGTCTCGGAACAGCAGCGGCTGCGTCGCGGTCATCGCGATCACGGTGGCGTCGTACTGGTCGACGAGGAGTTCGGCGAGCCGCGGCGCGAGCTTCCACCAGTCCAGCGGGAGGCTCTGCGGTTCGTCGAGAATTACCACGGCGTTCTGGAGCGCGGGGAGCTTCATCGACTGACGGTTCCGCGGGCCGGCGAGGCTCTCGAAGAGCTGGACGAACGTCGACACCGTCAGGCCGGCGCGCCACGCTTCGCCGAGCATCTTCGCGACGTCACCGTCTCGCTCCGCTCTGTCGGCCGCATTATCGCCGTCTGCGGCGTCGTCCGCGCCGTCGTACTCGATAGCCGCGTTCTCGAGGTGGTGATGGGCGGTGAGGAGGGGGCCCGCGAGGTCGGCGTCGTAGATGTCTCGGACGTCGTCGACGACCTGGTCGATGACGCTGGTGAAGGGGAGCGCGTAGACGACGCGGTCGCCGTCGAGCGCGTCCCGTATCGTGAACGCCGCGGAGAGCCCGGTGAGCGTCTTCCCCATGCCCGTCGGAAGGGTGAGCGTCGCGACCCCACCCCCGCCGTCCTCGGCGAACGACGCGGCGTTCTCGACGACCGCTTCGCGGGCGCGAGCGCGACAGTAGTTGAGTCGCTGCTCGCGCGTCCCGTCCGGGTCGGGGTTCGCCGCTGCTTGCAGGCCGTCGATGTGGCCGTTCAGCGTCTCCAAGTCGGGCGACTCCGCGCCGTACGTCTCTTCGCCGCGGTCCGCGCCGGCCGCGCTCGTCTTGTCGGCGAGCACGAGCGCGCTCCAACACTGGAGGACGAGCCCGTAGCAGGACGGGGACAGCGCGTCGGTCAGTTCTTGTCCGTCCGTCGAGACGTGTTCGGCGATCTCCTCGAGGAGGGAATCGTCGTTGACCAGGGACCGCGCGAACGCCGCCCATTCGTCTTCGCTCCCGGTCGCGTCCTCGAAGACCGTCGTCGCGACGTCGGGGGCGTCGTCGTAGATGTCCTTCGCCTGGTGGACGAGCGCGTCCAGCCGGTCGGCGTCGTCGGCGAGGTCGCCGGTCGTTCGCTTGTAGACGTAGTCAGTGACGTCGGGGAGGCGGCCGTGGTGCTTCGCGACGGCGACGAACCCGGCGAGGCGCGTCTCGTCGGCGAACTCGTCCCCATCGAGGACGGCGTAGGCGGCGAACGACCCGAGCGGCGCGTGATACCGCTTCCTCTCGGGCGTCGGGTCGCGGCGGTCGTCGTCGATATACTGCTGGAACCACGTCGTCGCCTTCCCGAAGTCGTGGACGAGCGCGAGACGCCGGACGACTTCGCGGAGCGACTCGCCGCTCGGCGTCGTCGCGTCCGCCGGAACGACGTGGTCGACGCGCAACGCGACGTCCCGGAGGTGGTCGAGGAGGAGTGTTCCGCCGTCGCCGTCCTCGGGCGGGTGAGAGTAGCGCTTCGCTGGGTCGAGCGCCATTCAGACGAACACCACTGTCCGGCCGTCCACCAGCGAGGTTTCGACATCCCGCACGGCGAGCGGACCCGCATCAGGGTTGTAGGTGTACGCCGTAAACGCCGTCGTCGTCCGGCCGCCAGCGTCAGTCTCCATAAACGCCGGTGACTCCTCGACCTGACACCGCGTTCCGGGGTCGGGAACGACGCTGTCGACGGCGTTCGGCACCGCCGAATCCACGTCGACGACGCCCTCGCTCGAACCGTCTTCGACGGCGTACTCGCCGTGGTAGTCGATCTCGGCGAGATGCTCTGAGAGCCCGAGACTCGGGACGTAGTGAGACTTCCCCGCGTCGAGCGTCTCGCGAAGTTCCCGGTAGCGCTCGTCGTCGGCGAGCGCGACGTCGACGCGGTAGGCGGGGTCGACGAGGACTTCGTAGTTGTGTTGCTGGCGGAGCTTCGCCGGGTTCGGGAGGCGCACGCTAACCTTCCCGCGCCCGTTCAGCGACGTGAGGTCGCTCTTCGCGGTCGAGAGCGCGTTCATCGGCATGTTGAGCGTTCGGAGCTCGCTGACGGGCTCGATAGCGACCGCCGACGCGCCCTCGGCGAACAGCTCGTAGTAGTCGTCGCGGCCGATGCCGAGCACGGCCGCGAGCAGCCCCGCGACCGTCGTCCGCGGGATGACGCGATACGTCTGCTTCACGACGTTCCCTTCGACGCGCCGGAAGTGCCCCCACGGACCGCGAACGGTGAAGGAGAGACAGCGCTCGGGGAACTCGTGCGAACTCGAAGCCGTCGACGCCTCGGCGGTCCCGTCGCTCGGCTCGGACGAACGGTCCAGAGCGTCGCGCTCACCACGACTTGCGCTCTCTTCGCCTTCGTCGAACCAGCCGTCGAGCGATTCCTGCGCCACGGCTACGCTCCCAGCGTCTCCGGGTACTCGTCGTAGACGTCGACGACGTCCACCGTGTCCTCGCCGACGGCGTCGCGGAGCGCGTCGTAGAGGACGACGGGTCCGCCGACGTCGCCGTCGTAAGAGCACTGGAGGACGTCGCTCGCGACGACGCGGACGCGTTTCACCTGTTTCTCCGCGTTCCCGAGACGGTCGACGAAGTCGTCGACGGCGAGCGTCAGGTCGCGGACGTTCCGCAGGTCCTCTTCGGCCTTCGACTCCGACTCGTCGAGGGCGAGATCTTTGTCCAACCCACCGAGGTGGTAGCTCTCCTCCGCGTACTCGACGCGGCAGTAGAGTCGCGGTTCCTGTCCGACTTTCGACCGGCTCACGGTCTGATTCTTCAGCGCACGCCAGCAGAGCGTGTCCAGCCGCCGGACGTCCTCGGACGTGAGCTTCGTGTCTTCCGCGCCGTGTTCGTCGACGAGCCCGTGGAACCTGATGAGCCCGTACTGGATGCGGTGGTCGTCGAGGTCGAACCCGCCCTGCTCTTTCTCGCCTTGCGTCGCGATGACGCTCGTGAGGCTGTCGTACTCCTCGTTCTCGTTCACCGCGTGCATCGACTTCCCCGGCGAGAACTGCACCGGCCCCGTGAAGTGGTCGGGGAGGAGGTCCTCGTAGTCGTCGTCGGTGTCGACGCTCATCGTCGCGCCGAAGTATCGGACGTCCGCGCTCTCGTCGAGGAACTCACCGAAGACGTCCTCACGAAGCCGCTCCGCGTCCTCGTCGTCGTCCGGGTCGTAGTCGTCGAGGTCAACGCCTTTCAGGCGGTCTTCGAGGAGGTCCACGCGAGTCGCCTGATAGCCCGCTTCGTTCTGCACGTTCCGGATGTAGACGCCGTGGCCGTCGTCGTCGAGCTGGTCGCGGAGGTACCGCTTCAGGCGGACGTCCGTCACGATGGCCTGCTGGGTTCCGGGGTCGATGCGCGGGCGGTTCGCGCCGCTGAGCGGGTTCTCGTTCGGGTTCGCGTCGACGGCGTCGTACAGGAAGACAATCTCGGAGCGGTTCTCGACAGCAGTGGATTCGGATTGGGTTTCGGACATCGTTAGTTCTCCTCGGGGTCAGCGTTCGCGTCGTCTGTGTCGTCGCTCTCGTAGAGCGAGCGGTCGTTCATCCCGTACGTCACGCCGAGCGCGTAGTAGAACCGGAGGTCGTTCTTCTCCAGATCCCACTCGTCGGGGTCGGGGTTGATGACGCGCTCGCGGAGGCGGTCGACGATGTGGTCGAACTTCGTTCCCGGATACGTCTGCCCGCCGCGTTTCTTCTCCTGGCGGGTGTAGGTGAGCGTCTTCTCGATCGCGTCCTGCGTGACCTTCTTCACGCGATTCGCGGTGATCGACTTCACGGGGAACTGGTCGACGAGCGTCGTCGAGCGGTCCTCGTGCCACTCCTGGTAGTTCCCGACCGCGCCGACGAGCGCGCCGAGCAGGAAGACGCCACAGCGCTGGTCGTTCGCGAGCGCGGGCGTGTCGTCGATGAAGTCTGCGAGTTTCTGTTCGCCGGCGAAGCCGCCGTCCGGAATAGTGATTTCGTCTCGTGATCCCATGGTTCGTGTCTCGTACGTCGGTGGTTCGGTGATCGGTCTCTTCGCGCCCTCGCCGGTGAGGAAGCCGTCCCCGGCGTCGGCGAGCGCGCAGAGCTGTGCGTACTGCGAGGCCACCCGGAAGACCGGGAACCCCTCGACGTCGTCGTCGGACGCGTCCGCCTCGATGCGGTCCACGTAGGCGTCGAGGAGGAACGAGACGGGAATCGACGTGCCGCTGAGGACGTCGACGAGCGCCTCGATCCGCGGGTCGTCCGCGCTCGCGTCCGTGTCGTCGTCACCCCGCGGGAACGTCTCCGCGAAGTACCAGCCGGACGTCACGGGTCCGAGAAGCTCGGTCGCGCCGTCTCCGGAGAGCAGCGTCCAGTTCGCCGTCGGCAGCGCCGCCGTCGCGTCGTCGCCGTCGCGGAACGCCGCCGTCTCCAAGATTCGACTATGGGCGTTCGCGACGACGGCCGGATAGAGGAGTCGGGCGTTCAGCGTCTCCCCGACGACGTCGTACCGCGAGGTCTGATGCGGCAGCACGGCGGAAACGTAGAACCGCAGGCGGTTCTCGTCGAACGAGCACTCCTCCCTGTACTGATACGCCCGCTCGATGGCGGTGATGCGCGACTCGTCGTCCGCCGTCGCCGCCGCGTAGAGGATGCGGTAGAGCGACTGCGCGCGCTCGGGATTCACTGTCCCGAAGAAGTACGGGAGCGCGTACACCTTCGCGCCGAACGTCCGGTACGCACAGGCCTCGACGAAGGCCCCCGCGTTCATCACGGTGACCGCCGCGTCCTCCGAGATCGGATGCGTCCGCCACGCCTCCTCGATGTCGAGCCCCGGGAACTTCTCCAGTTGCTTGCCGAGGAAGTAGTTCTGCGGGTCCTCCGCGGTCCCGACCGTCCGCGCGGACTGTCCGGTCACGAGGTCGACGGCGTCCCCCGAGGAGTCGTCGGCCTTGTTCTTCGTGACGAGCTTCGAGAGCTTCCGCGCGCGCATCGCCGCCTGGAAGACGTCGACCTCGCCCGGCCACCGGTAGTCGCCTGCTGGGTCCGTCTTCACGCGAACGGTCAGGAGCGCCGTCGCGGACTCCCCGCCGAGTTCGCGCTCCACGCCGTCCTCGATTTCGTCGAGGGCGTCCTCGCTCTCGCCGAGCGCCGCGAGCGCGTCGACGACCCAGCCGTTCTCGTGCTCCTCGGCGGTCTCCTGCACGACGTCGTCGGTCGCCCACTTCGTCAACCGCTCGTTCGCGTACCGCGCGAGCTTCTCCGGGTCGCTGTTCCGGCCGGCCTGATGCGTGACGCTGTGATCGATGCCGCGCGCCGCGGGATACTTACAGTGCGCGACCTTCTCGACGAGATCGTCGCTGTACCGCGTCACCTCGACGGGGCCGGTCTCGTCGTCGGCGAGCCGGGGGTCGTCGCCGGAGAGGTCGACGCGAACGACGACGAGACTGTCGGCGGTGTCGACGAGGTCGCCCGCCGCGTCCGGCGTGAGGTACGACGCGTACTCCCCGCCGCCCGCCGTCGCGAGCGTGTAGAGCGTCCCGTAGAGATACTGGAGGTCGCGAAGCGACGCGACCGGCGACGCCGGAAGCTCCTCGCGGAGTTCGTCGGCATCGTACGCCTCCTCGAACTCCTCAGGGGAAAGCATGCTCGCCCTCCAGTTCGGTCTCGCCGGGCCGCGTCCGGTCGACGACGTTCACGAACCCGAACCCGAGCGCGTTCCGGCCGCCGATCCCCGTATCTAACGCGAGATTCAGGTGGCGGCGGTGGTGGTCGTCGCGAACACGGTAATCGAGCTTCCACTTACTCACGACCGCCTCGATCTCGACGCCTTCCGTCACGGGAAGCGCGTACGTCTTGATCAGGTCGTAGCCCTCGAAGAGGTCGCCGTCGACGTCCTCCGGACCGGGCAGGTAGTCCGGTGCGAACTGATCGTGTTTGTGCTGGAGGTTCGCCTCTACCGCGTTCGCGAACGGCTCGACGGTGTGCTCGGGCTGCCAGTACGTCGGCGTCCCCTCGTACTCCCCGTCGATTCCGTACCGCTCGCGGTGCTCGTCGAACAGCCGTACGAACACACCCGTCGCCGTCTCGATCGTTCCCCGAGTCCCCGGTTCGCCGACGTCCGGATCGACTTGGGTGAGACCGTCGACCTCGAAGGACATCTCGCCGACGTTGAACTCGGGGTTCTCACGGAGGTCTTCCGCGACTGCCGCGAGAACGGGCTCCCGCGCAGACGCGACGAGCAACGACCGCTCGTCGCCCTCCGAAATCGAACCCCACGGGAAAATATTCGAGAACGACCACCCGCGCGGGTTCGGAGTGTCGTGCTCCTCGTCGAACGCCGTCCCCTCGAACGCCCGCCACAACCGACCACGAAGCTTGTGGTGGTACGAGATCGAATACTCTGCGTCCGCCTGTGCCGTTAATCGGACGAGAAGCCTCATCGGCTCACGGGAACCACCCAGGGTTGTTCCTGCTCATCGGACAGAAATGGATGGACTAGTGACATAAGTGTTTAGGTGAAAACGACCACGCATACAGCAGGGTAAAAGCCTGACTGGAACACCCCCCTCACCACAGCTCCCCAAACACACTCAACAGTGGTGTTCTGTCCAGAAGAGTACACGCCCGCGTGCTACCACATCAGAAAAACGTACTGCGCCGACTACCCCAAAATAACGCTGTCGCTGTTTGCCTTTACCTCAGGTAACCGGAACCCAGCAATACCTTCCGGTTTAGTTATATGTAGTATGGGGCCGGAGGGGGTAGAAATACGCGGCTATTGGCGTGTTTCGGGGCGTGATGCGGTCGTTTTCGAATTCTGATTTTTCGTGTATCATTCTTCGTAGAGGTCGAGGTTGTCGACGTAGTGACGGCGGCGGTGCTCCATGCGCTCGCGGGCGGTGGCCTTGTCGTAGTGCTTCTTGATGGTCGCGACGCTGGCGTTGACGCGTTCGGCGACGACCTCGGGCGGGATGCCGCGGTCGAGTTGCCACGTCACCGAGCCTGTTCGGACTTGGTGGGGGCTCCTCGACGACGGGCACTTACTCGCGTGGTTCCGCTCGGTGAACTGGCAGTCGTCGGGGTCGCGACCGTGCGGACACTCCGTGTGGATGCAGGGGAGCGTCGCGAGGTACGTCCAGACGCGGACAGTGTTCTGGGAGGGACGTCCCTGCCGACTCGACAGCAGCGGCTCGCGACCGTGTTCGTCGTGCGTCTCCCAGCGGTCATCACTCGTGAGGTACGCGTTAATCGCGGCCGCCGTGTCGTCCATAATGGCGACGGGCCGTTCCCCCATGCTCTTCTTCTTCAGCGGCGTCTCCGCGTCCGGTCTGTGCCGGAAGGAAAGGTACTGCTCGTCACGGTGGTAGTCGCGGACGTCGAGGCCGCGGAGAGCGCCGAGGCGGCAGCCGGTGTCCCAGAGTATCGCGAGGAGGACGTGCCGGCGTGAGCCGTGTTCATAGCGTTGGTAGTAGCTGAGGAGGGCGCGAGCCTCGGGCGTGTCGAGCTTGACGTCGGAACTCTCCTCGTCAGGCGAAACGCTGGGAACGTGAACCTTCTCGGAGAGGCCTTCGTCGACGGCCTCGATGCGTTCGAGGTAGCGGACGAACAGGCGGACATCGCCCATCTCTCCGTTGAGCGTGACGTTCGCGACGCCGTCGCCGGCGCGGGCGGTCTCGTAGTTCTCGAACGTCCACCCTGAGAGTTCGCTAACGCGCTCGATGCCGTTCTCTTCGCACCACTCTACGAACTGTTTCAGCCGGTACCAGTACGTCTTCGCGCTATGGTCGGTCGACTCAGGTCGGCGGCGGTCGACGTAGCGGTTGACGGCTTCGCGAGGCGTGAGGTCTTCCGGATTCACGCGTCCCTCCGGTCGTCGACGGCGTCGGCTTTCTGGTCGAGCTTCACCGCTTGGTGGTCAAGCTTGTCGCGGAGGGTGCGCAGAGTCTCCCCTTCGGTCCGAGTGACGTCGCCAAGGTGGAGCGCGTCGATGGCGTCGCGCGCGTCGGCGAGGTCGTCGGCGACGGCGCGGAGCGTGTTCGTGTCTGGGAGGTCTGGGGCGTCGTCCGTCATTCGTAGCTCGCCCCCTCTGCGGCCGCGTGGTTGTAGCGAGCGCGAGCGACGCCGAACGAGACGGTCGCGGTGTCGAGGAGCGCGCCGGGGTCGGTGACGGCGTCGGCGGCCTGCCACTCGTCGGCGGCGTTCCGGCGGAGCGCGTCACTCATCGTCGGCTTCCTCGCAGTCAGGGGCGTGGGTGAGGTTCGAGCGCTCGTCGACGAGTACCTCGCGCTCGCAGTCGGAGCACGCGACGTAGTAGTCGCCCGTCGGCTCGCCGTGCCGGTCCAGTTCGGCAGACGGTCCCTCCCACTTCGGGAGCTCGCCCGCGGTGAAGAACTCCTCCCGACTCACTGCCGTCGGAACGGACGGCGCGGTCACACCGCCGTCGGCGACGAGTCGCGGGCCGTTGTTGTTCGCGCACTCCCAGCAGAGGTTCTGGCCGGTCTCGGCGTCGAGGCCGACCGCCGGCCGCGTCCCGCAGCGCTCGCAGGTCGCGCGCTCGTCCGTCGACGTCTCGGGAGCGTGGCCGCTGGGGAAGTCGGGTGCGGCCGCGTAGCTACGCTTATCAGAATCCGGTACGTCCGTCGTCGTGTGGGCTTCCAGGCCCACGGTCGTGGTTTCGGTCATGTTCCGTACCGAAACCGCTCTACGGGGCGCGTTGCACCGCGCCCCGGTCTCACACCGTCCAACAGAGTCTTCTTCAACCAACCGTCGCGGCTTCGTACTCTCCACTATCAGACTTCCTGTGCATAAATGCACTGGTCGTCTGACTCTGTTCCTTAGTTGGCTCTATGCCCAATACGTCTAAAACTACTATATTCGGGCGCTATAGGCCGAACTAGTGCATACAAACGCACAATGAGAAAGTCTGCGTCGTGGATGACGCTATGGGACGACCGACTACTGGAATGGGCAGAAACCCATGACTCGGTTTCCGCCTCTGATGTCAAAGATACAGTCTACTTTCAGATATCACGGTCTAGTATCTCTCGTCGGTTGAAGAAACTCTCAGAACACGGTCTCCTTCAGCATCTCGGGAATGGCGTCTACGTCATTACGGAGCAGGGCGAGCAGTACCTTCGTGGCGAACTCGACGCGAATCAGTTAGAGCCAGTGAACGGGGAAGGCGGGGGCGCGGAGGCATAATGCCGGCTCAGATTCGCCGTCAGGGCGAGTGGATGCGCCCGGTAGACGAACGAATCCTCGAACACCTCTCGGAGCGAGCGTTGTCGTCGTCGCCGCGGGTCATTCTCTCACGCACTGAGTTCCACGACCTTGATGTCTCGAAAATCGGTGTTCGCGAGCGCCTTCGCGTGCTCTCTCAGGCCGGCCTCGTCGAGCCGTCGACGCCGAACCACGGGTCGTTCGAGCTGACCGTCTGGGGTCGGATGTACCTCGACGGCGACGTCGCCGCCGACCAGATCGTGCCGTACCCGGACGCCCGGCGGGCGGGGTACGTCCTCGGTTAGTCTGAGAGGACGACGGTCACGTAGACGTCACCGTTCGTCGCGGTGTGAATATCGGCTCCGTAGTGTCTGTACTCCGGCGAGTCGAGTGAATTACGTATATCAGGATCCTCTCTCCATCCGTCGATTATGTCGCTCGCGAGTTGACCAGGGCTCTCGTAGTAATCGATGGCGCGACCGCTCTCCAACGTGAATTTGTTTCGAACGGCATACCAATTCTGTAGGCCAAATTCCTGAAAGCTCTGGTCGAGCGTATCTGAGTCCATCGATTCATACCCGTTCTTCACGAGATAGCGCGTATAGTACGTAGACGCGTCGTCTGTCTCTGATTTTACCGTGAGACTGTTGGAACGCGAGCTGTTGAGTTGGCTACGCATCATCGCCTCGACGGTGGAGAACTCAATATCGCTCGCAGAATCTGCTTGACCGGGAACGTCGTCGACAGTCGGCGAGGTGTTAGCGGCAGCATCGTTGTTTGACGGGCTCTCAGCATTATCGACCGACGCGCTGGTGTCGTCCTCTTGGTTGGCGAAGTCATTGTCGTAGATGAGCGCTCCGCCGCCGAGTAGGACCGCGCCGGCGGCGACGCCGTAGCCGAGGAGCGCGCGCCTCGATGAAGGGACGCCCGACGCGCTCTCACTCTCGCTCCCGCTCTGTACGCTCTGCCCACGCTGGCGGGGGACGGACGGGTTCGAGGAGTTCAGCCGGAGAGGAGACTTCTCGAAGCGCATCGACCCGCATTTCTTACACGGCGGGGAATTCTTCGGATGGCGCGTCCCGCACTCCTTACACCGCCACTCGAACTCTCCGGGTTCGAGATCGCGGTCGTCTACCTGCTCGGTCGTCTGAACGAAATCCATAGAACCGCAGTCCTTGCACGGTGGGGAGTTCTTCGGATGGGGCCGACCGCAGTCCCGACACATCCATCTCATACGTCCGCTAGCGGCAGTGCGGCGACAAATAACGAAGGGTTACAATCCGTAGAGGTCGGTTCGTTCGAGCGCGCGGTTGATGGTGGCGCGTGAGGTGTCGAGGCGTCGAGCGGCCTTCCGCTTCGAGAGCTCGTCTTTCTGGACCATGTCGAGCGCGGCGACGACGTCGTGGTAGTCGTCAGCCTCGACGAGCCGACCGTCATCTTTCGAGAACCCGAGAGGAGCGGGGCCGTGGTGGTAGTCGTCGTTCGCCTGTCGCGCGGCGATTCCTTCTTTCGTCCGCTGCTGGGCCATGTTTGCTTCGAGTTCGGCGAAGACGCCCAACAACTGGAAGAGCGCAGTCTGGTACGGGTCGGACTCCTCGGGGCGGAGCGTCAGGCCCTCGCTGACGATGTGGAGCTCGACGCCGTCGCTTTCGAGACGCGACGCTGTCCGTTCGAGGTCGCTGATGGACCGACAGATGCGTGAGATGCTGTGAACGACGACGGCGTCGAGGTCTCCGTCGGACGCGTCAGTCATCATCTCTTGGTAGCCGGAGCGGTCGGTGTTCGTGCCGGTGCTTTTGTCGCGGTAGATGCTGAGGTCAGAGAGGCTCGCGCCGAACTCGCGTTCGGCGTACTCCTGGGTACTCGTCAACTGGCGTTCGAGACTCTGGTCGTCTGTCGAGACGCGGCAGTAGCAGGCGATTTCTCCCATGCACTCGTGCACGGGGGGCAGGTATTTAAAATTCGGGCGAAACGTACAGGATGTACGAGAACGGTCGTAGATGAACGGGGCGTCAGACTCTCAGGGAGGAGTCAGACAAGTTCACCCTCGGTCTCTGCGAAGGGACTAAGCGACTGGCACGCCCACACACGAGTATGAGCAGCACAGACGACGGACTAAGCGAGCACACCCTGAAGCGGCTCCGTCGGCTCGAAGAAGACGACGAGGACATCGACGACGTCGTGAACCGTCTCATCGACGAAAGCACCGAGACAGAGGACGACTACGTGATGCCTGAAGAGGAATACGAACGCATCGAGGAAGGACGTCGCCGCTCGAAGAAGAAGAGCAAGGAGCGCATGAAGCAGCTAGAGGACGCCGACCTGTGAAGGTCCTCGATGCCACCTTTCTCATCGACTACCTCGCCGACAAGAACAACGCCCGTGAGTTCGTCGACAACCACGGTGGAACGGGAGCCGACTGGGTGATGCCGACTCCCGCGTACGCCGAAGTCCTCGTCGGTGTCGGAAACGGACCGGAAGGCAACTTGGACGCCGCTCGTGAAACGCTCGACTGGGGCGAAGTCGTCGGCGTCGACGAACGTCTGGCGAACATGGCCGCCGAGATCGCGGAAGATATCCAGCCCGGTGGTCCCTATCTCGCTGGGATGGACGGCGTGATTCTCGCCGTCGGTCGCGACTTGAGTGCGCCCGTCGTCTCCCGAGACAACGACATGACCCACGAGAAAACGAAAGAAGTCGTCGACGTCGAAGAGTACGCCGAGTAACGGGTCCCGCTGAATCAGCGGAAGTTCCCGTTCTCGTCTCGCTCCTGTTCTCTCGCGCGTTCCGACCGCGACCGCTCTCGTCCGCGTTCCTCTTGGACGTCGCGGGCGATGTCGCGCGCTGGCGGACGTCGCCGGCGAGGTCGCGGACGACCGTCGCGACCACCGCCACCGAAGACCTTGGCGACGTTCGCGAACGCGGCGTCGCCGAAGGCCCATGCGGCGGCGAGGAGGACGCTGAACTCGACGACCCACCAGAACTCGTCGGGGAGCTGGTAGCCGGTGTAGAGCGCGCCGGCGAGGATTCCCACCTCCGAAACGATGAGCACCGCGGCGAGGCCGTCGTTCGTCCACCGAAAGCGAGTCATCGCTGACGTCGTCTCGTTGTCTCCGGTCTGGTCTGGGTCAGTCATTCAGAACGTCCTCCTTCACGAGTTCGCGGCGGAGTCGCGCCGCCTCTTGCTCGATGGCGACACGGGCGGCGTCGTCGAGACCGCCCGCGTTCAGCTCGTCTTCGAGATCGCGGACGCGACCGACGAGGCCGTCGTCGCTCTCGACGTCGGTCTCGCCGACGAGGACGCGCCGAGAGAGTCGTGCGTCTCCGGCCGCCTCGCGCGCCCAGCGAGCGCCGCCGACGGCCGCGCCGGCCGTCACGATGCTCGACGCGCCAACGACGACCTGAAAGACCGCGTCCATCGTCAGGCACTCCCTCCGTCCCACAGGCCGCCGACGACGTCCTCGGCGCGGTCGTCGATTTGCGTCTCGAAGTCCGCGGCCGGCACGGCTTCCGCGACCTCGATGATGACGTAGATAAGCGCGAGCAGGAGCACGATGGAGATACCGGACTCCACCGCACCGAGCGGGTTCGCGCCCATCAGAGGCCCCCCGTGTAGGAGTTCGTGCTATCCAGTTGTGCGCCGATGCGCTCGTAGCCGGTGGGGATGTTGTCGTCGGTGTCCACGGTCGTACTCTCGTCTTCGTCGCTGCTGCTCGACCCGCCGCCTCCACCGCCTCCGCCGCCGGAGTCGTTGGAGTCGTCGGGAGTCGATACGTCGCCAGTCTCCGCGTTGTAGTCGTAGCCGCCGCCGAGGCCGGTTCCGTAGCCGTCGGTCGGCGAGGTGTACGCGGGCTCGTCGTCGTCGCTCGACGAACTCCCGCCGCTCGATGAGCTGGTGTCGTCGCTCGACGAGTCGCCGATGACGTCGTTGTCGTAGACGTCGCTCGGATTCTCTCGGAGGTTGCTTCCCGGCCCGGAGTAGCCCGGCCACTGTGAGGGGTCAGGGATGCCGAGGCCGTCGACGACGTCCTGAAACGGATCGCCGAGGTTGTCCCGAAGCTCGCTCTCGCCGTCGGCGGTTCGTTTCAGGAGGTCTGGGATGTTCAGCAGGTCCTGAACCGTCTGCGGGTCGGTGACGACCGCAGTCGCGCCCGACGCTCCGCGAGAAGCGGCGAGAAGCTTCCGCGCTTGGTCCGCAGTGAGCGCGCCGGTGGCGATGACGCCCGCGGCCGTTCCGACGTCGGTGACGTCGTCGGGGACGTGCTGCCAGAGGTTCGGGAGCGCGACGGCCGCGGCCGCGGTCGCGACGCCCGAAGCGACGTCGGAGTCGCTTCCGCCGTCGTCCCCATCCTCACCGACTTTTGGAGTGTAGTCGTAGTAGCTCCCTCCGAGACCGGTTTCGTAGTTGTCGGGCAGTGAGGTGTACGCGGGTTGTTCGTTCTCCGCGTTTTCCTCGTCGTCTTCCTCCTTCTCGTCGGCCGTCGTTGAGTCGTCAGGCGTCTGAGTAGGCGACTCCTCCTCGTTCGGAGGCGTCGACGGTGTGCCGGGGCTATCCGGCGTCGGGTTCGGCGTCTCCTCCGTCGTCGTGTCGTCGTTCTTGTCGGCGTTCTCGTTCGTCGACGTGTCCGTGTCCGGGGTGGGTTCCGGGTTCCCGCCCTCGCTCGTCTGTGGGCGCTTCAGCGTCCCCACGAGGCCGAGGAGCAGGAGCATCACGGCCCATGCCGCCTGCGCCTTCTTCGTCTTGCTGTCCATCATCTGATTCTCTGCCCTGTGGCTCTGTGTGTCGTGTTTGTCATGGATTAGACTGAGTGACTGTGTGGTCCGACCGCGTACTTCCGGGGAGTGACCACGAACCGCTGTCTATACGACCCGCTATATCCGCCGCTGAAATCGATTTCGACGCGCGTAATCGTTCCCGACTGGAACGTTGTTTCGTACGACGCTGTAGGGCTTGAATACCCGCTGTGGGTATCCACAAGAGAGCCATCGAGATAGACCCGTGACTCATCAATATAGCCATATTGTCCTACGAGATGTTCGATTTTGACTCCGTCCCCTGCCGTATGGAAATCGATGGCGAACGTCTTGTCGCCGTTTACCTGTTGGTCGTAGGTCCATGCTGCTCCATCATCGTAGCCAGTTGAGGACGACGCCGACTGCGTACTGGTCGGCCGATTGTGGTGCGCGTCGGCGTCAAGGGCGTGCGAATCGAACTCAGACTGCGTGGCGACGTCGAAGGCGAGCTGGTTGTTGCCGACGGAGTCGGGAGCGATGTGGGCGGACCCCACGGCGTCCGCGGCTATTTCGGAGCCGGTGACGGCGTCGGCGGCGAGCGCGCCGGTCGTCACTGCGTTCGTCGCCAACTGACCGGAGCCGACCGCGGACGCGGCGATGTGCGCGGCCTGGACGGCGTCGGTCGCGAGCTCGGCGGAGTTGACCGCGTCGTTCGCCAAGTGCTCGTTCGCGACGGCGTCGACGGCGACTTTCGCAGCCGTGACGGCGTCGGTCGCGAGTTCGGCGGAGTCGACGGCGTCGGCCTGTAGGTGCTCGTTCGCAACCGCGTCGACAGCGACCTTCGCGGCCGTGACGACGTCGTCGTCGAGGTCGCCAGTGGCGAGCGGATACGCCGAAAGCGAGGAAGCCGGGCCGCCGAGACGGGACTGCACGAACTCGCGGTTCGCGGCGTCGTAGAGGGTCGTGCCCTCGTCGACGAGGTCCGCGGCGTGCACGTCCATATCGGTGATGGCGTTGAGCGCGTAGGGACTCGCGAGCGCCGCGAGCAGCAGCGGGGTGTCGTAGTCGTCGATAGTCGCCGCGACGTCGGCCTTCGTCGGTGGGTCGGTGTTTGGTCTGTCGCTCATCGTGCGTACACGCTCACGTTCGGCTTGTTCTCGTTCCCGCTGGTGTCCTCGACGTCGACTTTGAGATACGGGCTCGCTACCGAGGTCTCGATGAAGACGTCGGTCGTGCCGTCGCTCTCGTAGTCGGGATTATCGCTCGCTCCGCGGCTGGTGACAGGGTTGAACTCCTCGTCGCAGAAGTGGAGCGTGACCGTGCCGGAGCCGTCCCAGTCGGCGACGTGGACGGTGACGACGTCAGCGCGGTCGGGGGCGCGAACCCCGAGGTGAACGGGGTCGTCCTTCACGTTCCGTCCGGTGTCGGTCCAGTGCACGAAGTCGTCGCTCGCAGGCTGCACGGAGTCGCCTGACGCGTTCTCGACGGTGGCGAGTTCGCGGACCTGCGTGTTCGTTTCAAGCCCCATTAGGCCACCTCGTAGCCGACCGGCTGCACGTGGTAGGTGTGCGTGGAGTTCGAGACGTTCGAGATGACGACCTTCAGCGAGCGCTCGAAGCGCCGCGCCGGGACGAACGTCACGGCGAGGTCGTCGATGTCGGTCGGCGGCACGCCCGCCGGCCCGTACACGTTCTCGCCGTCCGTGCGAACCTCGTAGGTCGTGTTCGGTTGCTTCGTGACGGCGCAGATGGGGAGGACGAACTGCGTCGAGCGCTGCTTCGGCTCGAACGAAATCGTCCCCTGCTGGCCGGCGTCGAGCGTCACCGTCACGGGTTCGTTGAACGGGACGTCGTCGGTCGAGGGGGCGGGAGTGACGTGCATCGTCACCGCCTCCCCAGCTCGACCGTGCGGTCGTTGGTCTGTTCGTCCTGGTCGTCGTCGACGAGGTCGAGGACCGCTTCGGCGTCCCGTCGCTGGGATGCGTTCAGCGTGTCCTTGTCGACGTTTTTCTCGACGTCAGTCATTCTTCTGGATGTAGAGGATGGCGAGGAACAGCACGACGTTCACCGCGGAGAGCGCGATGTCGAGGTCTTGGCGGGACCACGACGTACTCTCGACGAATCGGTCAATGGGGTTCCTGCCGGTGTTGGTCATTTCCCACGCGCCAGTCGACGTGCTCTCCGACTCCTCCGACGTCGACGTCGTCGAGGCCGTGGTGTCGAAGTTGCCCGCGCCAGGCGAGGGTGTGGGAGTGGTCTCTTGCTGTCGCTGCGCGCTCGCGTTGAGTCCTGAAGACATGGGAGAGAGGGAGTTAGCCCATGTCCGCCTTCACGGCGGACTTGAGGCCGGGGATGGTCTCCGAACCCCGCTCGACCGGGATGGAGAGCAGGAGGTTCGTCGCGCTCGCGCCGTCACCGTCCGGGTCCTCGAAGCGCACCTCGTAGGGCGCGTTCACGTAGACGTCGAGGGTGATTTCGGTGGCGAGGTAGCCTTCCAGCTCGGTGCTGAAGCTGAAGTACTCCGGCTGCTCGAACTGGTTGCCGAGATGCATTCGGGAGAGGCTGACGCTCTCGATCTCCTTCGACGCGCTCGTCGTGCCGGAGGGGGCGGCCTTCCGAACGGAGAGGCTGGCCGCCTCGTCGACGATGTACCAGACGTGAACGTTCGAGTCGGTCCCGCTGTCGGTGACGTCGACGGTGTTCGCGTCGTAGTCGATGGCGTCGGGCGTCCCGTAGTACGTGCCGTCGAGCCAGACGACGACGTCCTGCGTGTTCGGCGTCTCCACCAGCTCGTGCGAGAGGCTGAACGTTTCCGTGTTGTCGGCCGTGCCGTCGCTCGTGAACCCCTCGTAAGCGGGGATGGCGACGCGGAACGGATTGGACCGGCCGGAGCGGATGCGATGCCAGTAGTCTGCGCGGAGGCGAGCGACGCGAGACGACTGTCCCGGCGTACTCGCCTGCGTCTCGAAATCGTCCTGGGCCAGCTCGCCGGGCGTTCCCTGCGCGTTCTGGACCCGAGTGAGTGCGTCCGGCATCTTAGAGGTCGTGCGGCCCCTCCACGCCGTTGCTGTCGAACTCGAAGCGACTCTGCGACCAGTCGATGACCGCGTCGGATTCGATTTCCACGAGGAAGTCGTCGACGTCGCGGATGTCGACGTGGTCAGCGTTCCCGGTGGCTTCGGCCATCTCCGGGTGCTGGAGCTTGATTTTCGAGCCGTCGATGTTGTCGACGTCCTGCTGGGTGGTGATGTCGTTCTGGTTCCAGAACGAGATGTTCTTGATCTTCTCGCTGACCTTGTACGCGTCGGAGTGGCCGGCGAGCTTCACGTAGAACGCGACCTTCGTGTTCGGAGGGAGCGGGTCGCCGTTCGAGTCGCGGAGCTTGAAGTAGCACGGGAGGCCGACGGTCGACCCCTTCGCGACGTGGTTGAGGAAGCGGAGCCAGAGACTCCGGTCGGGCGAGACGGTGAGGATGGGCGTCTTGATGCCCGCAGCGTTCTGACTCGTCTCGACGAACTCGCTGGTGACGCCGTTCTGGGCGTAGAGTTCCGTCATTTACACTGCCTCCTGAACCTTGCTCTTGACGCCGAAGCGCTCCATTGCTTTGTCGAGCGTGTAGAGGCCGCCGCCGGTGACGATTTCGTGCTGGTAGTCGCCGCCAGCGAACACGCCACCGACCATGATGACGACGCCGTACAGCTCGTCGGGCGCGTCGACGCTCCGCTCGATGGTGTTCTTCATCACGGACCCCGCGAAGAACGCGGCCGCGATAACCACGATGCTAATCCACGAATCGACGTCTGCGATTTCGTCGAAGTAGTTGCCTAATTCAGCCATCTGCAAAACACTCTGAGAGGCCGTATACCCTTAGGATACCAACGAATAGACGAATTCGTGAACGTGGGAAAACGGGCGGAGGATGGCGTGGGATTGCTCAGTCAGTCCGCTCGTGAAATTCCATCAACCGCCGCGCGGCTTCGGCGTTCCCGAGGTCGCGGTCCAGATGGCGGCCCAGCTCTTCCCGAATCCGTCTCCACTGTGCGGCGTCTTCTCCGTAGAGCGTCACCTGTTCTCGACTCATTCGATACCTGGAATGCTGATTTTGTTCCCTTCTCGCGCGTAGTGCGGCGCTTTCGGGTTCCAGTCCTGTGTGTTCAACCGGGCGGTCGTCCCCTCGTCGTCGGAGAAAACGAACTCCATCCCAACCGTCTGGTCGCCCTCGCGATGCACGCGGACGCTGCGCGCCTCTCCGTCGGCAGGTAGCAGCTCGTCACGCCCGGCAATCGACGGGACAGAGTGCCCACCGAGCTTGTGGACGTCCTCGTCGTAGTCGAGTACGCCAGACAGCTTGTTCAAGTCGTTCTCTTCCTTGAAGCCGCCCATGAGCCACGCCGTCGCCTGACTGATGACTACCTTATCAATCTCTGATAGTTTTTGGGTGATCCATATCGCCGAGATACCACGCTTCCGGCCCGTCTGCGCCAGCCAACGGATGTTTGGGAGGAGCTTCGTCGCTTGGGGCGCGACGGTGTGCGCTTCGTCGACGACGAGGAGCAGGTCGAGGTCGAGCAGCCTGATTCCCGCGATAACCGTGTCGCAGACTTCTCGCCATTGCTCGTCGGAGAGTTCGTGTTTCGCGAGAATGACCGACGGGTTCCGTTTCAAGAATGTCGCCCACTGCTCCGCGGACCAGCTCAGCTCGCGCTCTCCGACGAGCCAGTGCTTCGCCATCCCCGCTTTGACGAGCCCGCGGAACTCGTCGCAGTAATCGAGCGCAACCACGCCGTCATACTCGCGGTCGGAATCGCCGAATCCGTCTTCGTCGTCGCGCAGGTTGAACTCCGTGACGGCCTGGCCGGTGTAGCTCTTTCCCGTCCCGGTCGCAGACGCAAGGGCGAGGTGCACGGTGGTTTACTCCGTGTCCAGGCTCTCGGCGTCGACGACGACTTCGTCAGCGGCAATCGTCGTTTCGCCGCCGTGCCATCGGTCGACTGTGTACGTCCCGCCCGATTCGAGATGTTGCAGGAGCGCTTCCGGGATGAGCTGGTCGCGTTCGCGATCGCCGTCGTCGCTCGGGTTGCGCGTGTCGCGATAGACCTGCCACACTAGCAGCAACACGAGGAAGAGCGCGTAGAGACCGACGATGCGGTCGTTGTGAGAGAGACGAGACAGTCGGCTCATCGCTGGTCCTCCTCGAACTCCGTCGCGAGCGCCGCATGCACGCCGTCCGGGGCCTCCCCGTCGCCGACGTACTCGTGCGTCTCCGCGCCGTTCTCCTCGACGACGAGGAACGGATACTGCGACGTTTCTCCCGTCGCGTCCGTCGACTCGACGATGCGGCGTGTCTCTTGGCAGCCCTGTTCGTCCTTCTCGTGTACGGTGTCGATGTTGTATCCCATCAGTTGCTCTCCATGCTGTCGTTCAGCTTCTTCAGCCCGTGCTCCGTTTCTTCGAGCGGCCCCGCAACCGCCGCGCGCATCGCTTCCGGCTCGGAGAAGTTGACGATCTCGCGCTCGAACGTCTCGATTGACATCCCGAACTGGCTGTCGACGAAGACCGCCGCTAAGTCCTCGTCTCGGTCGCTCTCGTCGTACTGCGGGAACGTCGAGCGCATCCGGTCTGCCCACGTCTCTTTCTGCGCCTCCCACTCCTCGTCATCGAGGTTCAGGTACGTCGCCGCGTCCGGCTCGCCCAAGAACTCCTCGACGTAGTGGTCGGAAAGACGTCGCTGGAACATCGCGCCGATGAAGCGTAGTAGCTCGTCGGTGCGCTCCTCAACGTCGATTGGTTCGTCGAGGACATCGACACCGTTCGCCTTCTGGAGGGCGCGCGTCTCCTTGCGCAGCGCTGCCTCCTGCTCTGCGAGAGCGCCCGCCCAGGGACGGAGGAAATCGCTCTCTGTCGGGTCGCTCCGTAGAATCTGTGCTTCTCGCTTCAGTTTTCGAAAGTCGTCGAACATCGTTAGAGGTCGTAGTTGTCCATCAGTCGTTCAATCGCGTTGCTCGCCAGGTCTGTTTCCAGCACGAGGACTGCGCCGACAATCGCCACCGACCCGAGCAGCACGGAGACCCACGGAGGCATCTCCGTTGGCGCTCCCTGCTGGTCGAGCAGCCTGTCGACGTCACGGGCGAGGTCGAAGGGGCCGATGTCCGTCATCGCCTCGACGTCGCTCGCCTTCTGTTCGAGGTCCGCGCCGTCGTTCTCGGAGACGATGACCGCCGCGCACACCAGCGCGAGCAGCCCGACGTAGGCGTCTCCGAGTGTCGACGCGTCCCCAAGCGCGTTCCCGAGCGCGTCGTCGCTCTCGACATCGTCGGCCGTCTCGTCGGTGGCATCGTCTTGGCTGGCGTCGTCGGCCTCTCCGGCCTCGTCATCTTGGTCGTCGGGGCGAGACTCCTCCTCAATCTCCGAGAGCAGGTCACTGTCGAGTTCTGCGCGCTCGCTCTCGTCGATTTCGGGCAGTTCTTCGTCGACATCCTCGTCGACGTCTTCTTCCTCCCGCTCTTCTAGGGCAGTGGCACTCATCGTTTCACCACCGGGTCAGGGGAGGGGCCGGCGGTGGTTTCACCGCCTTCGTCGTCCCCCTCGTCGCTGGTCTCGTTGTCCGTGTTCTCCACGGAGGGCGATCCGTCCGTTCTGCGTCGGATGACCACCACGACGCCGACGGCGAGGATGAGAAGGCAGGCCCCTGCAACCACCCGCTTTGAGGTGATCGGGCTCTGGTCGTCGTCGCCGTCGTCGGTCGTATCGGGTACACCACCCGCATCCGCCCTGTTCGAGGGGGTGGTATCGTCGTCCTCGTCGTCCTCCTTGTCGCCGGACCACTGTTCTTCGTACTCGTCAGCGCCTTCGTCCGTCTCTTGCTGGTTCACGTCCTTGCTCTCCGCCCCCTCCGAGGGGGTGGTGTCGCTGGTGTCGTCGACGTCGCCGCCGACGCGCGTCTTCACGTCGTCGCGATACCGGCCCCAGTCGTGGCTCTTCGCCGGGCTGGCGTTGATGTGGCCGCGGTACTGGTTCCCCGTCATCGTCTGGCCCGCTCCGTAGTCGCAGCCGTCGACGGGGCACGAGTCGCCGGGGGTGTCGGTCTGCTCCATCCAACTCACAGGCCGTCCACCTCGGTCATCTGAGGGTCGCGTTCACCGCAGGCGGGACACTTCCCCCGAAAGATGTCCTTCCGTCCCGTCTTCGGGTTTCGGCAGGCCGTTTCGCGTCGGGCGTCGGCGTGGTCGCCGACGTCGGCCTCGACGATGTTGTCGGGACCATGGCCGGGGAGAAAGAGCGCTCCGCAGCACTCAGAAACGAACACTTGCGGCGTCGAGCGCGTTCTAAGTAGCATTAGAGTGTCCCCTGCGCCGCGTCTCTGAACTGGCGCTGCTCGGTGGCTTCTTCGTCGTTCTCGACGCCCCGGCTCGCGTCACTCCGGTCGTCGACGCCGAACTCGGTTGCGGCCTCGACGTCGGCGCGTGCCTCCTGGCCCTGTGCGTGACGCACGTCGGTTTCGACGTCGAGGTCGGTTTGGCCGTCGTCCCGGTCGTCGACGAACTCGCCAGCGTCGTGGTCGTCGAACTCGTCGAGAGTCGTGAGTTCGGGGAGGTGGGCGAGGTCGTCGACCAGCTCGTGCAGGCGTTCGGGATGGAGCGGTTCCTGTCCGTGGCGGCGTCGAATCGCGTTGATGGCGCTGAAAGCGCGTTCGGCGTTCGCGCGCTGCTCGCGGACGGTGTCGACGGCGTCGTCAAGGTCGCTGATTGCGCTCTTGTAGCCGCTCCACGCTCGCGAGAGCGCCCCCTGTTCCTGTCCGGTGAGGGTGTCCTGCTCGCTGGCGTCGTCGACGTCGCGGTCGTCCTCCAGGAGGGACGCGACTTCGTCGTCGGCGTAGCCACACGAGTCCTTTAGGAACTCGCAGGCGTCGGGGTCGCCGTGTTCGCAGTGGTCTCGGGCGTGGTCGCACTCGCCGGCGTCGGCGGCCTTCTGTGCTCGCGCCAGCTGGTCGTCGACGTCGTCGCCGGCGTCGAGGCGGCGACCGCCATCTTCGCGGGCGGCCCGTTCCGCCACCTCCCGGTGTTCGTCGACGCTCAGCTCGGGGTCGTACCAGCTGGTCCAGTCGTCGACACCGGCGTCGAGGAAGACGCCTTTCGCGGCGCGGGCCTTCATCACGTTGTTCGAGCCTGTGAAGGGGCCAACGCGCTGCTTCTCGGAGTCAGAGAGGGGGACCTGACCACCCCCTTCGGAGCGCTCCGACCGCTCTTCGGCGGCGTGGCCGACGGCGTCGTCGAGGACGTCGTCGGGGACGTCGCTCACGAACGCGACGGTCTTGGTGCGGCGGTCGTCGTCGATGGGGCATAACCAGTCGCTATGCTCGTCTCGGAGTCTGTCGGCAGCGTCCTTGCTGCCCATTTCTACCAGCTCGCTCACGGGTGCGACCACCCCGGAAAGCGCACCGGTAGGGGTTGGTTGAGGAAATCCATGCGGCCGATACCAAGCGGTAGACCCGCAAAGGGGAGGGGAAAACCAGAGTTAGACTATGGTTTGATGAAGGTTTTTACTAGTTCGTATCCGAGTAGTGGTGTCGTCATGGCGATGAATAAGTTGCAGTCCATGGGCGGCACGTCGTTCGGCGTCGTGCTCCCGATGGACGACCTGCGAGACGAAGACTTGGTTGTGATGAACGAGAACGGCGGTCTCGAAGCGGAGGAGGTTCAGATGCGCATTCGACGCTTCGACACCGGGGCGTGGCAGGTGCTTCGCACCGACCTGCACGACTACCCCGCGTACCACGAAAAACCGGCATACGCGCAACCGGCGAAAGCGACCGTCTGAAGAAGAAGGACGCTGGTTCTACTGCTGTTCTACTTCCGCACCTACTGAACGATTCGCGGCGTTCGCGAGTGTCGTCTGAGTCTTCCGGTCGACAGTGAGGAAGACGTCGGGCTTCTGCGGTCGCTGGAAGAGGTGGACGGCCTCCCGCTCGAAGTCGTTGAGGTGCGAGAGTCCGACGCTGTTCCAGCCGACCGAGAGAACGCGGCCACCGGGACAGGTGAGGCGTCCGAGCGCCTTCCGCGCCGCCCAGATACCTCCCGACGGGCCACGCCCGACCGTGCGGCCGTCGTAGTGCTCGCGGGCCTGCTCGCCGTCAAACGGCGGGTCGAAGACGACGACGTCGAACGACTCCGCGGGGAGGTAGTCGTCGAGGTCGCGGACGTCGTGGTGGGTGTCGGCGTCGCGTCGATCGTCGAGGTCGTTGCGGTGGATGGTCGGGTGTGAAAGGTGGGTCTTACCGGCGCACGCGTTGAGGACGTCGCCGGTGAGGTAGCACTCGACGACGTCGCGCACCTGCGGCGTCTCGAACGTCCACGCGCCGAGCGAGATAGGCGTCCCGTCCGGGTGGCGGCCGCCGATGGTGTGGTACGCGGTCGGGACCGTCTTCCCGTGTCGGAGCGCGGCCGGTTCGCGTTCGACTCCGCTCATAGAACCACCACTGAGTCAGGGGAGACGCCTGGCTCTCCCTCGACATGATC
Source organism: Halocalculus aciditolerans (assembly GCF_014647475.1). Lineage (NCBI taxonomy): Archaea > Methanobacteriati > Methanobacteriota > Halobacteria > Halobacteriales > Halobacteriaceae > Halocalculus > Halocalculus aciditolerans. Next base: position 178,452 of record NZ_BMPG01000002.1, on the reverse strand, counting down.
TTCGGCATCGCCACGCGTGTCGTAGACCGAGTGGCAGACTGGACACTGATACCTGTGGTCGTCCTCGCCTCCCGCGACCTCGCAGTCAGCAAGTTCCGAGAGGCAGTCGCGAGCCGCGGACGGGTTTGCTCTGAAGCCTGACTCCACGACCACCCAACCGACGAGATGGCGGAGTTCGTCCTCGCTCGGGTTCGGGTCCTTCTCAATGGCCTCACGGCACATCTGGAGCAGTAGGCCGCCGTAGCGGCACTCAATGTCGCTCACGAATCGGACTCACCCCGTTCGGCGTCCGGGAGCACAGTCTGCCCGCCCCGCCGCCGGGCGCGTTCAATCGCGGCTTCCGAAACATCCACACCCCAGTAGTGGAGGCCGAGGTCGCGGGCCGCCTCAAGAGTGGGAGCGCTCCCGCAGAACGGCTCAAGGACGCGCTCACCCGGAGACAGAACCGGCTCAAGGACGTCGCGGAGCAGGCTCGCCGGTTTCTCGGTCGGGTACGTATCCGCACGTCCCGGTTGACGCGCGGGCTCAACCGCTTCAAACACGGTACCAGTTGATTGCGCATACCGGTCGGTCTCGCCGACCGTCCCACCGACGAGGTACCCGTGCTCACTCCGGTAGTAGTGTCCGAGTCCGATTCGCTCACAGTCCCAAATGAGCGTTTTCCGGAACGTGAACGCCTCCTCGACGGCGCGCCGGAACGCAGGCAGGACATCGTCGTCAGCGAAGACGAACACCCACGAGCCCGGTTCTAGCGCCGGACGAAGCGCCTCGAGGAACGCCGGGAGGCGGTCGTTCGAGACCATCTGCCAGTCGTCGGGCCGGGATTTCTCTGCCGCGCCGGGACGCGTCTCATTCGCGAACGTCCAGGGGTAGTCGACGACTGCGGCCTGCGCGCTGTCCGCCTTGAGGCCGCGGACGGCTTCAAACGCATCCGCGCGTTCGAGGACTCTCTCGCGTTCGATGTCGCTCGCAGACTGAACGGTGTCGTCAGTCATCGCTACCACCTGCGACGGCGGTGTCGGTGTCGTCGCCGATGATGCTGGGGATGTCGGTAGGGAGGATGACGCGGTAAACGGTGTCGCCGCGGGCGTCCCAGCCGCCGCGGAGTTCCTTGACGTAGCCTTGTTCGATGAGGGGCTGAACGCGGGTCTTCCGGACGGTCTCCTTCTTCTGTCCGGTGTGCTGGGCGAGTTCGGAGAGAGCGGCGTCGGCGTCGACACGTCCGTTATCGCTCCGTGCGCACTCTTGGAGCGTGTCAAGGGCGTCCTGTAGCTCGGGCGTGTTCGGCGGTCGGATGTACGGGCCATCGACTTCTTCGTCGGGGAGGTAGTCTTCGACGGCTTCACGGACGAGTTCGGTGGCGTCGAGGCCGTGGTTTTCGAGGTAGGCTTCGACGCGCTCGCCGAGGTCGCCCTTGAAACGCGTGTCGGCACGCACGACGACGCCGGCGTGGTCACCACCGGATTCCATCCGGGTCATCAGGCATCGCCTCCTGCCGCAATCTGGGGGGTCTCTGCGGCAACAGATGAAACGGAGGTTCGAGACACCCGCATCCGGGGGGTCCGAACTGAGGGGTCATTTCCGCTGGAGACAGTAGTGGCCGCAACCCCCTCCCCGTGGTGTTCGAGAGTGTGTCTGGGGGTCGGGTTCATCGTCCCGTCCACCCCTGGCCGAACGTCCGTTCGTCCTGGCCGCCGGCCTGCCACTCGACGGGTTCACGGCCGCCGTCGGTGACGAGTTCGGGTTCGGTCTCGGTGGCGTCGGTGGCTTCGAGGGCGACGGCGTCGCCTGCCTCGATGAGCTGGCCGTCGACGCTGGTCGCGCCGATGAAGTCAGCTTTGCGGAGCACGCAGAGGTGCGCGCAGGGGGAGTCGTCTTCGTCGCGGTACTGGAAGCCCTTGCAGTCGCAGTAGCCGACGCGAGCGCCGCGCTCGGCGGCGTAGGTGACGCGGTGAGCGGTCGCGCCGTCGCGGAGCGTGACGACGTAGTCGATGGGTGACTGTCGCTCGATGAGCGCTTGATGTGGGTCGGCGCGTTCCCAGCTCGTCGACGACGCCTCGGCTTCGCGCTTGAAGTCGAGATACGTCACGCCTGGCACCTCCCATCGTCGAGGGCCGGGCACTGTTGGTCGTCACTCCGGATGTAGCAGCCGCAGTAGACACATATCTCGGGTTCCCGAGAGGTCGCGGAACTCACGCCGAACACCTCCGTTCTGAGCCCGCGCTATCCGGTGATTTTACGGCAGGAGGGAACCAGAAAAAGCTGCTGGTTTCCTTATATATGGTATGGGGCCGGAGGGCGCGCAGTCGCAGTCAGGTCGATACTCCAACCCAGTCGTAGTTTTGGTGTTACTCGTCATCGTCTTCCTCTTCGCTGTCAGTCATGATGTCCAAGTCCTCTGTCTCCGGCCGCCGCCGCGCGAGTTCGTCGTCAAGATCGGCCTTGTCGTAGTAGCGCCGGATCGTCTCCGGCGACGCCGCGACGCGCTGCGCGACACGGACGTAACTCAGGCCGCGATTCAACTGCCACGTAATCGAGCCTGTTCGAATAGCGTGTGGCGGGCGACTCGACGGACATTTCGAAGCGTGTGACTTCTGCGTGTACTCGCAGCGATCTCGCTGACGGTTGTGCGGACACGCAACAGCAACACACGGCTGGGTTGCCTGATAGCCCCACGTCTGAATCGTCGACTCCGCCGGCCGACCGTACCGCGTCGCGAAGAGTGGCTCACGGCCGTTTTCGTCTCGTTTATCGGGACGCTCGCGGGCGATGTAGAATTTCAACGCGTCCGCGATTGGCTTCGGAACAGCCACGTTCCGCTCGTGCTTCGTGCCGTCCTTCAGCCGCGTCGGTGGCCGGTGGCGGAACGTAATCTTCCGTTCCTCTGGGTGCCAGTCGCGAAGGTCGAGCGACCGCACGCAGCCGGTTCGACACCCAACGTGCCAGAGAAGCTCAAGTAGAACGTGCTGAACCGTTCCGTAGTCGCGCTTACTCTCGCGATAGTGTTCGATGAGGCGGCGCGCGTCTTCAGGTTCTAACTGCTGGTCGTCGGTCTCCTCATCATTCGAGAGTCTCGGGATTTCGACTCGGTCGGGAAGATCCGTAGACACGACGTCGAGCTGCACGCAGTACTTGACGAGTTCCTTTAGCGAGACCATCTTCCCCTTCACCGTACTCGGGGCGTCGCCCCGCTCGTCGAGGAATCGTTCGTACTCGTCGATGAGCCACCCGTCAAGGTCGCGCATCGTCTCGATCTCGTCGCGTTCGTCGCACCAACGGACGAACTGTCGAAGCCGCTGCTCGTAGCTCCGAACCGTCTTCTCCGTGTTCTTGTTCCGTCGCTTCGCGATGAATCGGTCAACCGCCTTCGCCGGCGTGATGTCGCGCGGTGGCCGGCTTGTCGTCGACTCACTCACGCTCCCACCTCGATGGAGTGGTCACCGGCGTCGCGCATCGCACACCCGAGACAACGAACTCCGTCGAAGCCCTCGCTCCGGCACGGCGTCTCCGCGGGCTCGCCGCACGCCACGCAGACCGATTCGTCGGTCTCGGGTTCGCTCGCGGTCTCGACGTCGCGCTTCGTGTCGGCAGCCCACGCGCGGCGCTGCGCCTGCGTCGTCTCCGAGTGCCGGCCGTGATCCATCACCGTCAGATTCGACGGCCGGTTGTCCCACTCGACGCCCGACTCGTGGTGGACGTCGCGACCCGCGAGGTCCGCCAGCACGTCCTCAATAGGGTCGTCGACGTCGTAGCACGCAACGACGGCGAGCAGCCGATGGTGGTAGAGGTAGATGTCCTCCTTGCCCTGCCGCGCCGTGTGTGGACGCCACTCCGTGGAGCGCCAGCGCTCGTAACCACCGCCAGAATCGACGCGCGTGTCCGTCAGCTGCGTTGTCGGCTTCGTGCGCAGTGACGCGTAGCCCTGCGTCTGTCGCGGCGTTGGCCCAATGACGTGGTCGCCGGTTTGTTGGGTAGCCACGATCATCAGTCGCTCACGATGCGGGGAGCCAGTCCAATCTCGACACTACCGCGGCCGTCGTCGAGTTCGTGCACGGCCTTCAGCGGCATCTCGTCGCCGAGTTTCACCGAGAGAATCGCGTCCTTCGGCATCGGATTCAGCATCCCGTCGTCGCCGACGAGGTAGTCCGTCGAGAAGATGCTCCGGACCTCCTCCGGAACCTGCGCCTCCTCAAGGCCCTCGTTTCCGAAGACCGTGCGCACGTCGTCCGTATCGCCGTTTCCGAGCACGCGTATCTCTTCCGCGTCTGGGTCGGCTTCCACAATGACGTGGTCTGCGACGAGATCGGCGTCCTCGATGGCCGCTCGAAACTCCGATACCGCCACGGAGAACGACACCGGCACGTCCGGGACCATATCGTCCGGTCCGTTCCGCATCGAGTCTGGGTCGATAGCGGCCATGTTGAACTCGCGTTTCTCGTGTCGAATCTCCATCTTCCGCGTCTCCGGCAGGTACTCGAACTCAACCGGGTCCGACTTCGACGCGCGCTTCAGGTAGTCCTCCAGCCGGTTGATGTCGAGCCCGATGGGGAACTGTCCGTCACCAACTGACTCGAACGCCTTCGGCTCCAGGTCGATTTCGAGCATCGCGACGTTCGCCGGGTCAACGACGCCGACGTAGAGCCCTTCGCGGCCAATCTGGAAGACGCCCTCATCGACGATTGACTGCATCTGCCCGATGACGTCCTTGACAACGCCAGCGCGCACGATGACCTCCAGCGGGTCCGTCGAAGTTGCCGCGCTCGGCTCCTCTTCGGCGTCCTTCGGGGCGGCTTCACTCATCGACGTCACCTCCGTCGTCCGCGCCCGGCTCCGCAGGATTCTGCGTGTCGAATCCTTCGCGGTAGCACGGCCAGCACGGCAGGTCGAGTGTCGCGTCCCAACACACGCAGTCGTTGGGGCGGCCATCCTCCGGAGTGTCGGGCGTGAAACCGTCCAGTGTAGACGTCCCGCCGTCAGCGATGAGGATGCCGTCCTCCCACACATCCACGTCCTCGCCGCCATCCGGCTCGCCGCCGTCCGTCACCAGTTTCGGCTCGTCATCCGCGGCATCGTCGAGGGGGTCAACGAGGCGAATCGTCGTCCGGCTCGGACAGTACGCCTGACCGCGCACGCAGAGGCCCTGGACCGCATCGAGCGCCGACAGCGACCCCATATCCTCAACGGCCTCCTCGAACACCTCCGCCGTCGGCGCTCCGACGACGCCGTCGTTCTCGCGGTCGAGACGCTGGATGATGTGTCGGACCTCCTCGCGCTGCTTCGCGCGAATCTCACGGCGCTCGCGGCGCGCTTTCTCCGCCGGAGACTCCTCCTCGTCTTCGTCGACGACCTCCGACGTTTCGGGGTCGACATCACTCATCGCGACCACCCGAGCTACCCGCGTCTGTTCCGACATCGATGCTATACTCATCGAATCGCCGGCCATCATCGTGGTCTCGAACACGAAGATACAGCCGACGACTCCCGTCATCACCCTCCCACACCTTCGCCTTCACGTCGCCTGATTCATTGAGCGGCTCGTACTCGTTCCCGAGTGCATCGGTCTCGATTTTGCTGTCTCCGTATTTCCCTTCCTTGACCGCCTTCTCGTCGCTCGCGATGATTCGCTCCGCGGCATCCTCTACGTGCTCGATGTCGACGCGGTAGAGGTCGCCCTCGTCACTCGCGATGACCGTCGGTCCTTCGAGTGCGAGCTGATGGAGGTGCGTATCTGGCAGGAGGTCCGGCTTCTCTGGTGCGTCACTCATCGCGACCACCGTCCGCGGCCGCGCGCTTCGACGACGACCGATTCATCACGACCGCATCCAGCTCGTCGTACGCCGCCTGCAGCACGACCTGCGCCTTCCCCGTCGTCACGTACTCGTTCGTCCGCTTGTCGAGCGCCGACTTCTCCAGCAGACCCGAATCCACGAGGTCGTCGAGGTTCGGGTACAGCCGGCCGTGGTTCACGTCCGTCCCGTACCGCGCTTCGAGGTTGCGCTTGATCGCGAGCCCGTAGCACGTCTCGCCCGTCCTCTCGACGGTCGCCGCAGCCACCAGGCAGTCGCGCTTGAACGCCGTCAGACCGTAGAACTCCTCGGCGGCGCTCATGCTCCGACACCCCGGGAGAACGCGGTACTCTTTACAGCATGCAGTGCGTCTTCGTCAGTGCGGGGTTCTAGCCCCGCGCGTTTGGGTTCGAACATAGCGATCCAACGAACCCTCCCTTTCTCACGGGCCAGCGTTGCAGCGCTGGCCCGTGTAGCCCAAGTCCAACAGACTCGGGAGCGTAGGGAGCGTTCGTATTACCACAAATATCTGCCACGCACATAAATGTTCGCAACCGATTCACTAAGTTACTATTAGACGTGAACGTGGTGAATAGGCAGCTTGTATGTCGGGAACCGATAAATATGTTCTAATGAGACATCGGGCAGAGTGGCAGGTCCTACTTGACGACCGAATCCTGGAGATAATGTCTGACGAAGATAGGGCCCTCGACGCGGCGGATTTGGACGAGCGACTCAATGTAGATTATTCGACCGCGCATATACGACGTCGCTGCAACAAGCTCGCTGAGGAAGGCTTGCTGACTCGGGTACATCCAAAGAAGGCCGCATACGTAATCACTGACGAGGGCCGCGCCTACCTCAACGAAGAATACGACGTCGCGAACCACGTTTACCTCGACGAATCCTCCAAATCTCTCGGCGGCGTGCAAGAGGGTGCGAACGGAGAGCAGGGAATATGATGCGGAACAACGGCGACTGGATGCACGTCCGGGACGAAGTCCTCCTCGAGTTCCTTCGCGACGACGGCGGCGACGTGCGTCCCCACTGGCTCGCCCACCAGCTCTCTATCAAGCAAGCCCGACCCGTTCACTCCGGCCACATCCTCGACTCTCTCAAGTCTCTCGCGCAAGCCGGCTACGTCGAACCCGACCCCAACAACGATCTCACCTTCTCAATCACTCAGCAGGGACTTGGCTACCTCGACGGCCGCTTCCGCGCCGATCTGCTCGTTCCCGAACCGAATCCCGCGCGGCCAGGGTACGTATTGGGATGAACTTGGACAGAGATGAGATGATGTCCTTTGGAGACATCAAGTACGAGATCCTATCTGTTATCCTCTGTGGTGTTACAGCTGGAGTCATATTCTCGTATTTGGGGCGTGGTTACCAGGTTGAATCCACTATCCCAACGTCGCTTGCTACGGTCCAGGGATCGTTTTTAGCTATTGTAATATCTGTATATCTTCTGTCTTCGCAAGTCACTGCGGACGAATTTGGCCCATTCGTTCTAGAGGATTTGAATGACTCAGTTGGAGTGCAAATTCTCGCACCGATATTCACCGTGTCAATATTAACTGACCTTCTATACGTAGTCACAGCCAATGAACCGCTGATTATTCTCCCAGTAAATCTCAATCTATCTTTGGGTATACCGGTGTTATTAGCGACTATATGCCTTCTTTCCATCTTCCCAGTACGTCGAGTAATGAACCAGTCTGCGGATCCAGAATACATTCTATCCACGACTGCGGAAGAAGTGAGTTGGAACTCCGTAGAGCGACAGCGACTAGAGAACCTGCCAAATTTTTCTGACGAACCACAGAAACCAGAACGGAGCCCTCTCCTCATTATCGAACAGATTCTCTATGCGGCAAAAGATCGGGGAGACGAGATTACACTTCGCCAGTCAATATTCTATATGCAGAGTGCTGTGGTGAGCTTGATTGATCAATCTGGAGGTTCTATCGGAAGCACATCAACTATCTTCGGATATTGGAAAAGATGCGTTGAGGTCGGTCTACAAGGAGAGAAGGAACGGATCTCACTTACAGGGAAACTCCACGTCAGGCTTCTATCCGCCCTCATACTAGTCGACGAAGACGAATTAATTCGTGAACGGCTACGAGAACTTGAGGAGATTCAGCGAACAGCATTTGACACTGGGTACAACGAACCGCAACTCTTGGACGCCCACAACGATCTACTAAAGAAATCTCTTACTGAAGGTGAGGGGGATAAGGTTGAACTAATACTGTCTTCTCTTCTCTCTGTCGGGAGTTCTCTCATTACAGAAGATGGAGACAGAACTGACGGTAGCTCTATTTCAGGAGAGAGTCGAGACTTAATCGCTAGCTGCTTATCGAATTCGATAGCCGCTCTAGGTTTAATCGCGACTCACCGTGAATCCGACACGGCTTTGTTGAGAAGAACGACACAAAATAATGTTAAAGGAATACAGGGTGTACTTAAAAAATTAGAGGAGAAAATCGGGAACTCCAATTCTGAAGACGGGTCGGCTCAAGGGGTTAAGCGTAATATTCTTTCAGAAGTTCGAGAGTCTCTACTGAAATCAATCGAGACTATTTACCCTATTGATCAAACTGTGTGTCAAAAGCTGGTTGGTATTTCGATCGAGATTGCGATCTTCCAAAAGCATTCACATAATCAATTCCTCACCGAGCTACCCGATGATGTCGTAGATGACGATGGATTTCAGGACATGATTGATGCGATTGCAAATGATGCCCAAAGTGGGCACTATATTGTCACTCTTGACTCCTGCACCGACGTGACGGAGTTAGAGGTTTCAAAATTCGTCGTCAAGCTGAAAACTGCTACTAAGCCATAGCAAGCTGTGAGACATCGAAGAATGTGTCTTGGTCAGCATAGTATAGATCGTCATCTTCGTCGCTGGAAAGGATTTCTAGAGAAACTAGCTGGTCCATCTTGTCCTCCAGAACGAATTCGTGTTCGACTGCACTGTATCCGTAGAGTTCTTTCAAATTGTTTCGTATCGCGTGTAGATCCAGATGGAGGTCAGGATCGTTTCGCTCAACAGCATCAAAATAATAGCTGTTAGCAAATTTTGGAAGATGGCGGAGAATGTTTAGGCCTAGTTTTTCACTAAGCTCCTTGTAGCCCCTCTCAACAACTTCTCCAAGTATTTTCTCGTTAAACTCTTGTGTCGATATCTCTCCAAGATCGTACTTGTCCAAGGGCTCTGCAGAGTAAAGGTACTCACCATCAAAGCGTATGAAGCCTAAGTTCTGTAGAGTTTTGACGTATTTGTATGTCTTTCCGTCCTCTTTCGCTTGTGCCTTCTTGATCTCAGAGAATTTAACTGGGTGATACTTACGCGTCCATCGGAGAATCTGTTTTATTGGATTTAATTGATTCTCGACTGCAGGAGTTCTCGCGATCTTCTCGTAAGTCGCTTGTGCCATTGCCTGACTTAGGTTCTCCCGGAGTCGCTTCTTCTCAGTAGCAAGTCCTTGAGACACCTCATCGCGAGTTTTGAGCTTCATTTCATATCCGGAATCTACAGATTCTGCTTCCAACTCGGCGATATCATCTACTGCGATGAATTTGATTGTTTGCTCTTGGTTATCCCTACAATCGGTCACATCTTTGGGGAATGAATTTCCGATATTAACCGAGATCGATCCTTGACTAGATCGATAAAAGTCAGATATGTAGGTCCCAGTGCCGTATATCCGTTTTAACCTCTGTTCGATGTATTTCTCAAGATCTTCACTATCTGCCTCCGGAATTCGAATCGTCTCTGGGATTAATCGTTCTGCCATTGTCAGTACTGGGAAATCCTTTTTTGGTCTGTTGGTTCAATCCACAGAGAGCTTGTTACGTTTAACTCTCCCAGCCAAGCAGACATAAAATCATCTTGTGGGATCTCTGTTGCTTCCATTTTCTGACCGTTTGTGTTTCGGAACCTTCGCGGATCATATATGAGAACATAATTGTGGTTGACTTTCATGACTAGGGTGAAGTTATCTCGACCACCATCGTACTTGTCCGATTGAACGGTATACCCAACACAATCCTCATAGTAGGCCGGTGTGAGTTGCACGATTGGAAGAGAGACATTCTTGTTCTTGGTTATATCTCGCAGATCGTTAATACCGAGATTGTCCTCATACGTCGCTTTAAAGGGGTAATTACTAATCTCAGATGTGAGCCGGGAATCAATATCCAGGGTATAGCTACCGATGTCACGGCAGTCGCAAACTTTGCGCGCTCTCCGCTCACTTATTGTCAAATCTTCAGGGACATCTTTTCGTTCCGAGAATTCACGAAGCATATTTTGAACGACATTCGGGAGAACTGCTATGATATCGTCTTGTGCCCCGAATGGGTTCATCGTTGTTTCAGCAGCTTTGTGATCCTGCTGAGTAATCGTCATTGGATGTATGTTTCACACAGTGTTTATGAAGGTGTTGGGTCGTTATCTATTGAGCACGGTTGCAGGAGGTTATTCACTGAAACCCGTTTATGCAGGAAGGGGGAGTCTCCGAGTTTGGTTACTCTGCGGTTGACATCTCTCGAACCTTTTGACTGAACCTCTTACCTCGTAGTGCATGGCTGAATCCACCGTCGAGACGAGAAGAGCACGTCTTGGAGTGAGACGTATCGCGGCCCGATACTGACCTAGCCTTTTCACACAGAGTAAACCGACGTGGAGCATGGTTGCCCTCGACGATGACGTGCCGTTTCTCAGCGAGGAGGTACGACAAGACCTCGATTCACCAGTCATTTCCGCACTACTCGAAGAACCCAGAACACCGCAAGAACTCGGAGACATGGGGCTTTCGAGGCAAGTCGAGCCCCGGCATCGACCGTACGTCTCATTACTCAAAGTCACCGGGTCAAGTGGGCAATCACACATCGGAGGGAGGTTCACCTACGTCTACCACATGCACGGCGATCTCCGACGCGGCATCCGTCGCTTCATCGAGGAGAACGAAGTCGAACTTGCGAACACGCTCGACACTCGATACAACGTCGTCGGTGAGAGTTTCGACGAGTACGACTACCAGGTGCTGAAAGAGGAGTGGTACGCGCTTCGTTCGAAGTCCTAACTCGCTCGTTTGGGTTCACTGAATACTTCGGTAGTAGTAATGGTGAGAGGCGTATTGATCCGGCAAGCGTTTTGCTCGTCAAAATCCCGATTTCCATTTTACATAACTTGGCGACACTCCATCTGAGAGGATGAGGCAGACATATTCTATGTACATAGTGCGCACGAAATTACAGCTGTCACCGCCCCTCGATTATGACACAGAATCTACTAAATGTCGAAGGAGATCAACTACGACGACGCCGAGCAGTTACTCCGGGAGACCTGGCGTGAAGTAACCGACAGCGACGAATCCTCCTACGTAGATCAGTACGTCCTCAAGCAGGGTCTTCGGCAGGTCATCTCAGCGGACAAGTATGGCACAAGGACGTTCAAGTATATTCTCCTCACGAACGTCCTCGCAAAAGCAGTCAACCCCGAAGTCAACGCACTCGCTCTCAAGGATAGTAGCGAACTCAAGGGCTCATTCAACTCCGGCGGTCTAGCGACCGACGTCGTCACCGACTGGGAGAAGGACAATGGAGAGCGTCTCGGTGGGTCGAACGAGCCTCGAACGAACAGCGTCTACTATCGTCAGGCCGAACTCAATACGGACTACGAAGTCCGGAACGACGACCTCTACCAGACGATGATTCGAGTCCTCTCGGAGCTAGAAGAACAGACTGCATCCGGAGACCTAGATCCGATGGATATGCTCCGCCAAACGCTCTACGAGGTTTCTCGGCTGGAGCCGACGACAGTCAGCTATACGAATCCTCCCGATGTCTCCTACCTCGAATTGGAAGAAATCGTTCGAGAGTACCTGACAGAGTCAAGTACGGGCGAGCGGCTCGCAGCTGTGACTGCCGGCGTGCTCGACGCGCAGTACTTCTTCGCCGATCGTGACGAAGTCTACATCAAAGTCGAACATGTGAACGTCGCGGACGAAAACTCGAACGCTGCCGGGGACGTCGAGGTCTTCGAAACAGACGCAGAGGAGGATCACCTCTTGGCTGCAGAAGTAAAGGACAAGCCAGCGACGAAAACCGACATCCAGCACTCGATCGCAGCCGGCCGCGAGCACGAACTCGACGAGTATCTATTCATTGCTGGGCAAGGATTCCGGTCTGACGATGAATACGAGCGCGCACTCGACGCGATCGAAGACGCGGAAATTGAACTCGTACTCCTAACTCCAGAAGACCTCTACAGTAGTCTAAAGTTTCAGCGACGAGCCGGGCGTCGACGGTTCCGCGAATCCGTTGGAGAGTTTCTCAACGATATGCGAGCTCAAGAGGACAGCAAGAATAGCTGGAAAGAACTGATTGAGTCCCTGGACGGGTAGGGACCTACGGGCTGACTTCTGCGGTCAGAACTGACAGTCGGTCGCTTTTGCTTCCGTCCGGGTCCTCGTCGACGTCTTCAGTTAACGAGATCTGCAGCTCAGTGTCCAACTGTCGGCGAAGCAGTTCCAGCACGTCGATAGCCTGCGCGATTCGCTTCCCACGGCCGGTTACAGTCACAGATTCTCCCTCCTGAAGCTGCGGGAGAACAGCCTCAACGTAGCGCCACGGTGAGTGAGAACTCGAAACCGTAATCGAACTATCCTTGACGTCGACTACCCCGCCATCCGCACGAACGGCGCTTGTCGTGTCAGCCACGTCGTGTTCATCAGTCGCGATTCCAAGCTGCTCAACCATCGCACGAGCAACTGATTCTGCGAGTCCAGGCGGGACAGCATTCCCGATTTGGCGCTGAACCTCGCGCGGCGGACCACTAATCTCGTAAGTCGCGGGGATATCCATCAATCGCATCTCCTCTAGGAAGGAGTATCTCCGAGAACGCCAGTGGAACGGACCAACGTAGGTCCCGGGCGAAGCCTGCAGCGTCCACGTCGGCCGGTCCGGGTCCTGCTTCAGCAGGTAGTTGTAGTGGCGAGAGCGCCAGTCGAACACCTTCTCGTCGAGTTCATCCTCACTCCGCTCGACGTACTCCCCCTTCTCCGGATCGTACTTCCGTTCCGTGAAGTGCTGGTAATTTCCACCCGGCGGGATATCCTTTAGCAGATAGCCGTACTGCCCACCTACCGCATTCACGTAGCCTTCGTCAGCGGTAAGCTCCGAGTCGATGTCGAATTCTTCGAGGGCCTCCTCTGCAGTCACCCACGAGGGCTTACCCGTGATCGAATTCTTCGCTTCAACGTGGGTTGGATCGGGGAAATACGGCTTTTCGTCGCCACGGAATCCGATAACGAAGAGGCGTTCTCTAGTCTGAGGAACGCCGAAATCAGCTGCGTTGAGTGTCGAGTGGTTGAGGGTGTATCCTGCATCTGAGAACGCTTCTTTGATAATCTCGAAGTCCTCGCCATCATTCGCTGACGCTAACCCGCGGACGTTCTCGAAGATGAAGCCCTTCGGTTGAATCTCGGATAGAAGTCGGACGTATTCCTGAAACAGCATCCCGCGAGCTGCGTCCGTTCCCTCACGGTTTCCCTCATTCGATCGGGAGAATGTCTGGCAAGGCGGACCGCCAACCATTAGGTCGATATCTTCCGTTCCGGCAAGATCGAGGATTTCCTCTGCTTCGATGTCGTGTATGTCACCCTCGACAACCGACCAGTCATATGCGGCGTTCGTTCCCGAGATCCCGTCGTCGTACTGCGAACTATTTGCTCGCAGAGACTCTGCTGCCTCCTCGTTTGCATCAACCGTTATGAGGGTCTCGATTCCAGCCCGGTGGAGTCCAATATCGATTCCCCCTAGCCCGGAGAAGAGACTAATTGCAGTAGGCCGGCTCATCGTTGATACCGACAATTAGCCGAACAGCTACAAGAGTGTTCCTTCCCAGGAGAGCCTCACGTGAGCCAGTGTGAGGGATAGAATAGCTAACGCAGAATCCATGTACATAATGTACACTAACTGAATTATGTATCAACAAATGACTTCGCCTGTGCCCGCCCCACATAGCGTGAAGGCAAGGAGCCGACACGGAACCTCATCACTCGATTTGACCATACCCGCAGAGCTGAAGCGGGAACACGGAATCTCTGAAGGAGACGTATTCGTCGTCGAGATTGAGGAGACAGACGACGATCTCTCAATCCACTATAAGCGAGTTCATGAAGCAAATGGATAAACTATGAGCTGGCGTTGTGGAGAGTTACTTACTCAAACCATCGGCAGTCCCCACACGGTACTCATCAAGGGATCCGGACTCGAGATCTTCAATGAATTCTCACACACACCTTTTCACATCGTCAAAGTTTGAGGGCTCGAAGCTACGGCTATAGTCGTTCGAAATCAGATTCATGTGTTCGAGATCTCCATCGTAGACATACAGACCAACGGTCCATCGAGACTCACTTTTCTCAGCCTCAATTTGTGCGGGGAAATCCGGATTGCTGACGATACTATGTCCACTCGTATTTACCGAGATGACCCATGAATCAGGCAGGATGTCGGCTAGTTCCTCGTCGTTGAATGCCTCAACCATCACTCTATCTATCGTATCTCAGTTTCATACCTGTTTGGGCTCCCTGTCTGATGACTCACGAGTCAAGTTCATCTTATGTACATAGTGTACGCGGTTGAATAGGAGAGACTTCCAACACGAATTCATCGTGTCTCTCGACGATTTTCTCTCAGACGAAACAGCTGAAGAGTATGGTGATGACTTAAATGATGAAGACCTTCGCCTCATTCGAGAGTTTCGCTTGCAGGAAGGGGAGAAAGCGAATCTGCCGGTTGTCTACGGTCTATATGACCGGAAGACAGGAGAACTCCTCTACGTTGGCCAGACGAACAAATTAATTCGCCGAGTCAGTGATCACTTCCGTCGAACAGACGGAAGTCAACTTCTTGGACTCGTAGAACGCGACGATGAGATTAATATCTACCAAGGAACAGAAAAAGGTAGAGATGGGAATATTTGGGACCGTGTGAAGGTGAAATACATCGAGATACAGGATCGAAGCCGAAGGCGGAAAATCGAGAACGTACTGGAAGCAGAACTTGACCCTCGATATCCATCGAAGTAGCGCATCTGTTAGTTGAGTTGTTAGCCGCACACCGTTTAGAAGGCTAGCCGGATTGCCTCAGATTCTACTTCCCAAGAGCGAGAACGATAGTTCCATCCACAGCCAGATCACAACCGCTACGAGTACGAGCGCCGCGACCTTCACGCTAGTTCGAACCGACTTGATTCGGAGTACCCTGGCGAGCGTCATCCGCGCCTCGACTGATACCGCCGTACCGACAGCTGTCCTGAGGGCCGTCGCGCCGAACATTCACGCCTTCACGCCGACTCATCCCCAGCACCGCGAACCGCGAGCCAGAGGAAGATGCCCGCGGCACCAACGAGGACGAGCGGAATCGCGTCGAGCGCCGCACGCGACGCCATCCCTACCAGTGCGACCTTCACACCCGTCAGCACGCCGAACGCTGCCACGACGCCGCGCCAGCCCGCCACGTCCCGCGCACGACCGAAGACGCCGAACATTACGCCATCACCCTCGCCGACCGCAGGAGGCTCTCAGCGAGCGCCGTGAGCGGCGAGAAGTCCACCACCGGCAGCACCCCGAGATAGTGGAGCCCCCAGACGACGCCGACCGCCCCACCCAGGAAGAGGAGGTACGGCCGAAAGAGCACCGCGACAACGACCGCGAGTGTCTGAATCACGCCCGCGAACTTCGCGAGGAGCTTCAGCGGCACCCAGCGCCCCTTCAACGCGACGAGGAAGCCGCCCTTCGCGAGGAGCGAAACGATGCGCCGCAGCATCACTTCCCACCCCGAACGACGATTGGCCGCGGTCCGGAGCCCTTCACCCACTTCTGGTAGACGAAGTAGAGCCCGCCCGCGACGAGCGCGAGCGCGACAATCGGCGCGATCTTCCCGATGTTCTGCCCTATCGGCTGCAGGAGCGCGCCCGGCGCGACCATGATGGCGACGACCGCGACGTAGACGACCGCCGCGCCGCCCGTCCCTAGCCAGACCGTCCGACGCTTCGCGTGCGTCTGCCGCAGCGCCACGTATACCAGCGCGAGCGCGAGGAAGCCCACACCGATGACGAACACCGGACTCGACAGCGGCCCACCACCATCGGAGATCGGCCCTGTCACCCCGCTCCCCAGAGTCGACCCGCCGGTGCTCGACGGCCCCGACGAGTTCTCCGGAGCCGGCTTGATTTCGAGAAGGTCCGGCCCATTACTCGCGTGGAGCGCGACCGTCGACGCCGCCGTCGCCTGGTCGCGGATGAGCTGCTTCGCGCGACTGTAGAGCCAGTAGTCCGTCCCGGACTCCGCGTTCGTCAGCGTGTACGTCACCTTCCCCGGGCCACTCGGCCCCTGCGTCACGTTCAAGATCGGCGTCGAGCCGCCCTCGACAACCTGTACGTCGACCTCGCGCTCCGGGTCAACCATCACGTTCGTCGTCGAAACGTTCGCCGTCGCGCCCGCCGGCGCATTCGGCAGGTAGAGTTTCTGCGATGACCCCGCGCTCGCGAAGCGCGAGTACTCCGCCGGATTCTTCCACGACTCCGCCGAGAACTGATGGAGGTAGCCGCCGCGCGGCGTCCCCGACACGTCGATGTAGAACCCCGGCGAGCGCGACTCAACGCGGAACTCTGTGTGTAACTGCTGGCCGACCGGCGACGGATGAAGCACCTGGATGCTCCCGTTGTTCACGCGCACCTTCGAGCCGTTCGCGACGACGTTCACCGTCTCGTTCTCCTGCACGTCGCCGAGATCCACCTGCAGCGTCGTGTTGTGCAGCTCGTAACTCGACGACGACGACATCGACGAGTAGGAGTTCCCGTCAGAGCGCGATTGGAGCCGCCGCATGCCTACAACGTCGCCGGCGAACGGAATCGTGAGGTTCGCGCTCTGCTGCGCCGTCCCGAACGTCTTCGTCACGTTGTACGACTCTGACCACTGCTGGCCCGTGTACTGCACCACTTGGTCGTCAATAGCCGAATGCGAGTAGTCGAAGCCAACTGCCGGACTCGGCGCATCCGCCGACAGCGTACTCGTGTCGAGCGAGACGTTCACTCGGTTCGTCCCCGTCGACAGCCACGCCGGGTCAACCGATAGCGACTGCGTCTGCCCATCCGATAGAGTCGTGAACGACGCATTATGGCCGTTCACCTCGACCGTCCCACTCGGCGTGTCAGTCACCTCCGTGTAGGAGACGTTGAGCGCGACCGTCGAGCCCGACGACGCCGACACGTCCGCGGTCGTCGAGGAGCGAGACAGCTCGGGGACCGACTTAGTGATGGTCTCACCGTCCGACAGCGTGCCGGAGTAGGAGACGTCGCCGACACCGTCACCGTCGACGTCGACCGATGGGGAGTCTGTCACCGTGTGCTCCGTCCACGATGCTACGTAATCGACGCCACCGCTCGCCGAGGTCGAGACCGAGTGCGACCCCGTCGAGAGGCCGGAGAATGACCGCGTCACGTTCTCGCCGGGGGCGAGGATACCGTTGTAGCTGGCAACCGTCGTGCCGTCCACTGACAGTGACGGGTTCTCAGTCTGCGTGATCTCCGTCGCCGATACGTCTGCGTCGTACGGCGCGCCACTTCCGAGCCCCCAGTCAAGTGTGTTGCTCCCCGCCGAGAGCCCGGAAAGCGTTCGCGTCGCCGTTTCTCCCGGTCCCAGCACACCCGAGTAGCTGGCGGTCGACCCACCAACCGTCACGCTCGGGTTGTGCGTGTGAAGGGTCTCGTCGTAGTCGATGGTCCAACTCGGCTTCGGTCCGGTCGACGACGACGTCGTCACGGAGTGCGAGCCCTCAGAGAGCGAGGAGAGTGACCGCGTCGTCGACGAGGAGAGCTGTCCCGACTGCGACACCGTCTCCCCGTCCACTGAGAGGGACGCGCCCTCCGTCTGTGTCCGCGGCGACCATCGCATCTCGTAGGCAAGCTCGCCACGATTCCACGAGAAACTCACATCCTGTTGTCCATCTACGAGGTCGAGCGACTGCGTCTGTGCTTCTCCGTCGGATAGAGAACTAAACGAGAGAGTTTGACCGCCCGACGAGACACTCACATCTGTAGGAGACATAGAGTATTGCGTCATCCCATCAGCGTAGATGTATGAACCCGGAGTGCGCACAGTGAGGTTGCTAACTCCTGTTGTGTCGTCAGTGTCTATGATTTTACATTCAGTCTCTCCGCTCCCCGACATAGAGGTCGACGAGTTCGCAATCTCCACACCGTCTGCATAGACTTCAATATTATTTGTTTGGTAGTTGTAATTATTGTGCCAACACGCCTCAACTTTACTCACTGTGGATAATGGATTCGTGTCTGTCGCTCTTTGATCAGTAGATGAACCGAAGTAGTTTGTGGCAAGCTGTCCTGTAACCTCGACTGTGGGGTTATTGGACCCGTCCGGACCAACCGGAGCAAGGTTACCCTCAACTGACACTGCAAATGATGTGTCAGAGTTAAGGGTTCCACTCCTCGAATCGGTCGCTCCGACTGCGGTCCGTGGAGCGAGTGTGACGCTCGACGAGGCAGTCTCCGCGTCGCCTTGGATGGTCACGCTCCCATCGCCGGTTCCGCTCGTCGACCGTGACGCGCCCGTGGTTGACGAACCTGTGAACCTCACTTCTCCGTTCTCAGGTTGCTGGTTGCCGCCGAGCGTCCAGGACGTTGAGCCCGTTGAGACAACCGAAGCCGACTTCGACGCCGACGACGTCGACCGCTGGCCCGTCCACGTCACGGATTCGTCTGTCGCGTTGGCGTTGCCGCCGACCGTCTTCGTCGTCGACGCACTCGGGGATGCCGTCCCACTCCACGACCCGCTCGACGTTGTCTCGACACCCGTCAGCGCCACCTGCGGAGTCTGTATCGGCGCGTTCCCCGACACCGAGAGCGGCATCGAGTCGTCGTTGCCGAGCATCGCCGTCTCGTGGTCGCGTTGTGTCTGACGGTTCCCGGTTACGTTCACGTGGAAGTCCGAGACGTTATCCGCCGACCGCAGTGAGTACGTGTACTGCGTGCCGTCACTCGCTGGCGAGCCCTGGAGATGGACCGTGCCGTTCCACGACACCGTATTCGTCGGCGAACTTGACGCCATCGCGGGCGTCCCGATCGCGCTCATCGCGACGAGCGCGAGCACGAACAACACCCGTGCGCGCGACTTCATTCAGACACCCCCCGGGGGGTCGTCCCAGTCGATTCTATATCGCGCGTGCGTGGAGCCGTGAAGATCGGCGAGCGCGACCGCCGCCGCTGCCGCCGCAAGTAGAAAACGGTGAATTCGTACACCTCGACGCGTCTTCTTTTCTTTTTCGAGCGCATTTACGCACTCACCTCCGACTCCGAACTCAGGTGGACGCTATTCCGGCTCACCGTCGGGAAGACAAGCTCGAACTTCGCATCCACCCGCCGCCGAGACTTCATGTTCGGCCACGCAATTGGCGCGAACTTGTTCGTCGACCAGACGACGCCCTGCCCCGTCGGCATCCGCGACGTCAAGTCTGTCTCCAAGGGACAGCGCTTCTCGCCCGGGAGCTTCTTCCCGACCGGCGGCGAGTTCCCCGCGAGCGTCGCCCACCACCGCTGCTTCTTCCGGTACTTCGGATGCAGCTCACTGAGCGCGTGCGTCATCGTCACGACCGTCACGCCGTTCTTCCGCGCGTCCGCGAACTTCTCCGCGAACCACTTCACCTTCTGGTAGGACTGATGATCGTCCTTCTCCGCGTCCGGGTCCAACAGATTCCCCGCCTCGTCGAGGAGGAGACTCGTGAAGTGGACGAAGTCGTTGTGCGTGATTCGTGCCGCCATGTACGCGAACCACCACTGATTTACCGGTGTCGAGGAGTTCGGCCCGTCCTCGCCGTCCGGCGTCACGTCGCCCGGCGCGTGGTAGTCGAAGCGGGAGACCTCGTTGCAGCCGCGGAATAGCGGGTCCGGGTAGACGACGTAGATCTGGCCCGGTGTGAGCTTCTTGTTCAGGTCGCGTGGGCTCTTGTAGCGCACGACGTCGCGAACGAGGTCCGTGAGGTCGATCGTGAACGGCGAGAGACTCGGGTCCGTCGGCGTCACCCGAACCTCCACAGGCAGCCCGTCCGGGAGCGCGACAGTGATCCACGGCGCGAGCGACAGCCACTCCGTCCGCTCACTCACACCGGACTCGTCCATCGTGTCTGCCCACAGCACCGTTTCGTTGTTCGCCTGCGTCAGAATCGTCGCGAGGAACTGTCCGAACGTCGACTTCCCCGAGCCGGGCTCGCCGTGCATCTGTAGGTCCGTCCCGGAATCCGAGAGCGACCCCCAGCGGCGATCGTCCGCCGCGAGCCACTCCAAGAGCTTCCCGCGGAGTCGCGGCTCGTCCTCGAACGCCGGATGCGGGTCCGGGTCCTCCGGCCGATACTCAACGTCGTCGGCCACGTAGCCGAGGTAGTCGAGATCGCGGCCCGTCACGTGCGTCACCGCGTTCACGAACGACCCCGGATGCGTCGCAACCGCCTTCCCATGCTTCTCCGCCTTGTGGAGATAGCGGTGGAGCGGCGGCAGCGAGAAGTCCTTGTAGATGTTCTCGCCATCGTTGTGCCGGCCGTTCCCGAAGTCGCCGGTAGCCTGTGCCGAAGTCGTATGCGAGGCGAACGTCTCCGCGATCTGCTCTCGCAGCTCGCTCACCGACGCCGCCTTCGCGTTCATGGAGTACGTACTCATCAGTTCCAAGAGAGCGGAGTTTGGTCGGGGGTCTCCGCCAGTTCTACCCCTTCGTTCGAGAGCTGTGCGACCTCCCGTGTCGCCTCGTTCATCAGCCGCAGCAGACTCGGGAACTTTGCCTCGCCGACCGAGACGCCCGAGACAGCAAGCTGCGCGCGCAGGTGGAACCACTCGCGCCCACCACCCAGCGCCGTCGACAGCGTCGGATGACGCCGGCAGACCGTCAGGTACTCGCGTGGCAGCAGACGGTCCGTCGCCTCCCGAGTCTCCGCAACCCACGACACGACGTCCTGTGACGACATCTCGCCATCGAGGAGGTCACGGAGCGCCGCCGTCTGTTGGTCCTCGAAGTCCGCAAGCACCGGCCGCATCGCCACCGCACCCTGCTCGTCCGGGTCCGGAGCCTCTGCGTCCTCGGCGTTGTACTCGGTCGCGTCTTCCGCGAGATACCGGAACGCGTCCGCGCACGCCGGGTCGATCCACGACTCGACGAACCAGTCGCGGAGCGCTCGCGCGTTCTCCTCGGGGAACGGTTCGTCCGTTTGCACCATCGCGTTCCGACGCTCCGCGTCGTTGATGAAGATCGCCGTCAGCGAGGGCGAGCCGCCGATCCACTCGAAGAACCCCGACGGGAGCAGGCCGAACGTCCGCACGCTCACGCGCTCCAACCACATCACGACCTCACGCCGGTCGTAGAACCCCCGGCGGGTCTCCGAGAGGAGGTCGAGATGGTCGCGCTTCAGCTCGTCGAGCGCCGGCCGATGCTCCATGTGTCGGTAGCCGGCCGGAGACTCGTCGTCGTACCGCCCCTGGTAGCGGGGACGATCAGTCACCGGCCGGCACCTCCTCGTCATCCTGGCGGTCACGACGGCGCTCCGAGTCGCCGCCTTCGCCCCACATCTCGTTCATGAACCCGCCGAGCTCCACGTTGAACGAGTCCATCAGACCGAACGCCTCCCGCGTCGGGTTCTTCCGGTCGCGGATGCGGGCCTTCTGCTGTTCGTCGAACGTCTCCGCGCGCTCGTAGCCGTCTGCGGCCGTCAGTGCCGTCTCCATCGCCGCGCGTTTGTGGACGTCAGCCGGCACGATACGTGCATGTCCGTCCTTCGCTTCCGCCTGCACGACGAGGACACCGACGAGGACAGCAAGCACCGTCAGCCAGCTGAGCCCCATCGCGAACGCCTGCAGCACGCCACCTGCGACCGCTGTGAACACCGTTACCCCGACCTTCGATAGGTCGAGCGCACGATCTTGGGAGGCCGGGAGGTTGTCGCCCTCGGAGCCATCCGTCACCGGGCGCAGGCTTGTACAGCCCTTCCAGCCCCAGTGCTCCGGCGTGTAGTCGAGGACGTGCTCGGCGTCCTCGTCGATGATGACCTCCTTGTCCGCGTCTGAGTCCGGGTCGCCGTCGAGCGTCGTCCGGACCTCGTCGAAGTTCTCGACGAACGCCGCACCGCCGAAGACGCGCGCCAGGAACTTCGACCAGCCCGGCGGCACGATAATCGGCCCGTCATCCGTGCGCTTCACCGAGTGCGTCTTCCGGCTGAAGCCGTGCGAGTTCCGGATCTCCTCGCCAGTCGGACTCACGGCGTCCGTGAGCCGTCTCTGCACGAAATCCCACGTCTCGAGGGCGTCGTCGTAGCCTTCGATTTGCTGCACGAAGCCGACGAAACCGATGAGCCAGACGACCACCCACGGCGCACTCTGCCAGAGCGACGCGAGGCCCGACCACGACGTCCACACGATGACGAAGCCACCGAGCCCGCCGAAGAGTGCGTACGGGAAGTACCCCCACTGCGGGCTCGCGAGCCCGTGCTTCAGGAGGTACCGAGCGAGTGCCCCGAGCGCAAGTATCGCGACGACAGACCACAGGAGGATGTGCTTCGCGATCCACCCGAAGAGGTCCGCGCTCGTCTCAATCGATACCGGCTGACTCCCCGCCGACGAGTGATGCGCGTAGACCCAGCGGGCCGAATCCGGCGAGCGCTCCAGCCACATCGTCATCTGCTTCGTCGACTCGTACGACGCTGGCAGCGAGAGTTCCTTCACGCCCCCACTCCCCGTGAACGTCACCGTCTCTGTCGACTCCGACACGTTCACTGGCACCGCCTTCGTCGCCGTCCCGTTCGCCGTCTGTACTGTCGTCTCACCCGGCTCCCACGTCACGATGTGGAACTTCAGGTCGGCCTTCCCACCGTTCCGCGGACCGCTGTAGTGAACGCGGAGCGTATTCCCCTTCACGAGGTCGTCACGCTGCAGGAGTTCCGCCGCCTGATACTGATTCGACGACGAATGCTTCAACGGATTCACCGGCTGCCGGTCGATCCAGACGCTCGCGTAATCACTCACCCAGCGCGTCGACGGCGCACGACCACTCGGTTGCGTCCCGTGCGTCCGGAGCTGCTGCAGCGTGTAGCCGTGACTGTCTGGGCTCGCCCCTCCGCCCGAAGCCATCGCGAGGCCCGGGCCGAGAAGGCCCACCAGGAGGACAGCCACGACAGCGATGCGTGCAACTCGCTCAGTCATCGGTGTCGAGCCCCGCCGTCCTCTCGAAACGCTGCCACAAGCGCCAGAGCTTGTACGACAGGTAGATGCCGCCGAACCCGAACGCAGCGAGTTCGAGCGTATGCACCGGCAGCGCCGGAATCTTGTCTCCGAACGTGAACGCGAGCATAGCGCTCACTCGATAGAGCGAGCCGCTCGCGAGCACGGCGAACGTCACCAGTGTCCCACCAATCGACAGAATCCCTGTCACCGGATGGTGGAACGCCTCACGTAGTGTCATCATGTCTGTTAACCCCTGATGAACGCGCGAATAGCCGACAGCACCGGAATATCCGCGCTAATCGCGCTAATCGTCCGATACAGTACCACCATCAACCCGACCCAGAGCACGACCAACACGACGATCGCGAGCGGCCCTGCGTCGAGCGCTGTCGTCCACACACCTCGCGCCGCCGCCGACGCCAGCGACAGTAGGCCGGCTCCAAACGCCCCGAGCGGGCTGAACACTGCATCAGCTGCCTCAGTGAACACCCACGTGAGCGTCGACCACGTCGACGTCACGAGGTGATTCACTCCGACCACGACGCCGAACGCGAGCGCGATAATGTACTCACTGATGCGAGCGAACACCCACGCCTTCGGGTTCTGTACAAACCGCGTGACAGAACTCCCGAGTGACGATCCGGAGTTCGAACCTGTGGAGCTGTCGCTCGACGTCGTGTCTGTCGATTCGCCACTGTCGAGAAACGGGAGACTCACGCTTGCGTCACCTCCCAGCCGACGATGACGAGCATCAAGACGGCAATCCCGATGCCGACACCGAACGCCAGTGGGCCGAACTGACTGATGAATCCCTCAATGCCGGCCCACATCGCCGACACAATCCACGACGGAGCGTTAGTCAGCCGACTCACCATCTCACCGCTCCAGTTCGCAACGCCCTGGAGAGAGTCAATGAAGAGCGCGTGCATGACGCGCGAGATGAACACCGCGAGCCCGCCAGCGAACATCGACGACACGAGGCCGACGAGAATCGCAACTAACCGATCGTAGCGGATGCCCGTGATGTATCCCTTCGCGTTCGTGTCCGTGACGGAGTCCATGAGCGAGTCGCTACCCGGAGATTCAGCGGGTAGTTTCATGGATGCCTCCCCGTGACCGAATCCATGAGCGAGTCGCTACCCATGCCGCGTTACCCCCAGGCACCAGCACTGGTAACGAGCGCTCACGTCACCGACCTCCGAGATAGGGACCGTCTGAGCCCCTCACTCCTCCTCACCCTCGCTTCCAACGAGGGGAACGTCGAACGGGATGAACGCGACGAGATTCCCCGTGGTTTCGAGGTTCCGATACCACGCGATGACATACAGGCCCGCGATGATTGCCACGATCATCACCGCGAACGTCAATGGCCCGAACTGCGCCCACGGACCCGACTGTACGCTGTTCGCAGACACCGACGCACCGACACCGAGCATCTCCGCCGCTCCGCTGAAGATGGTCCCCACGAAGTGACTCACACCATCTGCGAACGCCCCGAACACCTGCACGGGGATATCGAAGATGGAGCTGATGAGGAGCGAAATCGACGCGAAGAGCGTCGTCACTGGCAGGAGGAAGTCCTTCGCGACGAGGTTCGTCAGCGACCCGCTCTCGATCGACGCCATATCGTTCAGCGTCTCGATCTGGTCACTGATGCTTCTGGTCACGAAGGATCACGCCCCCGTCGCCGTGCGCTTCAACCAGAGCCAGAGCCCGGACACGAACGCGCCGAGACCGCCGACAATCTCCATTAGGATGTTCCCGCTACCCGAGGAGACGGGGCCACTCGACCCACCGCCGCCGGTGTTCTGCGGGATATCCTGCGCGGCCGACACCTGGTCCTGGGTGAGCTTGATCTTCCCGTGCCAGACGATGTTCGACCCAGCCTGCACGGCCGAGATGAGCACGTGCTTGTCGCCCATCCCCGTGTACTTCCCGGAGAGGGAGTTCCACGACGAGATGTTCTCCCAGTCCGACGAGCCCGTGTTAGAGGCGTACTGAACCGTGAGGTAGCGGTCGGAGACGTAGCGCTGGTTCGCCATCAAGGAGAGGCCCTGGTGGTCGAGCGCGATCGCCGACGGCACGCGGATTCGGTTGTAGTCGTCGAGGAGCTTCGCGTAGTTCGGATACGAACTCGCATCGGACCACGTCACGTTCACGTCCGACGCGTCGAGCTGCGACGCTTCGTAACGGACGTCGAAGACGTGGAGCTTGTGGAGCTCCGCGCTACTGAACGCGTCACCCATCGTCGAGAGCGACGTAAGGTCCTGGTAGCCGCCATCCGAGACGTTGTAGAACTCCTCCGACTGCTCCGACGTCGCGTTCCAGTGCTTCCCGAGCACCGTCTTCGTCTTCTTCTCCGCATCGAGACCCGTGATCGTCCCCGTCGCGTCAGCACCGCTCACGCGGACAGAGAGATTCTCGATGTAGTCGAACGACCCAGTCCCCTGCGTCGTCACCGAGTTCAGCTTCACCTGCTTCACGTAGCCGTCACCCGTCGTGTTCGCGAGGGAGACATCCTTGTGCGCGCCCGACTTCGCGTTCACGCGAAGCACGATGTCCGAGCCCGCCGACGCCGAATCTACGTTGTACGTGACGTAGATGACGCGCTTCTGCGCGTCACCAAGCGCACTGAAGTTATCGTAGGTCGCCGTCGCCGTCGTCGTTGAGGACGTCCCCGACGACTCGAACTGAATCGAGTCGACACCCGACGCCGTCGCCCCGTTCGTCTGCGAGACCGTCATCGGCGAGTTCGACGCCCACTCGCTCGCGTCAATCGCCGACGCGTTCGAGTTCCGCGGGAACACGCCGTACGCGCTCGCGTTGATGCGGTCGTACCGGACCGCAAAGGATTCGTGACGACTCTGGTTCAGTGTCGCCGGGAGCGACTTCACGTTCCCGTTGTCGCCGTAATACTGGAGCACGTCCATGCTTCCCATCGAGTGCTTGTTGATGGTGAGCTGGTCCTCGTGGACGTACGGATTCGGCCCCTCCGAATAGTTGATTGCGCTGTTCTGCTGCGGTGCGTTCATCGCGGCCGCCGACCCGACACCACTCACCATCAGAATTGTGAGAATGCCGAGAACCGGGAGGAGCCGCCGAAGTCGAGAGTTGTTCTGTTTCGTCATTAGTTGGTTTCCGTGATTGGTTCGCCGCCGCTGCTGGCGGGAGTTGTTTCGACGTCACCGACGAGCACGCCGAGATTCGCGGCGTACGCGAAGAACGCTGGCAGAACCAGCGCCGGAACGAGCACGAAGAGTCCCGAACCGAAGAGATACGCAAGCGTCAGCGACACAGAGAGGAACCCGAGGAGGACCGAGACCGAGATGAGGCGAGCGTCGTCACTCACCATCCGGCTCCACCTCCCGCGTCCCGCTCCACTTCGATCTCGCCGCGACGTATGCCGCACCCGCGCCGAGTACGACGAGGAGAACACCGGCAAGGAGCTGAGACGTCCCGCCCCACAGGTAGCCGCCCGATGCAACCGCGACGATCGAGGCGAGACCGAGGATGTTCGCGACGTCCTCGTCGAGCGTCCACCCACGCGACTGGATGACGCGTGCTCGTCCGGACGCGAACTCGCCACCATCCGTCGCGACCTCGGCGTCTCCCGTGTAGGACACTCTCGTGTCCGCCGGCACGAACACCTCCGGCACGTCCGTGTCGAGTTCGACGCGAATCGGCGCGTCGACTGCGTCCGTCTCGAGGACCGTTACCTGACCGTTCTCGCGAATCGAGACCTCGCCGTCAGTCACGGCCGACACGCTCCTTCAGACGGGATACGTGTGCCTTCAGACGGCCCTTCACCCGGCCGTACTGGCGGATGAAGCCTGCACGCTGATGCGGACGAGACTTTGCGGCCATTCACGCGTCCTCCTCCGCCGCGAGCTCCGCCGCGACCTTCTCACTCGCCCGCTTCACAGCACGCTCGCTCACGCGCTGTTGGACGTCGATATGGTCGGTCACGCCGAGCCCCCGACGAGCCGGCGCACGCCATCATCCAGACGGGCGATATCTCGAAGCTCAACGACGGCCGCGATGCTGCGGTCAACGACGCTCTCGCTCAATGCTTCTGAACTGCCGTGCGAGTCGGCGGTTTCCACCGACTCCCCTGCTGCGTAAGCCATGGGGTACATTTCCGCCGATTCGGCGGCGGATACCCCACCACGACCCCCTACGAACTAGTACCTCCGCAAAACTACACTTCTACTGCAACCAGATGTACATCGAGTAGCAACCAAATGGCCCCTCGCTGTACTCTTAACTACCAGAGCGGACAACACGCATTCATGCAGCAACTCACCGTGCGCGGCTCGTCCGGGATGGTCACGATCCCGAAGGACCACCTTCGACGCGACGGCGTCATCGACGACGACTTCCCCGACGACTTCAGCCAGTCAGTCGTCGTCGACCGGCTCGCACGTGGCGAGTACCTCGTCCGCCTCGTCGACGACGGCGAAGTCCCCGACCTCCGCGATAGCGACGCCGTCCAACAGGCCGCCGCACAGCTCGTCTTCGAAGAAGACTACCGCGGCCGCGCTACCGCCGACTGATTGCTCTAGTCGGTCACCGAATTTCTTGAGTTGTCAGTCGGTATCTTCTTCTTCTTCGTCCTTGGAATCCGAGAGAGCGACCATTTCATACGTTTTGGGTTCGGTGTCTTTCTCCTCAGACTCGTCGTCCCCACTCTCACTTGACATCATCCAAATTTTCACCCCCACTAACATTATCTTTTCCCCAGAAAGCAACCGTTGGTATTACTACTAATAACGCGACTTCTACCAGGATTGGTAGTCTGAATCCGACCTGTTCAAACCCAACTCCAGCGAAGAACATAATTGCAGTAATTGATGCCCAAAGACCGTTTTGGAAGTCATTTTTCTCTCGTTCAACCGCTTCACGTCCTTCTTCAATTGGATCCAGATATGAGAAATAAACTCTCCGGTAGTATGTCTTTGGTGACATTCCATCCCGGATATCTTGGTCGATCTTTCTCGCTGCATTTTCCGAAAGACCTCGTTTGAACTCCCTCGGGTGGTATACCTTAGCACAGGACCAGATAGAATAGCCAAACGAGAAAAACCCCGCAAGCAGCAGAAGTGAAGCATGTATCTTGCTCAGTGAAACGCCGGTTAGAACCACACTTGCAGACAGTAGGTCAATTTTCACTAAATCAATGGCTCGCTGATTCAGTTGAGTATGCGAAGCAAGAATATTCTGGAGTGTATCCTGCAATTCTCCTACGCCGTGCTTATAGAGGCCTACATCTGGATCGTCACCCTCCAGTTCATCCGACATTAACTATTGGTTCTCTCCGTCCATGTGCCTATAATTCTACTCCTCAAGTAGACGAATATCTTCTCTGGATTGCTCAGAGTCGGTATGACGCGCAGAGCGCTACAGCCAGTCCGCTTTCCCACGTTCTCGCTTCTGCGCGTCCGGGGAGTGTTTCCCCTTGTAGTGGTCGAGGAACGTCTCCAGGTCGTTCCATCCTCCCCAGTCACAGACGAGCATCGCGTCGACGTCAGCCGACCGGAGGTTCGTCGCCCAGGTTCGACGGAGATCGTGGAAAGAGAGATACCGCCATCCGCGCTCGCCAGTGTCGTCGGCGAGCTGCTCCGCGGTCGACTCCACCCAGCGCCGAAGCGACCGCGTCGACGTGATGTTCAGAAGGGAGTCGCTGCTCGGTGCGTCGCGGAACTCGTCGAGCGTCCGGACCGTCGTGAAGAGGTCGCGCGGGATGGGCGTCTCGCGGTACTTGTCGCCCTTCCCGTGCCACACTCTCAACATCGGCCCGGCGTCGGTGTCGACGACGTGTTCGGGAGCGACGTCGAGCACCTCGTGAGAGCGGAGTCCGCAGTGCGCTCCGAGTGAGAGCGCGATGCGTTTCTGTTGGGAGTCCGCTGCGTCGAGGAGTTCCTCGACCTCGCCGATACTCAGCCATACCTTCATGTCGTCTCGCGTGTCGTGTTGTTCGAGGTTCATCGTTCGTGTGTCCGCCTTCCGCGTATCCCGGTCAGTTTCTCGCACTTTGCGCCTGGACCCGCCCCGAATCAACCGTCGTCGGAGCGGAATCTGTCCGACTCTTCCCGTAGAGTCGGACGCTCCCTACTCATCTGTATTCTCTCCGAGCCGGCTCTCGACGTAGTCGGCGATGCGCCGCTTCTGCTGAAGCGTCGACCCCTCCATCCTGTGCGCCGCCAGCGAGACGAACACGAGGAAGTGAAGGACTGAGTCAATATCGCCGAAGTGCCCCCAGTAGGCTATCGCGAAGAGCACTCCTGCGAAGACGAACCCCCGAATGACGCGGTAGTAGGCGGCGAGAATCCGGCCGAGCGGCCTCTCGTGGTCCTCTCCGAACGGGATGTACCCGAAGACGTAGCGGTCGGTCCCCATCAGACGCCCACCTCGTTGAGGGAGAGCTGCGTTCCGTCCTCGACGTCGACCGCATCCGGGGATGGTTCGACGTCGTCGACGAGGTCGTCGCGGAGCGGCGAGAGTCCGAAGTCCTCCGGGTCGTGCGTCGCGATATGCGCCGACGCCTTCGTCGCGCCCGAGAGGTCAACGCCGCAGTCACGAGCGGGACACGCCGTCAGCACGACACGGTGATGTCCCGACGGCGTCTCGTAGCGGCGAGCCGTCATCGGCTCACCCCGAAGCGTTCGATTCGGCGACGAACGTCCTCGACGTCCTCCCGTGCTTCCACGGCGAATCTCGCGTATCGAGACTTCGCCATCCACATACGGCCCGTCTCCGGGTCGTGCCAGTAGTAGACGTTCCCGCCCGTGACGACATCCGAGAACGTCGTCCCGAGGCACTCCGCGCGACGCCGTCGACGTAGCCACGAAATCACGCCGACCACCCCTCAGCCGCGAACGCACCCAACACGAACCCGAAGCCGAGCGAGGTCACGACTACTCCGACGCCCACGAGACCGCCGAGTCCGTAGCCGGAGGCGAGGCAGACCACGCTCCAGAAGAACACCCCGGCCAAGAACATCCGCTCGCCGTTCGAGATTCGGGAGTTCTCACGCTCTCGACGTTCCACGATCTCGGCCCACGACTCACCCTCGCCACGCGGCACTCCCGCGTCGCGGAGGTCGTCGAGCGACTGGCGACCCTCACTCATCGACCGACACCTCCTCGACACCGTATAGCCGGTCGAAGTGGTTCGTCCCATTCGCCACATCCACGATAGCGACGAACGGAGCTATTCCGGCCCCGATGCGGCTGCAGCCGCGGTTTCGCATAACTCGATAGAACCCGACCCAGCCGAGTTCCTCGCGCCCGGACTCACTCACCGGCCGACACCCCCTCGACGCGCGCCGCGACAGCATCACGGTACTCTGCCGTCGCGTACGCCGGCACGGTCTCACGACACCACTCACGCGCCGAATGAACGCCCTCGAAGACTTCCGACGCTTCGACGTTCTTCTTCCGAATCCCGGTTCCAGTCTCCAAACCGGTGCGTTCGTACTCTTCGAGCGTCGCGTAGCCGACTCGCGCCACCCACTCGCCATCCGGGTCGACTTCCGGGCCTCTCCCGTGCTTCGCGCGGAGCCGCACACTCGTCACGACCCGCTCGTCGACGGAGAGCTCGCTTCGCTCTGGGTCGATGTTGACGGCGAGATACTCGCGACCGTCGCGTGGGTCGAACCAGATCACGCCCGGCTCGTCGAGCGCTGCATACCGAACGTGGGCGTAGCTTGCCTCGACGTCAATGGAGACACCGATTTCCGGCTCGTCGGTCGCCAGCTCCGACAGCGTCGGCTGACGCGACTTACTCATCGAGCATCGCCTCCCGGGCCGCGTTCAGCTCTGCCTGCTTCTCGTTGCTGCCGCCGTGGTCCGGATGATGCTCTTTCGTGAGAGCACGGTAGGCGGCCTTCACGACGTTCTCGGGGGCGTCGGCGTCGACGCCGAGTACCTCGTGCGGCGGCCGTGAGTGCGCGACGACAGTCCCGTCTACGGCGTCCTCGTCTCCTGGTGGGAGACGGGCGTTCGCGAACTCGCTCCCGCCAGTCTTCACGGGACGCGACCCCATCATTCGCTTCTCGGAGACGTAGTGATAGACAGTGCGGACGTTGTCGCGGAGGCGGCTGTACGCGTCGCAGGCGACAGCGTATTGGTCTCCCTCCATCGTCCACCTGAGAACGAAACCGGGGTCGTCCGGGCTCGCTCGGCTGTACGGCCGTCCATCACGCTGCCGTTGTTCGGCGTCGAACGAGTAGCGGTAGTCGTCGACGTCGAGACGAACAAGCTCACGCTCCAAGTCGTCGAACGCTTTCGCGAGCGAGACGTCGTAGCTCCGGTTCGGAGATCGCGCTTCACTCGCCGTCCGTTCGAAGCCGTCCGGCCAGTCGAGACGAGTCACTGCGACCGCCCCCGTTCGGTGTCCGGACGCACTTCACGCTGCTTGTAGAAGACAAACCACTTCGTACAGTGATTCTCCCGCCTACTCGTCGTCGTGCCAAACAGCGGGGAACGCGACGACAGATTGAGCACAGTCGAGAAATCCGTATCCATGTCGGCGAACTTGAAGACAAGCGTACCACCCGGAGCGAGTACGCGGAACAGCTCCCGAAAGCCACGGCGAAGATCATCCTGCCAGGTCTCGGCATGCAAGCAGCCGTATTTCTTCGTCATCACGCCCGTAAGCGTCTCCATACCGTCCGAGCGAATGATGTGCGGCGGGTCAAATACCACGAGGTCAAAGGACGCGTCGGCATATGGAAGGTCTCGGAAATCCTCTACAGAATCCGGCGCGACCGTGTAGTTCGGGTTATTCGGTCGTTGTTCTTCGGGGAGTGCTTCATCAACGAATCCCGCATTCTCTTCTCGATCGTCGACGTACAGCGTATCGTCACGCTCCTTCTGACCGGGCAGCCAGATGCTCCGGCCGCCACACGTCGCGTCGAGGATTTCCTCGGGGACGGACTTGCGTTCGATACCGCTCATTCGCTGACCACCTTCCGGAGCTCCACGACGAAGTCGTAGAGTTGGGCTTTCGGTTCGAACGTCACCGCCGAGGACGTCGTCGACGTCCGCTCACACTCGAACACTGAGACGTACCGAGTGCCGTCTCCCCGGCGGTCGAAGTGCTCCGCACCCACCGACAGTCCGCCGTCCCACGAGACCCAGACGACGAGACTCTCTCCCTCGCCGCGGAAGCCGTGGTAGTCGAGCTCTGCCGCCGACGTGAACCCGTCCGCGAAGTCGAGCCGCTCGCCGTCGACGTAGACGTCGAGGTCGTAGTCCGCCATCGCGACGTCAATGTGCGGCGGCCTCTCCGACACCGGATACTCAGTCATCCGACTCGCCCCCGACGACCGTCGCCGCCTCCTGGCGCGCCCACTCGTCCTCCACCGTCGGCGCGTCGTCCTCAAGGCCGTCACTCGACGACGTCGACGAGCCGCCCGACGACTCCATCTCGCCCGGCGGCTGTGGCCGAATCCGCCCCCACTCCACCTCGATGTACCCCTCGTGCTTCAGCGGGTCGAGGATCGTCATTTTCACCAGCTGCTTCCCCCGCGAGAACTCTTGGGCCAGCACCGTCACGACCTCCTCGGCCGACACGACGCCCGACGTTCCCGCCGCCTCCAGAATCCACTGGTACGCCCGCGTCTGCTTGTCGTTCAGTTCCGGGAACTTTCGGCCCGCCTGCTGGTTCATCAGCAGACGAAGGCCGTCACGCACCGCCTCAGACTGGTTGTCGACGTCGTCGAGGAACGACTGCAGCTCCTCGTCGTTGATGCGGACGTTCACCATTCCCCGACACCCCCGACGACCGCTTCAGCGTCTCTGCGCGCAGCAGCGCACGCGCCGCCACAATAACCGCGCGTCCGGCGGCGCGCCCCCACACACAATATACTCTCGCAGCGGTGGGACACGGGTGGTGATACACGGGTTCGATGCGCCGGCTTGAGGCTTGAAGCGGTCGTATTCAGCATTTTTGACTGTGTTACAGCGTCGTTTTCTGTGTTACTCCACCCGAAACAGACGAAACGGGGTCCGGCGGCGTCCATCATAGCGGCTCCTCCTCGCCCTCGGCGGGGACGAACAGCCAGTACGGTCGCGAGTGATGCGTCTCGTCAGTGTCGAGGTTCGTCACGCCGATTTCGTTCAGCGCTCTCCACTTCCAGTAGAGGAGCGCGACGTGCGCGCACCAGTCCCGGTACGTCCACGCCTTGCACGAGCACTCCGCTCGGAGCGCTCCGTTCTCGATCGCGAAGAGAACGCGATGGTGGTCGCCGAGGTCGTCGCCATCCTCGTAGCCGAGCACGACGTCGAAGTGCGCCGCGTCCCTCGACGGCCCGACCTCGTGCGGCGCGACCTGAGCGCGACGCCACGAGCTGGAGAACTCGAACTTCTCTGGAAGGACCAGACGCGGCGGCGCTCCGACGCGCTTGTCGATCGCCTCACGTGCGGCGTCGACGGCGTGAGAGTCCGAACTCACGCCGACCACCCCGGAATAACGCTATCGCTGTTTGCCTTTACCTCAGGTAACCGGAACCCAGCAAGTGCTTCCGGTTTAATTATATGTAGTATGGGGCCGGAGGGATTTGAACCCCCGATCGACTGATATCTCCGGTTGCGCCTCGGAACTCCAGAGGGTCGTCGTCGCGAGCGGATGATCAGTCCGTCGCTCGGTATACCAGTGGAGTATCGTCCCGGGCGCGTGGCCTCTGGAGTCAGTCGCCATGCCTGGCTTGGCCACAGCCCCGTGCATTCGTTCGTATGGTGATTCGGCTAAAAGGGGTTTCGATTCGGGAGCGGTGAGGGGTGCGGGTAACTGTGGTTCGGGTAGCCGTAGTGTGGCGTAGAGCGGCGGCGGATGTGGTGGGGTGCGGTGGACATTTCGGGGCGGGGCGAGTTGGAGAGGGTATGCAGGAGTTTCCGATCGTGGTGCGTGAGGCGGGTGGGCGAAATCGGCTGGGTGTAGAGGACGAGGGAGCGTTGGACGCGAACGTGCGTGATGTCGTGGTGGAGGGGTACGAGCGGGTGGACGTCGAGGGGGCGGCGGACGGCGACGTCGTGGGGTACGTGGTGGCTGACGATTTCGGGGCGGCGGTCGAGCGTGTAGAGTGGGAGGAGTGAGGGCGGCTGGTTGGGTGGGTGGCTCGTGAGTTTTACGTCGTTACGAGGCGTCGCGTTCGGACCAGCCGCAGTCCTGGCATTTGTAGCCGGTGACGAACTCGGTGACGCTGGGCATGTAGCCGACGGAGAGGACGTCGCCGCCGCAGTCGGGGCACTGTCGGTCGGTGTCTTCGATGGGTTCGGCTTCGAGGACGTCGCCGTCTTCGACGAGTTCGGCGAGTTTCTTCGGGGTGACCATGCGGCCTTCGACGACGCGGTTCTGGGGCATACCCTACGTGTGGCGTGTGGGGAAGAAGGGTCTTCGGTCTCGGGTTAGAGCCAGGGTTCGCGGCCGTCGTCGTCGCGGATGCCGGGGTAGTCGAAGCCGCTGTCGGCGTCGGGTTCCGGCTCTGGCTCCGGTTCGGATTCGGGGTCGGTATCGGGGTCGGCACCGCCGTCGGTGGCGGCGGTCGCAGTGTCGGCGGCGGTGTGGTCGTCCTCGGTGGCGGCGGCGAGTTCGGCTTCGGCGGCCCCGGGGTCGATGGCGAGGACGCTGGCGACGAGGAAGACGGGGAGCGGGACGTACTCGGGGACGCCGACGTTGAAGAGGGAGAGCGCGAGCGTGCCGAGGGCGACGGCGCTCCCGAAGCGGAAGCGGTCGATGTCCAGCAGGTGGTAGAGGTAGGGCTGGAAGACGACGACGCTCGCGGCGAAGCCGACGCCGACGAGGGCGGCGGCGGCGGCGCGCGCCATGAGCATCGGGTCGTACTGGACGGCGAGTTCGACGCCGCCGAAGGTGGCGCTGGCGACGAAGCCGAGGCCGACGATGACGGCGGGACTCGGGAGGTATTCGCCGATGCGGGCGCTCGCGGTCTTCGCGGCGATGGCGAGGATGACGAGCGCGGCGAACCGCTCGAAGACTTCGAGCGAGAGCATGCTCTCGATGGTCGGGGCGAGCGCGGCTTCGAGCGCGGCGATGACGACGAGCGGGACGCCGACGAGCGCGACGGCTTTCAGCTGCGTGCGCGTGTCGGGCTCCATCTCGGCGAGGATGACGGCGACGGTGGCGCTCCCGCCGAAGACGAGCAGGCCGGTCTGGATGATGCCGGCCGGCGAGTCGAGCGCGCCGGCGAGGACGAGCGCGGCGAAGATGCCGTCGACGAGCGGGAGGAGCATGACGGTGGCGAGGAGGCGGGTCGCGCCCCCTACCTGTTGCTCTAAGCGAAGCGCGATGGGGTGACGTGAGCTACTCATCTAGCGATGATACCCGTCACGTTGGGGGGACCCGTGGTCGGACACTGCGGTGTCGCGGACGGCCGGTCGCCGCCAGGTCTCGGTTACTCCCATAAATTTAAATGTCCCTGTGGGTTTCGCGATCGCGCCGGAGTTGGCAGTGCGGTTGCCGGCGGTGCGGAGACCGAGGGGACTGTGGGAGTCCATACACGTCTATTCCCGACTTATCGTGATAAATATTGCGTGACAACTGCCCGCAAGACACGGTGTGTTTCAGAGACGGTATTTAAACGCGGTTACTGTCCGTAGGCGAATTGGACGAATGGCCGCCGATTCGACGAAACCCACGGAGCGAAACGCCGTTCGTCCACCGAACTCGGAGTAATTGTGATAGATGTCTATCAGCAATTCGCCGGCGCTGTGGCACACGAATGCACATCCGCGCCCCTCTCGGAACGCTTTTACCCCACGCCCGTGTGGGATTTACATGGCGAAGGAGTACCCCGACGACGGTCAGTTTTCGGAGAAACTCCGCGTTCCGGAGGCGTTGACGTTCGACGACGTCCTCCTCCGACCGCGCGAGAGCCGAGTCGAACCGGACGAGGCAGACCTCACGACGAACGTCTCGAAGAACGTCGAACTCAACGTTCCCGTTCTCTCCGCCGCGATGGACACCGTCACCGAGAGCGACCTCGCTATCGCGATGGCGCGCGAGGGCGGCCTCGGCGTCCTCCACCGGAACACGGACACCGACGAAGCCGTCGCGGAAGTCCAGCGCGTCAAACGCGCCGACGAGCTCGTCATCCGCCGCGAGGACGTCGTCACCGCGAACCCCGAGCAGACCATCGACGAAGTCGACGCGATGATGGAGCGCGCCGGCGTCTCCGGCGCGCCCGTCGTGAACGACGACGACGAAGTCCTCGGCATCATCTCCGGGACGGACATCCGGCCGTACCTCGAAGTCGGCGACGAAGACACGGTCGAGGAAGCGATGACGGACGAAGTCATCACGGCGAGCGAGGACCTCGAGGCGCGCGACGCCCTCGAACTCATGTACGAGCACAAGATCGAACGCGTCCCCATCGTGGACGCCGAGGACCGCCTCGTCGGCCTCGTCACGATGCAGGGCGTGCTCGCGCGCCGCGAGCACGAGGACGCCGCGCGCGACGCCGACGGCCACCTCCGCGTCGGCGCGGCCGTCGGCCCCTTCGAGATCGAGCGCGCCGAAGCCCTCGACGACGCCGGTGTCGACGTTCTCTTCATCGACTGCGCGCACGCGCACAACCTGAACGTCATCGACTCCGCCCGCGAGATCAAGGAGTCCGTCGACGCCGACGTCGTCGTCGGCAACATCGGGACGCGCGAGGCCGCCGAGGACGTCGTCGACTTCGCCGACGGCGTGAAAGTCGGCATCGGCCCCGGCTCCATCTGCACCACGCGCGTCGTCTCCGGCGCGGGCATGCCACAGATCACGGCTGTCGCCGAAGTCGCGGACGTCGCCGTCCAGCACGACGTGCCCGTCATCGCCGACGGCGGCATCCGGTACTCCGGCGACGCCGCGAAGGCGTTCGCCGCCGGCGCGGACGCCGTGATGCTCGGCTCCTACTTCGCCGGCACCGACGAAGCGCCCGGCCGCGTCATCACGATGAACGGCAAGAAGTACAAGCAGTACCGAGGGATGGGGAGCGTCGGCGCGATGCAGTCCGGCGGCGGCGACCGCTACCTCAAAGAAGAGCCCGAGGACGAGGAGTACGTCCCCGAGGGCGTCGAAGCCGCAACGCCGTACAAGGGGAGTCTCGCGAGCGAGCTCCACCAGATGACGGGCGGGATTCAGTCCGGGATGGGGTACGTCGGCGCGTCGACCATCCCCGAGATGAAGTCGCGGAGCCGCCTCGTCCGCGTCTCGGCGGCAGGCCAGACCGAAGGCCACCCGCACGACGTGATGATTACGGACGAAGCGCCGAACTACAGCCCGAGCGAGTAACTAGAAGCCCTCGCGCACCATCGTCGGGTGCGTCGGGAAGGCGGCGTCGAGCGCATCGAGCGCGTCCGTCTTCGTCTCTTCTTTCCGTTCGACTGTGAGGCCGTCGCGAACGCGGAGCTCCGCGGTAGTCCGGAAGCCGGCGACGAGCTGGCTCAACGCGGCGATGTTCGCTTCTATCTCCGGGTCGTCGTCGACGCGTTCGACGGTCGCGGTGCCGTCGGCGACGGTGATGCGGAAGGTGTCGTCGTTCCAGTCGGCGAGGTCGTCCTCGACGCGGAGAGTGACGGCGGCCTCCACGTCACCGGGGTAGTCGAGGCGTTCGAGGCCGGCGACGTCGACGACGCGGAACATCGTGCCCGCCTTCATCGTCGTCTCGACCTCGCCGTCGTCACTGACGAGGCCGACGAGGTCGACGTCGTCGGTCGTGGTGAGCTTCAGCGTCGACACCTGACTGTCGTGGTCGGCGAGGAAGCGGAGGAGGTTGCGGCGGGCGTCGGGGTCCGCGTAGGCGAGGTCGGTCGTCGAGAGGACGCGGCCGCCGTCGCCGTCCGTGATGGTGTAGACGACGTAGCCGCGGGTCTCGCCGCCGTCGCCGTCCCAGGCGTAGACGTAGGGGTCGGTGTCCCACGAGTGGAAGACGCGGTGTTCCCACCACTCTCCGCCCTGTTCGAAGTCGAGGTGGTAGGGCGCGCCGTGTTCCGCGCGAACCCGCTGGAGGGCTTCCCAGTCGTCGGGCGTCGCCCGCCAGATGGTTCCGCTGGTGTGTTCGCGCGTGGGCGCGAGCTGCTCGGGCGCGAGTTCGTGCGTGGCGTAGCGGGTGGCGACGCCCCAGCCCATCCGCTCGTAGAAGGGGTGTTTGAACGGCCAGAGCGCGCTGAACGCGACGTCGCTCTCGCGGTACTCGCGGAGGGATTCGGCGAGCATGAAGCGGACGACGCCCCGCCGGCGGTTCTCGGGCGGCGACGCGACCGCGGAGACGCCGCCGAGGTCGACGGTCTGCCCGCGGAGCGGCGCGTCGAACCAGTAGTGCCGGCAGACCGCGAGCAGGTCGCCCGCCGCGTCGAAGACGCCGCGTTTGTCACCGAGCCGCGCGGGCGGCGGGACCTCGTCTGCCTCCTCGGCGTCGAACGGCCCGTCTTCGGGGCTGAACGCGTACGACACCATCTCGCGGAACTCGTCTTCGGCCCCGTCGGGGAGCGGGCGGTAGTCCATACTGGTGACGGAACGCGCGCCTGGATTAAACGTACCGTGAGGGTGTGACGCACACGCCGACGCCGGGTCGTCGCGGCGACGATACGGACCGAATCAGAGGATGATGGATTTGGTGGTGGTGAAGGCGTCGATGCTGCTGTCGAGGCCTTCGCGGCCGATGCCGGAGGATTTCCGGCCGCCGAAGGGGATGTCGCCGAGGCCGTGGCTCGGGCGGCCGTTGATGCGGACCGCGCCGGCCTGGACGCGGTCGGCGACACGGAGCGCGCGGTCGTAGTCGCTCGTGAAGACGGCGGCGTCGAGCGCGAGGTCGGTGTCGTTCGCGAGCGCCACCGCTTTCGCTTCGGTGTCGAAGCGGGTGACGGCGGCGACGGGTCCGAACTGCTCTTCGCGGATGATGCGGGCGTCGTGGGGAACATCGGCGAGGAGCGTCGGCTCGTAGACGTAGACGCCCTCCGCCTGCTTTTCGTACTCCCCGCCGCGCACGAGGTCTGCGCCGTTCTCGACGGCGTCGTCGACGAGTTCCTGCACCCACTCGGCCTGCGATTCGTCGATGACGGGGCCGAGGTCGGTGTCGTCGTCGAAGAGATCGCCGACGGTCCAGGAGTCGAGTTCGTCGTCGATGCGCGCCACGAGGTCGTCGTGGACGGCGTCCTGTGCGAGGACGCGGGAGACGGCGGAGCAGCGCTGCCCGGCGTACTTGACGGAGCCGGCGGCGGCGTCCGCGGCGGCGTCGGCGAGGTCGGCGTCCGCGAAGACGATCTCGGGGGCGTTCCCGCCGAGCTCCATGTGGAGTTCGACGAGTCCGGCCTGCTTCGCGACGTGCTTCCCGGCGCTCGACGACCCCGTCATGGCGATGGCGTTCACGCGGTCGTCGCCCGCGAGGTAGTCGCCGATTTCGCTCGCGTCGCCGGGGAGGAAGTTGAACGCGCCGTCCGGGAGACCGGCGTCGGCGACGACGTCCGCGAGGACGGCGGCGGTCACCGGCGTCTTGCTCGCGGGTTTCAAAACCACGCTGTTGCCGGCGGCGAGCGCGGGCGCGACCTGGAGCGCCGTCGTCGCCAGCGGGTAGTTGTAGGGCGTGATGCAGAGCGCGAGCCCGCGCGGCTCCGGTTTCACCACGGCCTGCCAGTTCTCGTGGCCGGCCGTCGTCCCCTCGCGGTACTCGCCTTTCTGCTGGCGGGCCTCCTCGGCGGCGCGCCGGAACCGCTCGACCGCGGAGTCGACCTCGCCGCGCGCGCTCGAAATCGGCTTCCCGGCCTCGCGCACGATGGTCTCCGCGAGCTCCTCCCTCCGGTCGGCGATACCGTCCGCGACGCCGTTCAGCCACTCGTAGCGCTGCGGGATGCTCGCGTCTCTGAGCGCGGGTTTGACGCGGTGCGCGGCGGCGAGCGCGTCCTCGGCCGCCTCGACGCCCGCCGCGCCGACGTGCGTGAACACGCCGCCGTCCGCGAGGTCGGTGACCGCGATGGCGTCCGCGCCGTCCCGCCACTGGCCGTCGACGTACGGGCGCTGGTGGGCGGGGACTGTTAGCTGGTTCATACTCGCCCTTCGAGCCCCCGCGATAAAATATTTACTCAGAATCGGAAAACGATTTCTCGGGGGGCGAGTTCGGGTCCCGCGCCGACCCCTCCGGTTCCTCCGACCCCTCTGACTGTTTCGACCGCCCCGACGGCCACACACCTTTTTCCCGCCCCGCTCGAAGCACCAAGTATGACGGACGATGTCGACGTCGAAGTGGAAGTCGAAGTGGAGATCGACCGGGACGAACTCGAAGTCGAACTCGGCGGGAGCGAGCGCGGCGAAGCCGAGTTCGAGGTCGCCGGCACCGAAGTCGAAGTAGAAATCGAAATCGAACGGACGGGCGAGCGCGAGAGCGCGACGCCCGACGACGTCCTCGCGGAGTCGGACGAAGACGAGTACGTCGAACCGGAGGCCGCCGACATCGGCGGCGCGGACACCACCGGCGAGGACGTCGAGGAGTACGAAGAGCCCGAAATCGAGGACGCGGCCGACGGAAAGTAAGCGCGCGAGCGAGTCGTTTTTCGGTTTAGAGGTCGCAGCCGGAGAACGTCGTACACTCGACGCCTTCTCCCTCTAGGGCGTCGACGAGGACGTTCAGGCCGACGGCGTCGCTCGCGATGTGACCGGTGACGACGAGGTTCTTCTCCTCGCCGGCGAACTCCTCGCGGAGCTCCGCGGCGTCGATCGCGGAGACGTGGATGTAGATGACCGTGTCGACGCCGTGTTCGAAGTAGGCGCGCGCGACGTCCGCGCCGCCGTTCGTCCCGGCCGCGTGGTGAACGGCGACCTCGCCGACCTCGTTCGCGTCGTCGCCGACCCGCGTCTCGATGTCCGTCGCGGCGTTCCGAATCTCGGGGAACGCGTCGTTGAACGCCGCCTTCAGGTCGGCGACGGTCGCGTCCGCGGTGAGTTCCTCGACGACCTCGACGAAGAGCCGGCGGCCGAGCTCGTCGGGTGCGAGGTGGATGTTCATGTACGGCTGGTCGAGGAGTTCGGCGACGCTCGGGTTGTGCCGGTAGTTCGCGGCGTGCGCGCCGTACTCGGCGTTGTCGCGGATGCCCTGCGCGGCCTCCTCGGCGACGTCCTCGGGGACGCCGTGGTTCGTCATGAACTCCACCTGCTTGTCGAGCACCTCCGTGAACTCGAGGCGCGCCTCATCGCCCGCGGGGTGGTGCGCGAGCGCGAGGTCGAAGTCCTGGTCGTTCGCGAGCTGGAGCTCCGGCGATTCGAGGTCGATGCCGACGAGCGCCGACTCGATATCCTCGCCGGGCACGTACGTCGTGCTGTCGCCGGGAACGTCGTCCCAGTCGACGAGGTCGAGGCTCAACTGCATGATGTCGTCCGTGGAGAGACCCATGCTTCGACCGTCGTCGCGGGGGTAAATGGACTAGGGGGAAGCGGCAACGTGGTTCGGAACGAGCGCCGAAGGCGCGAGTGAGAACCACGTTTAGAGCGAGCGGAACAACGCGACCCGCGAGCTAGCGCGAGAGGGGTGCCACCGTCGAAGGCGCGAACGCGTCGACGTGGGGGTCGGTGTAGTTGCGGCAATCAGCCCTTCGTCCGGTACGGCTTTTTGCGGGACGCGGGTAGGGTGAGGTGATGGTCGACGATCTCTTCAGTTCGTTCGAGTTGCGGGAGACGGAGTTCCGGAACCGCTTGATGGTGTCTCCGATGTGTCAGTATTCGGTGGAGGCGATGGACGGGGTGGCGACGCCGTGGCATCAGGTGCATCTCGGGTCGCGCGCGTCGGGCGGCGCGGGGATCGTGATGGCGGAGAAGACGGCGGTGGAGCCGCGCGGTCGCATCACGCCCCAGGACCTCGGTATCTGGAGCGAGGAGCACGCGGAGGCGCTGCGGGAGACGACGGCGTTCATCAAGAGCCAGGGGGCGTCGCCGGGCATCCAGCTGGGGCACGCGGGGCGGAAGGCGTCGACGTCGCGGCCGTGGGAGGGCCACGAGCCGCTGCAGCCGGACGAGGACGGCTGGGAGGTCGTCGCGCCGAGCGAGGACGCGTGGCCGTACGAGGAGCAGGACGCGCCGCCGATGACGGTGCCGTCGACGGACGAGGTCGAAGACATCGTCGAGCAGTGGCGCGAGGGCGCGGAGCACGCGCTCGACGCCGGCTTCGAGGTGGCGGAGATTCACGGCGCGCACGGCTACCTCCTCCACCAGTTCCTCTCGCCGGTGACGAACCACCGCGACGACAAGTACGGCGGGAGTTTCGAGAACCGCGCGCGCCTGATTCTCGAAGTGACGGAGGCGGTGCGTGAGGTCTGGCCGGACGACAAGCCGGTGTTCGTGCGGCTGTCCGCGACGGACTGGCTCGACGACCGGGAATCCTGGGACGTCGAGCAGACGGCGCGGCTCTCCGACCTGCTCGCGGACGCGGGCGCGGACCTCGTCGACGTCTCGTCTGGCGGGATTAGCCCGCGGTCCGCGCCGGAGTGGACGGGGCCGAACTACCAGCTCGCGCTCGCCGAGCACGTCCGTGAGAACACGGAGACGGACATCGCGGTCGGGACCGTCGGCGGCATCACGTCGCCGGAGCAGGCCGACGCAATAATCAGAAACGACCGCGCGGACCTCGCCATCGTCGGCCGCGAGTTCCTCCGCGACCCCTACTTCGGGCTGACCGCGGCCGCCGAACTCGGCGAGGATGTCCAGGAACTCGCGCCCGTGCAGTACCACCGCGCGTTCCGGTAAGCGACCCGACCGCACAGTCCGTCGCTCCGGCTGGAGCCGAGGAGGCGAGCCGGCGTCGACAGCGCCGGTTCTTGCTGCGCGTTTGTGATTATTCAGCGAGCGGTCCCGAGTCGTTACAGCATCTTTATGCTGTTTCACCTATTCGTGTCGGCAGACTCAGTATGGCAGGAGATGAGACGCCGCCGGACGGGCTCTCCGGGGAGCCGGGGACGGAGTCGGTGGCGAGCGACTTCGTGGAGTACGGGATCGACGACAAACCGCCGCTCGTGCGCTCACTCCTTCTGGGGTCGCAGCACTACCTGACGATGATCGGCGCGAACATCGCGGTGCCGCTCATCCTCGCGAGCGCGATGGGGATGCCGGCGTGGGCGACGGCGCAACTGGTCGGGACGTTCTTCGTCGTGTCGGGGATCGCGACGCTCGCGCAGACGACGTTCGGGAACCGCTACCCCATCGTGCAGGGCGCGTCCTTCTCCATTATGGCTCCGGCGCTCGCGGTCATCGGCGTGATGGCGACGAGCGGCGCGGGCTGGGAGACGATGGTCAGAGAGCTCCAGGGCGCGGTGCTCGTCGCGGCGGCGGCGGAGATGCTCATCGGCTACCTCGGCCTCGTCGGCCGGCTGAAGCGGTATCTCTCGCCGGTCGTCGTCGCACCGACCATCGCGCTCATCGGACTGGCGCTCTTCAACGTCTCGCAGATCACCTCCGGCCAGCAGAACTGGTGGATCGTCGGGCTGACCGTCCTGCTCATCGTCGCGTTCAGCCAGTACCTCGACGTCTACCACCGCGCGTTCAAACTCTACCCCGTCCTCATCGGCGTGGTGGTCGCGTGGGTCGCCGCCGCCGTCCTCTCCGCGGCCGGCGTCTTCGGCTCCGGCGACGCCGCCTACGTCTCCGCCCGACCCGTCGCGGATGCCTCGCTCTTCGTCGTCCCCGGCGTCCTCGTCGGCCAACCGCTCTTCACGCCCGCGTACATCGTCGGTATCTTCGCGGGCTTCATGGCATCAGTACTAGAGAGCTTCGGCGACTACCACGCGGTCGCGCGCATCGCCGGCGTCGGCGCACCCTCTCGAAAACGCATCGATCACGGCATCGGCATGGAGGGCCTGATGTCGATCTTCTCCGGGTTCATGGGGACCGGGAACGGCTGTACGTCCTACTCGGAGAACATCGGCGCAATCGGCCTCACGGGCGTCGCGTCGCGCTACGTCGTCC
The DNA here is from genome assembly GCF_014647475.1 of Halocalculus aciditolerans. Classification (NCBI taxonomy): domain Archaea; kingdom Methanobacteriati; phylum Methanobacteriota; class Halobacteria; order Halobacteriales; family Halobacteriaceae; genus Halocalculus; species Halocalculus aciditolerans. The sequence goes on along the minus strand of NZ_BMPG01000002.1, from coordinate 134,425 downwards.
AGATCGGCGCGGCCCTGATGCTCGTCGTCGGATTCGTCGGCTACTTCGGCGCGCTCGTCACCACCATCCCGGACGCCGTCGTCGGCGGCCTCTTCATCGCGATGTTCGGCCAGATCGCCGCCGTCGGCCTCTCCAACCTGAAGTACGTCGACCTCGACTCATCTCGAAATATCTTCATCATCGGCATCTCCCTCTTCGCCGGGCTCGCGATTCCGAACTACATGTCGAACGTCGGGAGCGCCGCCGCCTTCCAGGAGGGACTCAGCCAGGTCGCCGTCCTCGGTCCCGTGCTCGGCGTCGACGTCATCGCGCAGACCGTCTACGTCGTCGGCGGCGTCGGCATGGCCGTCGGCGGCCTCATCGCCTTCGTCCTCGACAACACCATCGCGGGCACGGACGAGGAGCGCGGCCTCACCCAGTGGTCCGAACTCGCCGAGGAGGATGGCGCGTTCCAGTCCGCGTACGACCGCTTCGTCAAGAGCGACTGATTCTGCGACGCTCGCGGTTCTCGACGCCGTAGTCCGGAGCCGCGCGCGGGGAGCGTCGGTCTTTATGCTCGCTGGGAGCGTTCTGTTCGGTAGCGAGGTGCAGGATTCTGAGACGCACGCAGTTCATCGGTGAGGCGGCCGGCGTCGACCGGGCGCTCGCCGCCGCCGACCGGCAAGCCCCCAGTTGCGGGACGCCGGACGCTGGCGGGCCTGCTCGGGAAGTCGGCCAGCGACGGTGGAGCCGCGCTCGGAGCGGTCGAGGACGGGGGCGTTGGCTGTGAGCGCTGACGGGAGTTCGGTGTCGGCGGACGGCGTGGCGGCGATGGTGTGCCGCGTCGTCGAGTTGAACACCGTCGACGTGGCCGTCGAGCGTATCGACCGGGAGGCTATCGAGCGGACGCTCGCGGGGAGCGGTATCGACGGTGAGGCGCTCGACGCGGCGCTCGCTCGGCTCGTCGCGAGCGGCGACCTCGTGGAGACGCCGGGCGGATTCCGGCCGGCCGAGCGCGAGAGTTAGACGAAGATGAGCGGGACCATAATCGCGACGCCGCCGAGGACGCCGAGGGCGAGTTCGCGGTAGCCGCCGCCGGGGAGGTCCGCGCCCGCTTCGAGGGCGTCCGGGACGAACTCGGCGAGGACGAGGTAGAGCATCGCGCCGGCGGCGAACCCGTAGCCGAAGGGGAGGAAGCGGTACGCCCACGTGACGAAGGCGAACGCGATGACCGCGCCGATGGGCTGGGGGAGACTGGAGAAGACGGCCGCGCCGACCATGCGCCACTTCGAGACGTCCATCGCCTTCAGGGGGATGGAGACGGCGAGGCCCTCGGGGATGTTGTGGACGCTGATAGCGACGGTCATGACGATGGCGAGCACGGGAACCGTGAGGCCGAGAATCGGAACGCCGCCCTGGAGGCCGAGTTCGGCGAAGGAGACGCCGACGGCGACGCCCTCGGGGAAGGAGTGGACGGTGAGGACGCCGAGGATGAGCGCGAGCTTCTTCAGGTCGCCCTCGGCGACGGCTTCGGGGTCGACGTGCACGTCGTGGGCGTCGTTCGGTCCGGCGTCGTCGTTGCTGGTGTCGGCTCCGGCGCGGTCGGCGGGCTCGTCGTGGCTGTGGCCGTGGCCGCCGACGTCGACGCGGTCGAGAACGGAGTTAGCGACGACGACGAGGACGACTCCGGCGGCGACGCCGACGGCGAGAACGATCGGAAGGCCGGTCGTGAGCGCGAGGCCCTCGCGGAGGAGGCCGAAGACGGACGCGGCGAGCATGATGCCGGAGGCGACGCCCCAGAGCGCGACCGTCCAGCGGTCGGAGGTCTCGTCGACCACGAAGAAGGGAAGTGCCCCGAGTCCGGTCGCGAGGCACGTGACGAGTCCCGCGAGGAAGACGAACGCGTAGGCAGTGACGGCGTCCATGTCTAGGTGGTACTCCGTCATCCGGCCACTTACAGTTTACCATCCGAAAAGATAGTTTTCGGGAAGCCTAACTTTTTCTTCCATAATCGGGCGGTGGCCACCCAGACTTATCGGGGCCGCGGGCGATAGACCGCGCGTGCAGGAAACGAGCCAGCGGAGTCAGTCCGACGAGCTGCGTCGGCTGTTCGACCCGGCGCGCGTCGCGGTCGTGGGGGCGACGGACCGCGAGGGCGCGGTGGGGCGGGCGATACTCACGAACCTCGACGGCTTCGACGGCGAGGTCGTCGCGGTGAACCCGAAGCGCGAGTCCGTGCTCGGCTACGCGTGCTACCCCGACCTCGCGAGCGCGCCCGACGTGGACGTCGCGGTCGTGGTCGTGCCGCCCGACGCGGTCGCCGACGTCGTCCGAGACGCGGGTGAGGCGGGCGTGCCGAACGTCGTCGTCGTGACGGCGGGATTCGGCGAGGCCGGCGGCGAGGGCGCGCAGCAAGAACAGGAACTCGTCGACCTCGCCGCGGAGTACGGGGTGAACCTCGTCGGCCCGAACTGCCTCGGCGTGATGAGCACGCGCTCCGGGATGAACGCGACGTTCGGCCCGTCGATGGCGCTCCCGGGCTCCGTGGCGTTCATGAGCCAGTCGGGCGCGTTCATCACGGCCGTGCTCGACTGGGCGAACGACGCCGACTTCGGGTTCTCCGACGTCGTCAGTCTGGGGAACAAGGCGGCGATGGACGAGACGGATTTCATGCGGGCGTGGGGCGAAGACGAGGAGACGAACGTCGTGCTCGCCTACCTGGAGTCCGTGGTTGACGGCCGGGCGTTCATCGACACGGCGCGCGAGGTGACCAGTGAGACGCCGGTCGTCGCCGTGAAGTCCGGGCGGACGGAGGCGGGCGCGCAGGCCGCCTCCAGCCACACGGGCGCGATTGCGGGGAGCGAGAAGGCCTACGAGGCGGGGTTCGAGCAGGCGGGCGTGCTCCGCGCGGAGAACGTCCAGGAGTTCTTCGATTTCGCGAAGGCGCTCGACGGCCTCCCGAAACCCGAAACCGAGGGCGTCGGCGTCGTGACGAACGCCGGCGGCCCCGGCGTGATGACGACGGACGCCGTCGGCGACTCCTCGCTCTCGATGGCGTCGTTCGGCGACGACACCCGCGACCGCCTGCTCGACGCGCTCCCCGGGAACGCGAACGTCCACAACCCCGTGGACGTCATCGGGGACGCGGACGTCGACCGCTTCGAGACGGCGCTCGACGTCACGCTCGCCGACGGCGGCGTCGGGATGGCGGTCGTCGTCGCCGCGCCCACGGCGATGCTCGACTACGAGGCGCTCGCCGACGCCGTCGTCGCCGCCCAAGCAGAGCACGGGAAGCCCGTCGTGACGTGCTTCATGGGCGGCGAGCGCGTTCGCGCGCCCGAGCGCGTGCTCAACGAGGCCGGCATCCCGAACTACTTCGACCCCGCGAGGGCGGTGGACAGCCTCGACGCGCTCGCCGAACACGCCCGCCTCACCGACCGCGAGTACGGTACGCCCCGCGAGTTCGACGTCGACCGCGAGCGCGCGCGGGAGATCCTCCGCGGCGTGACGGAGCGCGAGTCGAACCAGCTCGGCGTCGAAGCCATGGACCTCCTCGACGCCTACGGCATCCCGACGCCGCAGGGCGGCGTCGCGGAGTCGCCCGGCGAGGCCGAGGAACTCGCCGCCGACGTCGACGGCGACGTCGTGATGAAGATCGTCAGCCCCGACATCCTCCACAAATCCGACATCGGCGGCGTGAAAGTCGGCGTCCCCCAGGCCGAGGTCGGCGACGCCTACGAGAACCTCGTGACGCGCGCACGGACCTACCAGTCGGACGCCCGCATCCTCGGCGTCCAGGTGCAGGAACTCGTCGACACCGAGCACGGCGTGGAGACCATCCTCGGGGTGAACCGCGACCCGCAGTTCGGCCCGCTCCTCATGTTCGGCCTCGGCGGCATCTTCGTCGAAATCATGGAGGACACGACCTTCCGCGTCGCCCCCGTCACCGAGCGGGAGGCCGACGAGATGCTCGCCGACGTGCAGTCCGCGCCGCTCCTCCGCGGCGCGAGAGGGCGAACCCCCGTCGACCGGGACGCCCTCTCGGAGTGCGTCGAACGCCTCGGCCAGCTCGTCACCGACTTCCCGGCCATCCTCGAACTGGACGTCAACCCGCTGCTCGCGCGGGGCGACGAAGCACTCGCGCTCGACCTCCGACTCACCGTCGACCCCGACCAGCTATGACCCGACCACTCCTCGTCGCCTCGACCGAAGCCAGCACCGGAAAGACCGCCGTCACGCTCGCACTCGCCGCGATTGCGCGCGACGACGACCGCGCCGTCGGCTACATGAAGCCGAAGGGCACGCGGCTGCGCTCGACGGTCGGGAAAACCCTCGACCAGGACCCGATGCTCGCGCACGAGCTCCTCGGCCTCGACGCGCAGGTCGGCGACATGGAGCCGGTCGTCTACTCGCCGACGTTCGTCGCGGACGCAATTAGAGGGAGCGAGGACGTCGACGCGCTCCACGACCGCGTGCGCGAGGCCTACGAGACGCTCGCAGACGGCACGGAGGCGTTCTTCGTGGAGGGTGGGGACGCCATCCAGACCGGGCGCGTCGTCGACCTCGACGAACCCCGCGTCGCCGACCTCCTCGACGCCGACGTCCTCCTGCTCGCGCGCTACCGCGAATCCCGTGACGTCGACGACGTGCTCGCCGCGGCGGACGCGTTCGGCGACCGCCTGCACGGCGTCGTCTTCAACGCCGTCGCCGACGCCGACTACGACACCGTCACGGAGGAGGTCGCGCCGTTCCTCGACGCTCGCGGCGCGCCCGTCCGCGGCGTCCTCCCGCGCGTGCAGGACCTCGCGGGCGTCACGGTCGCCGACCTCGCGGACGAACTCGGCGGGCGCGTCGTCGCCGGCGGCGGCGGCGAGGCGTTCGTCGAGCGCTTCCTCGTCGGCGCGATGTCCGGGGAGGCCGCGCTCACGCACTTCCGTCGGACGAAGGACGCCGCCGTCATCACCGGCGGGGACCGCGCGGACGTCCAGACCGCCGCGCTCGAAGCCCCCGGCGTGAAAGCGCTCGTCCTCACCGGCGGCTACGAGCCATCGGGCGCGGTCGCCGGCCGCGCCGAACAGGAAGGCATCCCCATCATCGTCGTCGACGCCGACACGCTCTCCACCATCGACCGCGCCGAAGACGTCGTGAGCGGCGGCCGCACGCGCGACGACCGCACCGTCCGCCGGATGCGCGACCTCCTCCGCGACCACGCCGACCTCGACGCCATCCTCGACGGCAGATAGCGCCCGCCGCCCCCCTTAGTCGCCCGCCACGAGCGCGTCGAGGAGCGTGATGGCGAGGTTCTTGTCGAGCGGGTCGTTCGCGTTCCCGCACTGCGGGGACTGCACGCACGCCGGACAGCCGGCCTCGCAGTCACAGCCGCGGAGCATGTCGAGCGTGCTCGCCGCGAGCGAGCCGAGCGAGCCGTAGCCCTCGCGGACGAGGCCGACACCACCCGGGTAGCCGTCGTAGATGAATATCGTCGGCTCGCCGGTGTGCGGGTGGCGCGGCGTGGAGACCCCGCCGATGTCGCCGCGGTCGCAGAGGAGTTCGGTCGGGAACATCGAAATCATCGCGTGTTCGGCGGCGTGAATCGCGCCCGGGAGGTCGCCGCCGGCGACGAGCGCCTCCGCGACGTCCTCCGGGACGGCGTAGTAGAGCGCCTTCGTCTCCAGGGTGCGCGGCGGGAGGTCGAGCGGAATCGTCCCTACGGTCTCGCCGCGCTTCGCGTCGCGGCGCTCGTACCCCGTCACCTGCGTCGTGAGCGTGATGTCCGCGAAACGCGCCGTCACGTCGTCGCGGGCGAACGGCGTCGATGTATCGAGGTCCGCTTCGACGCTGATGGTCTTGTCCGTGAGCACGCGCGTGTAGTGGTCGGCGTACGTCCGCTGGAGGCGCGCCACTCCCGCGTCGAGGTCGAGGTCCGACACCTCGTACGTCTTGCCCTGGTGGTGGTAGATTGCGCCCGGATGGGCGTCCCGGACGGCATCAGCGTGCGAGAGCTCGGCGAGTTTCGTGTTCGAGGAGTCGAGGAGCTGCACGTTCCCGTCGTCGATGCTTCGCAGGCTCATCTCGTGTTGCGGGCTTCCCTCGCCCGCGTACGTCCACCGCGTCCCGTAGTCCGTGTCGCGGCGCTCCAGCTCGCCGGCGTCCGCGAGGGCGTCCACGTGCGCCTCGAACTCCGGGAAGTGCTCGCTGTCCCCGGGTTTCAGCCAGTTCTCCCGCGCCGCCGACCGGAGGTGTGGGTCGAGAATCTGGTCGTTCTCCGGGTCCGCGACCGCGCGCTCCGGCGGCCCGTCGAAGAGGGCCTCCGGGTTGTTCATCACGTACTGGTCGAGTTGGTCCTCGCCCGCGACGAGCACGACTGCGCTGTCCGCGCTCCCGCGGCCCGCCCGCCCGGCGCGCTGGAAGGTGTTCATCCGCGTCCCCGGATAGCCGTCGAGCACCACCGCGTCGAGGCCGCCGACGTCGACGCCGAGTTCGAGCGCGCTCGTCGACCACACCCCGCGCAGGTCGCCCGACTGCAAGCCGGCTTCGAGCTCGCGGCGACGGTCGTGCGTCAGCGCCGCCTGGTACGCCGCGATTCGCTCCGCGAGGTCGTGCTCGCCGCGCTCTCTGAGGCGGTCGCGGCTCCGGTTCGCGTTCTGCTCTGCGCCCTGCCGCGAGCGCGTGAAGACGAGCGTCTGATGACCGCGTTCGACGAACTCGGTGAAGACCTCCATCGACTCGACGTGATTCGACCGCCGCCGCCCGTCTCCGCCCGTCTGTCGCGGCGGGTTCCAGAGGAGCCAGTGCGTGTCCCCCGACTCGCTCCGGTCGTCGTCGACGAGCGCGAAATCCGCCGCCGCTCGCCCGGTGACGGTCGCCGCGTGCTCGACCGGGTTCCCGATGGTCGCCGACGCGCAGACGAACTGCGGCGACGCGTCGAATCGCTCGCAGACGCGCGCGAGCCGACGCAGGACGAGGGCGACGTGGCTCCCGAACACGCCGCGGTACTCGTGGACTTCGTCGACGACGACGAGGTCGAGCGTGGAGAAGAACCACTCCCAGAGCCGGTGGGCGTGCGGGAGGAGCGCGTAGTGCAGCATGTCCGGGTTCGAGAGCACGACCGTCGGCTCGCTCGCCCGGACGTCGCGTTTCTCCGCCTTCGACAGCCGGCCCGTGTACGTCTCCACTCGCACCTTACTCCCGAATCCGAGGCCGTGCGCGAGGTCCGAGAGCGATTCGGCCTGGTCGGCGACGAGCGCGTTCTGCGGGCCGAGATAGAGCGTGCGCCCGCCGTGGTCCATCGCGTTCTCGAACGCCGGAATCGTGTACGCGAGCGACTTCCCGGACGCCGTCGGCGTCGCCACCACCACGTCCTTCCCCGCGCGTATCGCGTCGACGGCGTCCGCCTGATGCGCGTAGAGCTCCGTGATGCCGCGGTCCTCAAGCGCCGACGCGAGCCGGGGTTCGAGGTCGACGGCTCGCGTCTCCGCCGCCCGTCCCGGCAGCGTGCGCGCGTCCGCCACCCGCCCTTCGCCGAACGCCTCGCCCAGCCACTCCTGCGGGTCGTTCACACCCGAGATAGGGGGTGATTCGGGGAAACGCGTTCCGGTCGCCGCAGTCCGAGAGCCGCCGCCGAGCGGCAAGGCCTATCCCCCCGGCACGCCCAGACTCAGCCATGTTCCCGGACCTCGACTACCTCGACTGGATACAGGGTCGCCCGGAGGTCGCGATGTACGACCTCGGGACGAGCGACCTGCGCGGCGAACACGACCAGGAGACGCGCGTCGTCCCGCCCGCCCTCGACGGGCTCGCCGACCCGCCCGCCGGCGCGACGCTCGAAATGCAACTCGCGGGCGCGTACGGCGTAGAGCCCGACCAGGTCCTCGTGACGCCCGGCGCGTCCACCGCGAACTTCATCGCGTTCGCCGCCGCCCACGAGGCCGACCCGGAGAACGCCCACGCGCTCGTCGAGAAACCGGGGTACGAGCCGCTCGTGAAGACGCCCGCCGGCGTCGGGTTCGGCGTCGACCGATTCCGCCGCGCCGACGACGCCTCCCTCGACACCGGCCGCATCGAGAAGGCGATGACGCCCGACACCGCCCTCGTCACCATCACGAACCGCCACAACCCCTCCGGCCGCCTCACCGACCGGGAGACGCTCGCCGAAGCCGCCGCTATCGCTCGCGAGGGCGACGCCCGCCTCCTCGTCGACGAAGTCTACGCGCCCTTCACTCGCGACGCCGGCGACGGCGCGTTCGGCGGCGTCACCGCCGCCGACCTCGACGGAACGGTCGTCACGGGAAGTCTCACGAAGTTCTGGGGGCTCGGCGACCTCCGCATCGGCTGGGTCGTCGCCGACGCCGACTTCGTCGACCGCGCCCGCAAGGTCTCCCACCACGTCCCCGGCGTCGCCGGCCCCAGTCGCGCGCTCGCGATGCGCGCGCTTCACAACCTCGACCACCTCACCGGGCGCTCCCGCGACCTCCTCGACGCGAACAGCGACCTCCTCGCCGAGTTCGTCGCCACCCGCGACGACGTCGAGGGGTTCGTCGCGCCCGACAGCACGTTCGCCTTCCTCAACCCCGTGCACGCGGACGGCGACGAAGTCACCGCGAAGGCCTGGGAGCGCGGCCTCCTCGTCGTCCCCGGCCGCTTCTTCGGTGAGAGCGACCGCATCCGCGTCAGCCTCGGTCTCGCGCCGAACCAGATGGCGTCCGCGCTCCGCGAACTCGGCGACGTCCTCGACTCGCTCGACGAATCGTAACCGGCCGTCACCCGGAGAGAGCGACGGCGTGTCGCGGGCGTCTCACCCGTAATGCAGGCGCGCTGTCGCGGGAATGAGTCGCCCGGAGCGGGCGCTGCGATAGCTCTAACAGTTAAGGGGCCAGGCCCATTCTTCGAGCACATGGACGACACCCCGCAGGAAATCACGAGCCTGGTCGGCCGCGAGGTCTACTCGAACAACGGCGTCTTCGTCGGCGAAGTCGAAGACATCCGCCTCAACCTCGACCAGGAAGTCGTCAACGGCCTCGCCCTCGGCCAGCTCAACGGCGAGCTCTTCGAGGAGGTCTCCACCGGCCGTAAAGGCATCATCATCCCCTATCGCTGGGTGCGGGCCGTCGGCGACATCATCCTCATCAACGACGTCGTCGAGCGACTCAAAGGCGCAGAGTCCTCCGAAAGCGGCCTCGTAGCGTGATCTGCTAGTTCCCGTTCGACGCGGCCGGCTCCGCTTCGACGTCGACGCCCATCGCGTCGAACAGTTTCCGCCGCACGGCTTCCTCGGTGAGCGAGAGGAGCGTGTCTCGGTTCTCGTCGGAAATCTCGATACCGGTGAAGATGCCGAGCGGAATCTCCGCGGACGCCTGCGTCGAGTGCCCGGCGGCCTCGCCGATCTCGGAGAAGGCGTCCTGGAGGACTTTCCCGATGTTCATCCGGATGTCCTTCGAGCGCGCGGAGAGGAAGATGGTGTCTTCGACGATGCCGAAACAGACGGTCGTCGTAATGCCTTCGAGGTTGAGGAGCTGCTGGGCGGCCTGCCCGAGCGCCTCTCGGTCCCGGATGAATCCCGCGTTCGACACGAGGTGTGAGCCCTGTACCTCGCGGTTCGTGATGGCTTCCGCGAGCACGTCGAGGGTCTCCGGGCTCATGTTCGGCGACTCGACCTGTTCGAGGACGTCGTGGTTCGCGAACGGGTAGAGATAGGCGGCCGCCGTCAGGTCGGCCGGCGTCGTATCTCGGCGGAAGTCGAGCGTCTCCGCGCGAATCCCGTAGAGTAAGGCGGTCGCCACCTCCTCGGACACAGAGAGGTCGAACTCCTGGATGTACTTCGTCAGAATCGTCGACGTGGAGGAGACGTTCGGGCGGACGTCGACGAACTCCGCGTCCACCTCGCCGCCGGACTCGTAGTGGTCGATGAAGATGTCGACCTGTGCGTCCACTTGGAGTTCGCCGGCTTTCGCCGGGTCGATGAGCGCGACCGTGTCGTAGTCGTCGATGTCGACGTCCTCGTACGGCGTCAACTCGATGTCGAGGAGGTTGACGAACGCGCGGTTCTCCTGGTGGCCGATGTCGCCGAAGTAGAGGATGTCCGCGTCGACGCCGAGGTGTTCCGCGATGGCGCGCAACGCGACCGCAGAGGAGATGGAGTCCGGGTCGGGGTTGTCGTGTGTGACGATGGCCATCCGGTCCGACGTCGCGTCGATGACGTCGGAGAGCTGACGGGCCTTATACTCCAGTTCGCCGGACTCCAGGGCGCGGAGGGAGGCGTCGGCGATGACGCTGGAGGGGTTGATGACGACGTCCGCGCCGAGTTCGGTGAGTTCGTCGCTCGTCACGGGGTCGCTCGCGCGCACGACGACGAACTGCTCTTCGTTCTGCGAGCGGATGTTCCGCACCGCCGCCTCGTTCGCGTCAATGTCCGAGGACATGATGAGGACGACGTCGCGCTCCGCGACCAACTCCGCCACCGCTTCGTCGCGGATATCGGCCTGCTGTGCGTTCAAATCCTGGTCGCGCAACGCCTCGACCCGGGACTCGTCCTTATCGACGATGAGGACGTCCTTCCCTCGCTCGACGAGTTCCTCGGCCACGGCGTGCCCGACGGAGCCACAGCCGAGTATCGCGTACGTCGACATCGAGGATATCGTCGCCCGGCTACTCATATGGTACGCGAGTTGCGCCCGTCCGTACTTAATCCTCCCGACCACTCCGCCGTCCCCGATACGAAACTTCTTTTACTACCCCACGGCTACGATGAAGTGCGTGGGCCGGTAGCTCAGTCCGGCAGAGCGTCTGACTCTTAATCAGACGGTCGCGTGTTCAAATCGCGCCCGGCCCGCTTCTCTCGCGAACCACACGCCGAGCAGACGCGAGTCTGCGAGGCCAGCGTGAGCGAGTGTGCGGACCCGAGGGATTTGAACGCCAGACGGGGCGGGCGGAGCGAGTCCCGGCCAGTGTTCAAATCGCGCCCGGCCCGCTTCTCCGATTCGCTAAACATGCGAGCGTCGCGTAGCGATACGGCGTCAGGGAATCCCGGTCAGCGTCCACGTTGCGGCTCGTTTCCTCGTGGCGAGCAGCACTAAATCCCTTTTTCGGGGTCGGAGTTTTCGCGGGTGGGCGTCGACGTCGACGGTTGGCGTGTCGTTTCGCGGGCGACGGGTCGGTCGGCGGCCGACATTATGGTGCGTGGTAACTAGTGGCAATCTATTTGTGGGCGGGGTGTGAGGAATGATGATGGAGGAAGCAATGTCGGTGGTACAACGTGCCGGGCGGTGGACGCTCGGCGAGAAGGCGGAAGGCGTGTTCGTGGTGAAGAAGGGCGGCCAGCTGGTCGCGAAGATCATCACCGGAGAGTATACGCCGGGCGCGGCGGACCGGAACGAGGCGGAGTGTACGGTGGAGCGCGTCGTCGAGGTCGGCGAGCAGAGCGAGGTCGCGGGCGTGTTCAGGGAGACGGTAGCCGACCGGTGTGTGCGTGGGTTCGACCGACCGAGCTAGTCCTTCGATTCGACGCCTTCGGCGATGGTCCCGTTCTGCCCGACGGCGATTGGGGGGTCGTGGACGAGAACGCCGTTGACGGTGGCGTTCCCGTTCCACTCGACGGGGTGCCAGTCGCCGTCGCCGCGGCGGACCCGGAGCGTGCCGCTGCTGCCGCCGGCGAGCGTGACGTCCTGGTTCTTGTGGATGGCGTGGATGGTGCCGCCGCCGAGTCGGAAGGGCGTCCAGGTCCGGCCGTCCCACTCCCAGTAGCGGCCGTTCCCCGCGCCGACGAAGACGAGGTCGCCGACGGCTTCGACGGCGTAGAAGCTGTTCTGCGCGCGGTCGATGCCGATGCGCTCCCAGCCGTCGGCGGTGGTCTTCCAGACGTTCCCGCTGCCGTCGACGCCGTAGCCGATGCCGTCGTCGTCGGCGGTGAGGTCGTAGAGCGCGTTCCCGTTGTTCGGCTTGGACTGGAACCCCCAGTCGGGGATGCCGTCCGTCCCGACGTCGCCGGGGAGGGTGTGGCCGCTGCCGTCGGCGAGCAGGATCTTCTCGCGGTTTCGCGGCCCGGAGACGGTGAGGGCGTGCCACGCGGTCCCGTAGCCTTTCGGCTGCGAGAAGTCCTCGCGTTCGCCGGTCGGGACGTCGTAGTAGCCGAGCGCGCCGCCGGCACCGCCGAACCAGACGCGCTTCCCGTCGTCGGTCACGTCGATGCTGTGGAGCGCGCGTCGTTTCGCACCGGGGCCGTTCTCGACGATGACGCCCCAGGAGCCGTCCTTCGCGCGCCCGATGACGTATCCCCTGTTCGCGACGGCGCAGGGGCCGTTCACCGAGTTACAGATGTCGTTGATGGTGACTTTCACCGGCGACTCGACCGACTCCCAGCGGCCGGACGAGTCTCCGGACGCGATATCCCACATTAGTTAGCGCGACGGGCTCCTGAAAGATAAATCCAACCGCCGACACCGCTCGACCGAACACGCCGAACCGGCTCGTTTAATGCAATTGGTGAAGTGTGGGAATTATACGGCGGCATCGCGTCCTCTCCGTATGGTCGAGACCGAGGAAGAACTCGAGACACTCCTCCGCGAACTCGAAGTCCGCATCGAAGACCTCAACGACTACGTGGACGACGACCCCACGCCGGTCGTCTCGAACTCGAAGATGCTCGACGACTTCCTCGACCGACTCGAAGAGCGCGTCGGCGACGCCCGCGAGCAGTGGACCGACGACGACGTCACGGCCGCTGTCGAAGCCGAAGCTGACGCTGACGACGACGTCGAGGACGCCGACGAAGCGTCCGAGTGAGCCCCGGTTCTTTTCACCAACAACAGAGAAGAACAGAGCATGAGTGACGACGACGAGGAGACCATCGTCGACCGCGTCAAACGCATCCTCGAACACCCCGAGGAGCGCGACGACCGGGACGACCCCGACGACGATGACGACGACGAGGACGACGCTCCCGACGGCGAAACGACGGCCGAATCCGAAGACAGCGACGAGGACAGCGACACAGACGAAGACACTGACGACGAATATTCCGACGACGATGCGGACTCCGACGAGGATTCCGACGACGATGCGGACAGCGACACGGATTCGGGTGACAGCTCGGACGACGCAGACGATGACTCCGACGGCGACGAGGATTCAGACAGCGATTCGGACGAGGATGTCGATTCCGACGGCGATGGGGACGAGGATGTCGATTCGGCGTCCGACGGAGAGTCGGCCACGGGCGAGACCACGGAGAGCGGCGCTCGCGGCGTGAACGAACACACCGACGGCGAGTCTGAGGGCGAGAGCGGGGACGCCGACGCTGACGGCGGCGCGGAGGATGAAACCACTCGCTCCGAGGGCGAGTCGAAATCCGGCCGCGTTCGGTCGTTCCTGTTCGGCGAGGACGCCGACGAGGACGAGGACGTCGACGAAGACGAGCGGCGGGACGCGGGCTGGGACGACGAGCCCGACGACGAGGACGAACACCCCGACGCCGGCTGGAAGGAGAACCATGAGGGAGACGTCGATTGGGACGGTGAACCCGACGACGAGGACGACCACGACGACGCGGGCTGGGGTGACGAAGCGGACGCCGACTGGGACGCGACGCCGGACGACGCCGACGACCACCCCGGTGCCGGCTGGCAGTCCGACCTCCGCGACGCCGGAGAGGCAGGCGGGGACGATGACACCGACGAGGACACAGACACCGGTGAAGACGGTTCTCCCGGCGACTCCAGCAGCGATGAGACCGGGGAAGCCCGGCACGGCGACCCGGACGCAGCCGAGGTCGAGAGCCCGTCACCAGCGGAATCGGGCGAGTCCGCGGACTCGACGAGCGAATCGGGAGGCGAGTCAGACGGCGAGGGGAGTGCCAGCGAGGGGTTCGAGGGAGAGAAGCGCGAGGAAACGGAGGGCGACGAAACAGAGGGCGAGGAAGCGGAAGACGAGGCCGCGTCGACGGATCCCGCGGGTGACGGGCTCGCGTCGGACGGCGGTGGCGATGAGTCCGGGAACGAGTCGAGCGAGAGCAGTTCGAAGCGGTCGGTGAAGGCGCAGACGAGTTCGGGGTGGGGTGACGTGTTCGTCGGGGAGAGCGTGAAGGGCGTCGTGAGTCAGTCGTCGCGTGCGGGCGGTGAGAACGGGAACGACCCGCCGGACCCCGATGACGACGACGAGGCGGACGAACCCGACGCTTAGCGGGGTTCGAAGCGGTAGCCGTCCCACTCCTGGCTCTCGGCGATGCGGATGCCCTGGTCGGGGTCGCGGAGTTCGTCGACGTAGACGGGCGTGACGGTGTCGCCGGTCTCGACGTCGTCGGTCGTACACTGGCCGATGGCGCGAACGGACGAATCGTCGAGGTCGAAGGACTCGGCGTCACGCCAGTCGTCGAGGTCGAATTCGACGATGACGATAGTGTTCGGTGAGCGGACGCCGGGCGGTGTCGCGGTGGACGTCGTCCAGGTGACGACGGTGGCGTCGCGCTCGCGGAGGTCGATGGTCGCGACCTGTTCGCGGCCGCAGGTCGGACACCGCGGGTGTCCGGGGTAGGTGACGTGGCCGTTCTCGCAGACGTGCGCGTCGAAGGACGCGTTCTCGTTCTGAGTCATCTATGGGCGTTCGAGGATAGTAGTGGTGACGCAGTTCCCGAACCCGCCGACGTTACAGGCGAGGCCGACGTCGGCGTCGACCTGCCGCTCCCCGGCCGAGTCGGTGAGCTGGGCGTAGAGTTCGTAAATCTGTGCGACGCCGGACGCGCCGAGCGGGTGGCCCTTGGACTTGAGTCCGCCCGAAGTGTTGACGGGGAGGTCGCCGTCGCGGTCCGTGACGCCCTCCTCGACGGCTTTCCAGCCCTCGCCTTTCTCGAAGAACCCGAGGTCCTCGCTCTGGAGGAACTCGAGGATGGTGAACATGTCGTGGAGTTCGGCGACGTCGACGTCGTCGGGGCCACGGCCGGCCATCTCGTAGGCGCGCTCGGAGGATTCGACGACACCGTTCATCACCGTCGGGTCGTCGCGTTCGTGGACGACGTGGGTGTCGGTCGCGCCCGCGACGCCCGAGATGACGGCGTAGTCGTCCGTGTACTCCGCCGCGACGGATTCGGGGCAGAGGAGGAGCGCCGCGCTCCCGTCCGTGATCGGGCAGAAGTCGTAGAGCCGGAGGGGGTCGGCGACGATCGGCGACTCCAGTACGGTCTCCAGGTCGACTTCCTTTCTGAACTGGGCGTGCGGGTTGTCGACGCCGTTCTTGTGGTTCTTCACCGCGACCTTCCCCAGGCTCTCGCGGGGGGCGTCGAACTTCTCGAGGTAGTGGCGGGCGGTGAGGCCGGCGAAGCTCGGGAGCGTGAGGCCGTGCTTGTACTCGACGGGGTGCGTGAGGCTCGCGATGACGTCCGTCGCTTCGGCCGTGCTCTCGTGCGTCATCTTCTCGCCGCCGACGAGGAGCGTGAGGTCGCTCGCGCCGGAGGCGACGGACTGCCAGGCGGCGTAGAGGCCCGCGCCGCCGCTCGAACTCGTCTGATCGATTCGCTGCGTGTACGCGCCGAGCGCGCCGATGTCGTGGGCGAGCATGTTCGGAGCCCCCGTCTGTCCCTCGAACTCGCCGCTCGCCATGTTCGAGACGTAGAGGTGGTCGAGGTCGCTCGCCGCGACGCCGGTGTCGTCGAGGCAGTCGGTCGCGGCTTCCGCGAGGAGGTCGCGGAGCCAGCCGTCGCGCTGCCCGAACTGCGTCATCGACGCGCCGATGATTGCCACGCGGTCCATACGGAGACGCCGAGAGTAACCGACTTAGGCGTTCGGGAACGCGAGCGTCTGCGTCGACGGCCGCCGACGCGGACGCGTTCGCGTGCCGGTGACACGCCCCGTGAGAGCCACGCGGGAAACCGGAAACCCGACCGGGGGAGCGAACGCCTATAGTACCGATACGGCGAACACCCAGTATCTCGTGTCCGTCTCCCTGAACCCCGTTCGGCTCCTCCTCCTCTGGGTCGGCGTCGCGCTCTCCCGCGTCGGTCTCATCGACGAATCACGCGCGCGCCGCGTCGTCGACCTCGCGTGGCCGCGCGTCGTCACCGGCCTCGCGCGCATGTCGAAGAGCGCCGCCGACGTCGCCATGGTCGGCGTCGTCCTCGGCCCCGCCGCCATCACGGGCGTCGGGTTCGCCGGCCCCTACTGGGGGCTCGCGTTCAGCCTCGGCGGCGGCCTCGCCGCCGGCACTATCGCGCTCGTCTCCCAGCGCTTCAGCGCCGGCGCGCACGACGAACTCGGCCAGGCCATCCGCGCGAGCGCGCTCCTCGCCGTCGCCGCGTCTCTCTCCGTTGGCGTGCTTTTCGTTCTCTTCCCGCGCTTCCTCATCTCCCTCATCACGAACGGCCCCGAGACGATCACGTACGGCGCGGACTACCTCCGCGTGCTCGGGTTCGGCGTGCCGTTCGCCGCGTTGAACCTCGTCGGAAGCCGCGCGCTCATCGGCGTCGACGACGCGTGGACCGCGATGGTCGCACGCGCCGGGGGCGCAGTCGTCAACATCGCTCTGAACGCCGTCTTCATCTTCGGCCTCGGCTGGGGCGTCGTCGGCGCGGGCCTCGGAACCGTTATCGCGAACGTCTTCGTCACCGCGTTCTTCGCCGTCGGTCTCGCCCGCGGCCGCCTCCCCGGCGTCGGCGACTTCCCCGTCGCCGTCTCCCCGTTCGGCTCCTACCTCCACCCGGGCGACCTCCGGGACGTCTTCACCATCGGCCTCCCCGTCATCGGCCGGAACTCCGTCTGGACCGTCGCGCGCTTCCCCCTCCTCGCCTTCCTCTACGTCATCGGCCCGAACGTCGCCGCCGCCTACATCGTCACCCGCCGCATCTGGGGGCTCCTCAACACGCCCGGCTGGGGGTTCGGCCTCGCCGCCAGCAGCCTCGTCGGGCAAGCGCTCGGCACCGGGGACGAGGACACCGCCGCGAGATACGGCTGGGAAGTCGCCGTCTTCGCCGTCGCCACCTACGCCGTCTTCGCCGTCCCCGTCATCCTCTTCGCGCGCCCCATCGTCGTCCTCTTCCTCGGCGACCCCGCTTCCCCCGCCATCCAGTACGCCGTCCCCCTCGTCTACGTCGCCGCCGTCGCCATCATCCCGCAGGGCGTCACGAGCGGCATCGCCGGCGCGCTCGACGCCACCGGCGACACCCGCTGGCCATTCTACGGCCGCGTCCTCGGGATGTTCTGCCTCGCCGTCCCCGCCGCCTACCTCGGCGCGACCACGACTCTCGGCGTCCTCGCCATCTACTTCACCTTCTTCGCCGAAACCGTCACCCCCGCGATCATCAACACCTACCGCTTCCGCTCCGGCGCGTGGAAAGCAATCAGCCGCGGCTACCGCCCCGAACAGGCCGCCGGCGACTAATTCACGGCCGAGACGGCGCGCGTTCGCTAAAACCACTGTTCACGGTGAGTCGCGCCGCCGCGCTCACCCCCATCGACCCCAACCGATTACGTATAGCGATATATGATTTATCCGTTCGCCTTCGAACGCGAGGACTGCTAGAGCACAGCGTAGACGTTGTCGAGATAGACCTCTCGCACCCGGTCGCCCCAGTTATGCGTGTAGGTGTCGATGATGTCGTCGCCGACGTCCCCGCGGAGGTACTTCACGACGCCGCGGTCGCCCGTTCGGTCGCGGAGGTGCGTCGTGAAGAAGTGCCGGAAGTAGTGCGGCGTCACGTTCTCCGTCGCGTCCGCCCCGGCGCGATACCACCCGTGGTCTTCCGCGTAGCCGCGGACGATTCGCTGCACGGCGCTCGGGTCGAGCCGCGTTCCCCAGGCCTCCGACGTCCGCGCGAACAGCGGCTCCGCCGGCGACCGCGCGTCCGGCCGCACCGCGAGCCACGCCCGCAACACCTCGTTCAACTCCGAATCCACCGGCACGACTGTCGAGCGCTTCCGCTTGTTCGACGACGACCGCACCTCCCCGTTGTACTCTTCCTCGGCCGCCGGCTCGGACGCGACGTAGAGGGACGGCGGCCGCCCCTCCAGCTGTGGACGCGCACCCAGACCGAGCGCCTCGTACTCGCCGACGTCCCCGTCGAGACGGACGTCGCGAAGGTCGAGGTTACAGAGCTCGCCCACACGCATCCCCGTTTTCAGCAGCGTCACCACCATCGCACGGTGGAGCGGGTGGCGAACGCGACCGACGAACTCGCGCATTCCGGCGACGTCGATATCGCGGCGCTCCGGGTTCGAATCGATGCGCTCGTCGATCTCCTCCATCACGAGCGCCATCGGATTCTCCTCGAACTCTCCTACTTGTACCATGTAGCCGTAGAACCGGTGGAGGTAGCCCGCGTAGGTCGCCACCGTCCCCGGCGCGTAGGACTGCCGCAGGCCGTGCACCCACGCCACGCACTCCCGATAGGAGACGGACGCCGGATGCACGCTCTCGCCCTCGACAGACGCCTCGAACGACCGCAGCACGCGCTCGTACTCCTCGCGCGTCCGCGCCGTCCGCCCGTGGAACTCCATGTCCTCCAGGAAGTACCCGACCGGGTCATCGCTCTCGCTACTCATCGCGCACCAACACGTACCCGCCGTCCCGCCCGCTGTACCGAACCCGATTCGACGCCTGCAACTCGTCCAACACGTCCTCGATTTCGTCCTCGACGTCGCCTACAACCGCGTCGACCAATGCGTCCCACCCGAGCGCCCCCCCGCGATCGAGTGCTTCGAGGACGGTGTCTTCGAGGCCGCTACCCCCAGGGGTTGCGCCTCCAGAACCACCTTCCTCTGAGCCGGATATATCCGGGTTCTCGGCCGTCGACGACTCCTCGACGAACCCCCGCCGGCCCGCCTGCACCATCGTCCGAACGAACTCGCTCTGCGACATCCCCAACGCCTCCGCCTCCGCAGACCACTCCGACTTCTGATACTCGGGGACGTACGTGTACACCGCCGTCCGCTCCGCTGAATCGCTCATACCCGACCCACAACCCACGCCACAATCAATGTTTGCACACTCCCGTCTTAGGGCACTAAGAACGAACTCTGAATGTGTAATTAGCAGGAATATACCCTCAGAGTTCTAGTCTTTACGTCCGTATTGCGGCCGACCACCTCATCTCTCCGGATTCTGAACTAGTAGAATTCACTTCGGTAAGAACCCTGGGAAGGAGTCGAACAGTTAGGTTGGTGAGCTGTACCTCGACCTATCGCACTCCATAACTCGACACATTACTCATGCCGGATATGTTTGTTCGATATCGTCTGGAGCCGTTTTCACGCGTTTCTTCGGGACGGCGGGGACCAAGCTCTGAGAGAGGGAGTGTTTCTGATTCGGTTACTCGAGAGAGTCCTCGAACCGACGGCGTTGCGTCGCAGGGCTGGTCACCGGTGGCTGGGGTTCGGGCTTCGCGACGATTCGGTCGTGACGGTTCGGTCGCACCGGTGTGTGCCTGGCGTGTGTCGTTTGTCCTCGACGGAGCTTTCGGCGCTCCAGTTGGTTTCCGGCCGCCATCGTGGAACGCTCGATACGGCGTCGACGTCACACCCCCGAGTTGAAGCCACAGAGCGGCGTCGGATACCGCTTCGAGACGGAGTCACAAAAGCCTCGCAGTCGCTCCTACGTGGGAACTGCTCACGTTCCGCTGGTGGCCCGCGCTGTATCGATAAACAGCGACGAGAGCCCTAGAGCGATTCGCCGCCGTCGCAGGTCGCGAGCGCGCTCGCTCTCGCCTCCGTGAGAAATTCTGGGGGCGAGGTCGCCGTAGTGGCTTCTGGTCTCATCGGCCGGAGGTCGCGATGCAGGGCCCCTCTCATATCGAATCTCCGTCGCTCGATCGACTCCGGTCGTCCTGCCGTCCGACTGAGTGTGTCGCGTTCGCGGAGTCGCTGGCCGGCGAGTCCGTTTCACACTACTTGGTACGCGAGAGGCACTCGAACTCGCGAGCTGACGTCGAGAGCACGCACGGTTTGAACCATCGTGAGACGTCGTCTCGCGCGGCGTGGTTCCTCGTTGAGCGGCGTGCTCGTGGGCGGTCGGTAGTGTTTTAGTCAGTCTCGCTCTGTGGGTGCTCAGCGAAGCGTTCTGCTTCGGTAGGCAGCGGTGCGGTG
Organism: Halocalculus aciditolerans; assembly: GCF_014647475.1. NCBI lineage: Archaea > Methanobacteriati > Methanobacteriota > Halobacteria > Halobacteriales > Halobacteriaceae > Halocalculus > Halocalculus aciditolerans. The sequence continues at coordinate 114,389 of NZ_BMPG01000002.1, read as the reverse complement.
TCGAGTGGAATCCGCGATGGGTGGCACTCCCGGGCGGCCGACGGCGACGGGGCGTCGAACGAGCTCTCGGAGACTGCGGCGGCCTACGGGTGTTCTGAGCCGGCGCGTCGGTCGTCGACGAACGCGCACGTCGAGAGCCAGCGCGCCGTGCTCCACTCGTCTTCGCCGCCTTTCACTCGACGGGCTCGTGCGGGGGGTCGAGTCGCGCTGCGTCGTTGGTTCGGTCTCCGGTCGGCGTTTCACGTCGCACTCAGGTCTGTGGTCAGTGAAGGCTCCAACCGCCGAGTGACGTCGTTCCGGCGCACGTCGACGACGGGACTGCGCTGCCGCTTCTCGAACCGGGGGCTCGGTATCGAAGCGTCGGAGCAGTGTCTGAGCTTACCCCGATACAGCCTGATTCCCCGCAAACTCGTCGTCTAGCTGTCTTTTCTGACTGTCGCCACGTGAACTCGCAAACCGTATCTCGCTATACCGATTGTCGGGGGTGGCGGGTGGGTCGTGGCTACTGAGTGAGGCGGCATGAGAACGTGGGGCGGAAGTGGCGCGGCCGCTGGGCGGCTGTCGAGGAGAGCAGGAAGGAGCTTATTGGGCTTCGTAACGGTCGAGTGCGGCACGGAAGAACGCGCCGAGCGCGAGGTGCTGGTGCATCGCGGCGGTGATGCGTTCTTTCGCTTCGTCGTCGTCAGCGGGGACGTACTCCTTGGTTCGAACCATCTCGTGGACGTCGAGGACGCCGTCGGCTTCGAGGTCGTGGAGTTGCGGGTAGACGGTGCCGGGACTGAGTCCGACGTCGAAGAGGCGTTCGACGCTCTCGATCATGCCCTTCCCGTGGATGCCGTCGCCTTCGAGGAGGACGAGCGTGAGGAGGAGTTCGTCGAGGCTCTCTTTGAGGAGGTCGTCGTCGAACTCGAGGTCGCCGTTTCGGTCACCGAGGGTGGCGGCGATGGCGTCGGCGACGGCGTTGTCGGCGCTGTGGCCGCCGGGCGTGGACGGCTGCATCGGCTCGGCGGTCTCCGCGAACTCTGGCGCGTACGCCTCGTCGATGAGTTTCTCGATCGGGATGGTGCTCCGTTGCGGTTCAGCCTGGTCGGGTGCCCCCCAGAGGCCTGCCATACCTCTACGGCTATCGTACAGTTACTTGAACCGACAGGCGCGTTTTCACCGCGTGAGAACACGACGAGGCGACTCCTGTCGTGGCGATCCGCGGTCGTCGCGGCCCGTGGCGGCCCGGAGCGCCGGTCTGTCGACGGCGATGATTCGGCCCCGTCGACCCGCTCGGTTCCGCCGTCGAGATATATTTGTTCGCTATCTATTTGTGGTGTGTCCCAGCGGCACCTGCGAATCTTTATACGGCTCGTGGGCCACGCTGTGGACGTGACCGGGAGCGACCAGGCCGACGTCCTGCAAGCCCTGGCGGACGAGAGTGTCCGCGAGGTCCTGGCGCGACTCGACGAGACGCCGCGGTCGGCGAAGGACCTCGCCGACACCATGGACCTCTCGCTCCCGACCGTCTACCGACGACTCGACACGCTGGAGGAGCTCGACCTCGTCGTCTCCCGGACGGAGCCAGCGAGCGACGGGAACCACTACAAGGTCTACGAATGCAACTTCGACAGCACCGTTATCAAGCTCGCGGATGGAGCGTTCGAAGTCGACGTGTATCGACGGGAGTCAGCCGCGGAGCGGTTCGCCGGTCTCTGGCGGGAGCTCTCTGACAGATGATGGGGGGTGTGACGGCGGCGGACGTCGTGTTGGGCGTGCTCCGCGTCGCGGTGTTCGGAACGGCGCTCGGCCTGACGGTCGTGAGCTACCGCGCGTACCGCACGCATCAGTCGAAGCGCTTGGAGTACGCGTTCGTCGGGTTCGCGTTCATCAGCATGGGAGCGGCGATGACGAACATGGGCGCGACGCTCGGCGAGTACACGATATACTTCGAAATCGCGAAGACGATTCCGTTCCTCGTCGGCTTCAGCATGCTCTACGCCTCCCTCTACCGCTGACAGGTTTCGACGTCGATGCCGGCCTGACAGCACGACGACCGATACTTTTCGGACTGCGAGACGAGTTTGCTCCGCCGGTAGCGTTCGGCGACGACGGCGTCGCACGCCGTGCAGGTGAGGCGGTAGTTCGGGGCGGCGAACCGCTCGCAGGTGAGCGGGACGCCGAGCTCGTCGGCGCGCGCTTCGAACGCGGGGCCGTGGGTCGTCGTCCCGTAGGCCTGTACTTGTTCGGCGTGGAGGAGTTCGTGGCGGAGGACGTCGCGCATCGCGTCGACGCCGAGTTCCTCCCACGCGGCCCACGTGAGTCGAATCTCGACCGACGGCGGGTCGTCGATTGGCGTGCCGACGGCGGCGTCGCTCGGGCGCTGGTAGGTGCACGCGCCGGCGCGGCGTTTCGCGCGCGTCGACGTTTCGAACGCCACGGCGTCGAGGTCGACGGTGAGCCCGTCGCTCGCGACGAGTTCTGGGGAGATGGCGGCCGCCCAGTCGGCGAGGTCAGCGGGCGCGGTGACGGCGACAGACTGCACGGAGACGAGTGGGTCGCTCTCGTAGGTAAAGGCTCGGACGGCCCTAGTCGGTGCGGTAGCTCGCGGGCCACGCGGGGACGTAGGGGGCGCGCCGCGTGAAGGTGTAGGCGGACTTCTTGACCGCGCCCGCGGCGTACTGGACGGCGGAGCGATGGATTGGCGTGCGTCTCCCGCGGATGCGGGTGTCGCCGTCCGCGATGGCGTCGACGACGGCGTCCGCGGAGACGTCGCTGGCGGGGGCGTCGACCTCGGTGTAGGCGCGGCCGACGTTCCCGAGGAAGTGCGCGTCGCTCCCGGCGACGGAGCCGTAGTCGTGTTTCGTGGCGAACGCGGCGGCCTTCCGGTTCCGGTAGCCCGTGAAGAGCATCGAGTTGAAGACTTCGAGGGCGTCGGCGGGGCAACCGACGAGGTTCCGGCGTCGGACGCCGTGGCGCGTCCGCTGGAAGGGGTGGGCGACGATGGCGGCACCGCCCTGCCCGTGGACGTGGTCGACGGTCGCGGCGAGCGGTTCGCCCTTCGGCGGGCACTCTTCGACGCCGACGGCGAGCAGGTGGCCGTGCGCCGTGGAGACCTCGACGCCGGGGATGCCGAGCAGTCCGTAGTCGCTGGCGAGATCGGCGGCGCGGAGGGATTCGTCGATGTCGTCGTGGTCGGTGACGACGACGGCGTCGAGACCGACGTCTGCCGCGTGTTCTAAGAGAAGTTCGACGGGCTCGTGGCCGTCGTACGAGCCGTCCGAGTGGACGTGGGGGTCCACGCGAACCGTCGTCGTGGAGTCGGCCATATCCCGTTGTTCTCGCCGCGCGCGTAAATGTTCTACCGCTTCGCGTTTACTGAACGACGTGTTCGTCGAGCGCGTCACGCCACGGCTCGGGAACGTCGCGCGGCCGGCCGTCGTCGTCCACGACTACCTGTACGGTCTCCGCGGTCGCGACGACGTCGCCCTGCCAGCGGAGCTCGTAGGAGAGCGTGTAGCTCGACGACCCGACGCTCTCGACGCGCACGCCCGCAGACACGCCGTCCTGCCCGTGAATCGGCCGTTCGAAGTCCATATCGAGGTGCGCGAGCACCTGGTCCGTGGACTCGACGACGACGCCGAGTTCGTCCCGCAGGAATCGCGTCCGGGCTTCTTCGAGGAAGGTCACGTAGACCGCGTTGTTCACGATACCGACCGTGTCGAGGTCGCTGTACCGGACGTCCAATTCACACTCGTAGGCGAACGGTTCGGAAGTCACGACGACGCCTACCACCGGGACGGATTCAGGTATTACGCTTCGACGGCGAGGAGTATTCAGATAAGCAGACTCACTCAGACGAGATGTCGAGGTCGACGTTTCCGAGAACCCCCTCGCGTCAGGGTTCGTCGACGCCGGTGATTTCGAAGCGCGCGCCGCCGGACGCGGACTCCTCCAGGTGGACGTCCCAGCCGTGGCCGTCGGCGATTTCGCCGACGATGGCGAGCCCGAATCCGGTTCCGTCCTCGCCCGTGGACACGCCCGCGTCGAAGATTTCGCCGCGGAGGCTCTCCGGAACGCCGGGGCCGTCGTCCGCGACGTAGAAGCCCGTCCGAGTCGACGCGCCAGCCGGGGAGGTATCCGTGCGAGCCGTCGCGTCAGCCGCCTCGGGACCCCCTCGTAGCGCGCCGACGGTGACGGTGACGTCGTCGCCGCCGTGTTCGACGGCGTTGGCGAGGAGGTTCTGGAGGAGTTCGTCGAAGCGGCGGGAGTCGGCGAGGAGCGCGTGGGTGGAGTTGACGTCGAGGCGGGCGTGCGGGGTGTCGATGCGCCGCCAGGCGTCTTCGACGGCGGTTCGGAGGTCGACGGGCTGGGGGTCTTCGACGGTCGCGCCCTGTCGGGCGAGCGCGAGGACGTCGTCGATGAGGGCGGCCATCCGGTCGAGTTCGTCGGCGGCGTCGCGGAGGTGTTCGTCGCTCCCGGTCTCCTCGGCGAGTTCGAGGAAGCCGGAGACGAGGCCGAGCGGGTTTTTCAGGTCGTGGGCGACGGTGGACGCGAAGGTTTCGAGGCGGTCGTTCTGCCGTTCGAGTTCGGCTTCGCGTTCGACGAGGTCCGTCACGTCGCGGAAGACGCCGATCCATTCGGTCGCGGTGTCGTCGTCGCCTTCGACGAGCGCGGCGTTGAGTTCGGTGACGAGTTCGTCGCCGGCGACGCGCCAGCGGACGGGTTCGGTGAGCGGGTCGAGTTCGCCGTTCTCGGGGACGAGCACGTCTTCGTCGGCGCAGTCGACGTCGAGCGAGCGGAAGGTCTCGCCCTCGGCCGCGCCGACCGGGACGTCGAACGTCTCCGCGAACGCCGCGTTCGTCTCCGTGATCGTGCCGTCGCGGTCGGTGACGACGACGGGGTCGGGCGCGGATTCGAAGAGCGCGCGGAACCGCCGTTCGCTCCGGTCGCGTTCGCGTTTCAACTGGAGGCTGAGCCCGCGGCGTTCGAGGAGGTTCTCGATGCGCGTGCCGAGTTCGCCCTGCCGGACGGGCGCGTGGACGACGTCGTCCGCGACCTCCCAGGCTTTCTCGGGGACGCGGTCCGGGCCGCGTCGGCCGAGCAGGAGGAGGACGGGGAGGAAGGTCGCGTCGCCCGCCTCTTTGAGCGACGCGAGGTCGTCGAATCGGCGTTCGAGCGTGTGCGCGTCGACGACGAGGAGGTCGAGGGAGCCGGCGGAGAGGTCGCCGCCGGTCGCGACGTCGTAGCGGTCGCTCAGGCGGTCGGCGAGCATCCGGCGGTTGCGGTCGTGGCGGACGGCGAGGCGGACGCGCGGCGACCCCCCGAGCGGGGTCGACTCAGTCGCGTTCGTCGAACTCATCATCGTCGGTCCACTCCGGCGTGCCCGAGAGGATACCCTGGAGGTTGGTCAGCTGGTCGCCGACGCGAATCCCGTGCTGGGTGATCTCGTACTCCCGGAGGTTCCGTTCGAAGTCGCTCGCGCGCTTCTTCAGCACGCCGATGGCCTTCCTGAGTTCGCCGTCGAACTCGAGGTAGCGGAGGAAGACGATGTTGTCCGCGATGTAGGAGACGTTCACCTCCGTCGCCTGGAACTGCCCGGTGATGTCGGCGATTTCGGAGACGAGAATCGTCGTCACCCCCATGTTCTTGAGGTAGCGGCCGAGGGCGTGAATCTCGTTCGTGAGTTCCTCTTCCTCGCCGTGGACGGCGAGCCGGTAGCCCTGGATGCCGTCGATCATCACGATGTCCGCGCCGTTCTCTTCGACCTCGTAGCGGACGTCGTTCGCGAACTCGGGCGCGGACCGTTCGAGCGCCTCGATCTCCTTCAGTTCGAGCGTGCCGCGTTCAATCATCGCCTCGACGGGGATGTTGATGGCGCTGCACCGCTGGAGGAACGTCTGCTCCGACTCCTCGAACATGTAGATGACGGAGCGCTCGCCGCGGCCCGCGGCCTCCTTCATGAACTGCGCGCCGGTCGTCGTCTTCCCGACGCCGGAGGGGCCGGAGATGATGGAGACCGTGCCGCGTTCGAGGCCGCCGTGTAGGAGCGCGTCCATCTCCGGGATGCCGGAGGGGACGCTCGCCGGGTCGAACTCGCTCTGGTACTCGTCCGGGCGGAGGCGCGGGTAGACCCGCATGCCGTCGTCGCTGATGCGGACGGCGTGGTCGCCGCCTTCGAACTCGGAGCCGCGGAACTTCGTCACGCGGAGGTTCCGGCGTTCCGAGTCGTGGTCGAGGTGGACGATGCCGTCGCTCATGAACTGGAGGTCGTCGTCCGGCGTCGCCGCCGTGTTCTGACTCGTGAAGAGCGTCGTGCAGTCCTCCTCTTTGAGGAACTGGAGGAAGGAGAGCACTTGCTCTCTGAACTGGTAGTCGTCGGGGGCGAGGTAGCGGAACTGCGTCATCGGGTCGACGAACACCCGCTCGGGCTCGTGTTCGCGGACGGCGTCGACGATGCGTTCGGTGATGCCGCCGGTCTCGACTTCGTCGGCGGGGAAGATGTCGTAGGACTGCGATTCGGTGAAGGAGTCGGCGGAGGGGCTGAGGTCGAGGAAGGCGACGCCGTCGAGGTCGAGGCCGAAGTTCTCGGCGTCCCGCTTCACGTCGTGTTCGGGTTCGCCGAGGTTCACGAAGAGCGCGTCCGCGGGGTCGCCGGAGAGCAGGAAGTGGACGCCGGCGAGCGTCTTCCCCGCGCCGGGCTTCCCGCGAATCATGTAGCTCCGTCCGGGGATGTAGCCGCCGCCGACCACTCGGTCGAGCCCGGGAACGCCAGTCTGTACACGCGTCTCGAACACGCCGCGATTGTCGTCAGTCGTCATAGTTGGGGGGAACGGCCGGCCCACCAAGCCGGCCGGGTCGCATCGGAATCGACCCGTCTGCCGAACCGGGTCGTACCGGAACCGTGTCGCTATCGTCTGGAAGGCCTCCCACTCGGATAAGGGATTCCCTCCGAGTAGGTCGCCCGGTGAAAACTACCGGGCGCGGCACGGACGCGGCCAGCGTCTCGGACGCGGACGGGGTGCCGTCTCGGACCTGAGTGGCCGTGAGAAGGAGGAACTGGTCGGGTTAGAGGTCGACGCGGTCGCCGATTTCGACGACGTCGAGTCGGCGGGGGTAGTCGAAGGAGGCGGCGTGGTGGTGGAGGGCTTTCGGGTCGGCGGTGAGGCCCTTCCACATGTCGAAGTGCGTCGGGAGGAGGCGGTCGAACCGGAGCGCCGAGGCGGCCTCGACGACTTGGTTCTCGTCGTTGTACCACTTCGTGACCTTCGGCTCTCGGGTTTCCTTATCGGGGATGTTTCCGACAGTGCCGAACGCGAGGACACCGAGGTCGATGTCGTAGGTCTCGCCGATGGCTTCGAAGTCCTCGGTCGGCTTCGTATCGCCGCCGTGGAAGAAGGTGCCCGCGTCGTGTTCGATGACGAAGGAGACGGGGCCGGCGGCGTCCGGGTCGTGCGCGACTTCGACGTGCACGGTGAACTCGCCGACGTCGAACGAGGTTCCCGGCATCACGGTCTCGAACTGGTCTGTCGTGAGGTCGTACTCCTCGATCCAGCCTTCGTCCTGGGTGACGCCGACGCTCGCGTCAGACCCGTAGAACGTCGCGTCCGTGTTCGCGAGGATGGGGCCCTGGGAGTCGGCGTGGACGTGGTCGGTGTGTTCGTGCGTCGCGAGGACGGCGTCTGCTTCCTCGACGTCCGCGGGGTCAAAGGGGACGGGGATCATTCTGACTGTTCGCGGCGGGTCGCCCGTCCCGAGGTAGGGGTCGATGAATAGCGTCGTGCCCTCGCTGCCCTTCAGGACGAAGCCGTTACAGCCGAGGTACCAGACGGCGACGGTGTCGGGGTCGGCGTCCTCGACGGCGCGGGGGAGCCAGTCGCCCCAGTCGGAGTGGATTGCCATACGCGGGGCGTCGGCCGGGAGGGAGTAGGGGTTTTCGGATGGCGTGCGGTGCCGTCGCACGACCGTACTACCCCGACCGCGGGGGTTAAACGGCCGTAGTCGGTAAGACTGCCTATGAGTCAGGAGACCGCTGACCCGGATCGACAGACGGGTCAGGAGACGGCTGACCGGCAGCGACACCCCGGTCAGGACGCGGTGGACGACGCGCAGTCCGAAGGGGACCTCCGGAACACGGGGCTGAGCCTCAAACACGACCGCGAGTGGGACTACGAGCTCGAACGAATCGTCGAGAAGGTGGAGGAACGCGACGCCGAGAAGGTCGGTCTCCAGTTCCCCGAGGGCCTGAAGCGGCGCGCGCCCGCCGTCGCCGACGACCTCCGCGAAATCCTCCCCGAGGGCGTTCGCGTGATGATCTCGGGGCAGCCGTGTTACGGCGCGTGCGACCTCGACACGTTCATGATGCGGCGCACGGACGTCTTCGTCCACTTCGGGCACTCGCCGATGAAGGAGTCGGACAAGATTCTCTACGTCCCGCTCTTCTCGAACGTCGACGTCGAGCCCATCATGGAGCAGTCGCTCGACGAGCTCGAAACGGGTAAGGTCGGCCTCGTCACGACCGCCCAGCACATGAACAAGTTCGGCGAGATGAAGGAGTGGCTGGAAGGCCGCGGCTTCGACGTCGAGACCCGGAAGGGCGACGACCGCCTGACCCACGAGGGCCAGGTGCTCGGGTGTAACTACGCGAGCGCGGACGTCGACGCGGACCAGATTCTCTACGTCGGCGGCGGGAAGTTCCACCCGCTCGGCCTCGCGATGGAACACCCCGACAAGAAAGTCGTCATCGCCGACCCCGTCAACAACGTCGTCACCATCGCCGACACGGAGCAGTTCATCAAGCAGCGCTACGCCTCCGTCCACAAGGCGATGCAGCAGGACGTGGAAAAGTGGGGCGTCATCTTCTGCACGAAGATCGGCCAGGGCCGCTGGGACCAGGCCGAGGAAATCGTGGAGAACAACGAGAACGCCTACCTCATCACGATGGACGAGGTCACCCCGGATAGGTTGAGGAACTTCGACATGGACGCCTTCGTGAACACGGGCTGTCCGCGCATCACGACCGACGACGGCCCGCGCTTCCACAAGCCGATGCTCACGCCCGGCGAGTACGAGATCGCCATCGGCGAGAAGCCGCTCGACGAACTCCAGTTCGATACGTTCCACGGGACGTGGTGAACGTGGTTTCGGGCGCATCGCGCCCGAAACCACGTTGATGCGAGCGGGAGCGACTGGAAGGAGCGACGCGCGAACGCGGTCGGAACGGCGGTCCTCTCTAGTCGCGCTCGCTACCGCTCGCTCCGAATCGCGGTGAAGCGAGCGGGCCGGTTTCGATTTTCGAGGCGTCGACGGTGAAGAATCGGGGTGGCGGGACCGATAATTTTTATCGGTTGGGTGTGTGTTCGGAAGTATGTCGTTTCTACTCGCGCAGGTGGGGTCGGGCGCGCTGCAGGGCGTGAGCATGTCGTCCCGGCTGGGTATCGCGGTGGTGGTGTCGTTGTTCGTGGCGGGCGGATTGATGTGGGGAGTGCCGGAGTTTCTGGAGGGGACGATTCGGAGGGTGAAGCGGGAGACGCTGCGGTCGTTTCTCTGGGGGCTTGGGGTGTTCATCGCCTTGCTCTTCCTCGTGCGGGTGGTGGCGCTCGCGCCGGTGGTGGGGAAGCCGCTGGCGGCGTTCGCCGGGCTGCTCTTGCTCGTGGTGGCGTACGTCGGGCAGATAGTCGTCTACATCCACGTGGCGCGGCTGGCGCTCGACCGGCAGGGCGTGGATAGCGAGTCGGCGACGGTGGTGGCGGCGGTGGCGCTCGCCGTCGTCGTGTCGCTCATCCCGGCGATTGGAGTGTTGGCGTCGTTCGTCGTCGGGGCGCTCGGGCTGGGCGCGATCGTGAAGGACCAGTCGGGGGTGCGGGTCGGCGAGAGCGACGTTCCGGCGTAGGGTTCGAATAGTCGGTATCGGAACAGGAGCGAACGTTTTTCACCGTACTGTCCGACGGTCCACGTATGCCGCTCGGCGTACTTCAACTGGCAGGCGGTTTCGACCCACAGACAGTGCAGGGACTCGGCACGGGGGTTCGGATCGGCGGGTCGCTCCTCATCTCCATCGTGGTCGGCGCGATACTGCTCTACGGCGCGCCGGACTTCCTGGAGCGGACGATTCGACGGGCGCGCGAGGAGACGGTGCGGTCGTTCCTCTGGGGGTTCGGCGTGGAGATCGCGATATTCATCGTGTCGGTGCTCCTCATCATCACGATTATCGGGGCGCTGGTGGCGATTCCGCTGCTCCTCGTGCTCGCCATCATCGTCTACGTCGGCCAGATTTCGGTGTTCATCCACCTGGGTCGGCGGGCGCTCGAGTACGCGGACGTCGATAACGACCTCGTGGCGCTCGTCGTCGCGGCGGTGCTGGCGGCGGTGCTGGGGGCGATTCCGATTCTCGGCCCGGTCCTGACGTTCGTCGCGGGCGCGGTCGGCTTCGGCGCGATACTCGTGAACTGGCGGAGCGACTGACGGAACTCCCACTTCTCCCCTCCCGTTTCTCGCCGTCGACGCCGACCGCTCGCCCGCAGCGATTACTACTGCGCATCTGCAAAGCTTTTAGTATATCCGCTATGTATGTGGTTGTATGAGTGCGACGCCGTCCCACGCCGTGGAGCAGACCATCGAGTGTTGTCGACCGACCGATGCGACCCCCGTGACAATCGACGCCGACTCCCTCGAATCGACCGCGAAACCACACCTCCGAACCGTGAAATCCGAGCTCGCCGCGAACGGTCTCGTGCCGGCCGAACTCCACGTCGACGCGTGTTTCGACGAGGACTGCTCGCTCGCGACGCAGGACGAGATCGACCGCGTCCGCGACCTCGTCTTCGCCGCCGCCTTCCTCGGCGTCTCCACCGTCACGCTCTCCTACGACGCCGTCGCCGACCCCGACATCGTCACTCCCGCGCTCGACGCCTGCGCCGAGCGCGCAGAGCGCGAAGGCGTCACGCTCGAACTCGCCGACTAGCGACTCCGCTGCGGACGGCGGTTTCTCTTCTCGGGAGCGGGCGGTTTTTCTCGCTCCCGGCCAGAGTAGCTGTATGAAGCAGGCGGTCGAGCGGCGGCTCGCGGACGTCGCGGCGTTCGAGAACCCGAGGGCGGCGCTCGAACAGTACGCGACGCCCGCGGACATCGCGGCCCAGCTCCTCCATCTCGCCGGGATGCAGGGCGACCTCTCGCGGCCGGTGCTCGACCTCGGGACGGGGACGGGAATGCTCGCGCTCGCGGCGGCGCTCTACGACGCGCCGCGCGTCGTCGGCGTCGACCGGGACGCCGGCCCGCTTCGGACGGCGCGGGAGAACGAACGACGGGTCGCGCCCGGACGCGGCGTCGAGTGGGTGCGAGGAGACGTCGCGTCGCTCCCGGTCGCGCCCCCTGAGGCGGTGACGGTGGTGTCGAACCCGCCGTTCGGCGCGCAACAGCGGGGCGCGGACCGGCCGTTCCTCGCGGCGGCGGCGGAGCACGCCGCGGTCTCCTACACGATTCACAACGCGGGGAGCGAGGACTTCGTGGAGTTCTTCGCGGGCGAGCGCGGCGGCGAGGTCACGCACGCCTACCGCCTCGCGTTCCCGCTCCCGAACCAGTTCGACTTCCACGACGCCGAGGCGGCGCAAGTGGACGCGGAGCTCTTCCGGATTCGCTGGCCGGCGGCGCGCGACGGCGAGTGAGCGAGCCGAACTACTGGTAGGTCTCTTTCTCGACGACCGTGACGCGGGTCCCGTTGTCGACGGCGACGATTCGGGTGCCGTTACGGACGAAGTCGAGGCCGTCGACGGTGACGGTTCCGTTGGCGGCGGGCATCGCGGCGGACCCGGTGACGGTGTCGTTCCGGACGGTTTTCAGGGCGAACCCGGACGCTTCGGCGGCGACGCCGACCGTCGTGTCTCGGATGACCGGCTCGGCGGTCGAGGAGGCGGAGCGGTAGGCGGTCGTCCAGTCGCCGTCGGGCGCGCGGAGGCTGACGGCGTAGACGGGGTCGCCGCCGGCGGGGACCCAGCCGCGGCGGCGGACGTCGATGGTTTCAGTCCAGCCGACGCCGCCGACGCGAACGGTTCGTTCGCCCCAGTAGGCGAGGTTCCCCCGGGAGACCGCTTGCGTCCAGACTTCGCGGTCGGGGTTGGAGACGATGACGCCGCTGGCGTTCACCTGCGTGGTCTCGCCGAAGGCGGAGACGGGGACGACGTTCACGCGCTGGTTCGGGACGTCCTCGGCGTAGGTGACGCGGTAGTCGTTGACCTGCACGCCGCCGCCGGGGTCGTCGCCGGCGACGCTGGTGAGGTTGACGGGGACGGCGACGCCGGCGACGACGCAAAGGGGGAGGACGACGGCGAGCACGGCGGCCTGCCGGCGGTTGAGGCCGAGGTCGAGGTCGACCGCCGGGAGGAGCGCGCGGTCGGTGGCGCGGACGGCGGTGGCGGCGAGCGCGGCGAGCGCGAGGACGAGGAGGACGCCGAGCCAGCGGTAGAGGACGTAGGTCTCGGGGCCGCGGTACCACCAGACGGTCCAGAGCGGGAGGGCGAACCCCGCGCCGACGACCGCGCCCCAGAGGGAGAGGGCGCTCGGGCGGCGGTCGCGGTGGGCGGCGAGGAGCGCGCCGAGGAGGAAGCCGATGAGGAGGCCGGTGAGGTGGCCTTGGATGGCGATGCCCGCCCACCACGGACCGCCGTAGGAGGGGCCGGCGCTGGCGACGGCGACGGGGTCGCGGAGCGCGGTGAAGACGTCGCTCGCGACGGTCTGTGCGACGATACCGACGATGGCGGCGAGCGGGTAGCGCGTGATGGCGAAGCCGAGGAAGGCGAAGACGACGCCGGAGAAGCCGATGATGGGGCCCCACGCGAGGACGCTGGTGAGTTCGGCGACGCCGACGACGGCGAGCGGGAAGAGCAGGAAGGCGCGGGCGTAGGGGTTGGTGCGGAGCGACTGGAAGGTCGCGCGGCCGCGTTCGCGGGGGTAGTGGCCGACGGCGTACTCGGCGATGGGGGCGAAGACGAGCGTGCCGACGAGGTTCCCGGTGAGGTGGCCGAATCCGCCGTGGCTGAACGGCGCGGTGAGCACGCCGAGCGGGTAGAAGTACGACCAAGAGGTAAAGGGAATCGTGACGGGCGTGTAGAGGCCGCGGACGCCGTTCTGGAGGAAGAGGTAGACGGCGGTGACGAGGCAGAGGACGACGAGCGTGCCCCAGGGGACGCCGAAGAGGAAGCGCCGGCGGAGCGCGCGCGTCCACGCGCCCCGCGGTCGGTCGAGCGCGCGGAGCACGCCGAGGGACGCGACGAAGGCGAGGACGACGAGGAGCGCGTACGCCGTGTCGGGCGCGAGCGCGCCGAATCCGGCCGCGACGGCGACGCCCCCGGCGACACAGAGCGGGCCGCCGACGACGAGCGCGTCCCACCGACCGAAGACGCCCCGAGCGACGGCGACCGCGAGGAGCGCGCCGAGGGCAAGCGTGACGGCGGGCCCGGCGAGCGCGGCGAGAGCCGTGGGGACTGCGGAGACCGCGAGCATACCCGAGGGCTAGCGGGCGACGGTAAAAATACCGCGGGCGCCGGCAGCGGCGTCTGCGTCGTCCCCACTCCCGCCCGCGTCGCCCTACCGGGGGTCGAGGCGGCCGCTCGGGTCGAGGACGTTCTCGGGATCGTAGCGGGTCTTGACGTCGCGGAGCCAGTCGTAGTTGTCGCGGTAGATAGCCCGGGCGGCGTCGTCGCCGGTTCCGGAGCCGGGGAAGTTGGGGAGGAGGCCGTCGCCGCCGTGCTCGCGGACGGCGGCGACGCTCTCGCGCGCCCACTCGACGTGCGCGTCGTCCGCGTCGGGGTCGGTCCACGCGCACTCGAAGTTGAGGACGTAGCCGGCGTCGCGGCGCGGGAACGCGGTCGCGTCGGGGGCGACGTCGCTCACCGCGCCGCCCATCGGCCAGACGAGCGCGGTGTCGCGGGGACCGGGGAGCGCGCGGGCGCGCTCGGCGAAGACGTCGACGACGTCGGGCGTGAGGTCGTCGACGGCGATGGACTTCCAGTAGTAGCGGTCGCCCGCGGGCGAGTCGCCGTCGAGCATCGACTGGAGCTCCGTGTAGGGGAGGCGGCCGACGGTTGATTCGACGGGGTCGCCGAGGTCGGCGTAGGCGGCCAGCTCCCGCTCGCCTTCGACGGGCGGGCCGGCGTGTGCGCCCATGAAGCAGACGCCGAGTTCGGGGGAGTCGGGGCGCGGCGCGACGAACGGGGAGACGTTCGCCTCTCGGCTCCCGCGTGCGGTGCGGCGGCGGTAGTCGGCGAGCAGTCGGTCGAGACCATCGAGGGGGTACCAGACCTCGCAGTAGGCGACGTCGTGGGGGAGGGGGACGAGGTCGAACTCGAAGGCGAGGGCGACGCCGAAATTCCCGCCGCCGCCGCGGAGCGCGCGGAAGAGGTCGGGGTGGTCGTCGGCGCTGGCGGTGACGCGCTCGCCGGCGGGGGTGACGAGGTCGACGGCGGTGAGGCGGTCGCAGGCGAGGCCGTGGGCGCGGGTGAGCCAGCCGGTGCCGCCGCCGAGGGTGAGGCCGGCGACGCCGGTGTCGGAGACGACGCCGCCGGGGGTGGCGAGGCCGTGTTTCTGGGCGGCGGCGTCGAGGTCGCCCCACTCCGCGCCCGCGCCGACGCGCGCGGTCCCGGCGTCGGGGTCGATTCGGACGGCGTCCATCGCGGAGACGTCGAGGACGAGGCCGCCGTCGCAGACGGAGAGGCCGGGGCCGGAGTGGCCGCCGGCGCGGACGGCGACGCCCAGGTCGGTCTCGCGGGCGGTGGTGAGGACGGCGCGAACGTCGGCGGCGTCGGTCGCGTGGGCGACGGCGACCGGATGGCGGTCGACCGTGCCGTTCCAGACCGTGCGCGCGTCGTCGTATCCTTCGTCGTCGGGGCGGACGAGGCGGCCGGTGAGCGTCCCGGCGAGGTCGTCGAGTGCGGCCGCGTGGGCGGCGGCGTCGCGCGTGGCCACCGCTCGGTCGTAGCCAGTCATACAACCAGGTGGTTCACGCGGGGTGAAAAGCGGTCGGGTCCGGATCGGCCGCCCGGTGATCGGTCGAGGTGCGGAGAGGTCAGTCCGCGGACTCGGACTGCCGACCCACGAGGCGGCGGCGGAAGCTCTCGCCCTCGATCGTCTCCTCGACCTGCGTGTAGACGAGGACGAAGCCGAGGGCGGCGAGGAGCGCGCCGAAGACGAAGGGAGTGGCGTAGCTCGCGCCGACGGGGAGGCTGAAGCCGGAGAGGTAGCCGGAGGAGAGCGGGCCGATGGCGGTGCCGAGGCCGAAGCTCATCGTGAGGACGGAGAGGGTGGTGCCGGAGTTCGAGCCGCGGGCGATGTCGCCGGCGAGCGCCATGGCGGGCGCGAAGACGGCCGCGCCGGCCGCGCCCTGGAGGAATCGGGCGACAATCATGCCGGCGGGCGTGGAGACGAAGCCCTGGGCGAGCGTCGCGGGGACGAGGAGCGCGAGGCCGGCGAGGATGAAGGGTTTGCGGCCGTAGGTGTCGCTCCACGCGCCGATGGGGGCCTGGAGGAGGACCTGGGCGAGGACGAAGGCGGAGAACTCGACGCCGAAGAGGAAGGACGTCTGGTCGAGGTGTTCGTTGATCTGTGGTTCGATGGTGGAGAGGAGGGCGATGCCGACGGCCATGAAGAGGGAGGCGAGGCCGAGGGTGAAGACGGAGTCGAGGACGCCGGGGCCGTCGCGCTCGAAGACGGCGATGCCGAAGTCGTTGGCGGCGTCGGCGGCGTCCTCGTCGGGGTCGGGTTCGGGGTCGGAGACTAAGAGGAGGACGAGGCTCGCGCCGACGAACGCGCCGAGCGTGGCGATGTAGAACGCGGCTTCGAAGCCGGAGAACGTCACGCCGAGGACGTGGTAGGGGCCGCCGTGGATGACGCCGCCGGCGAGGACGGGGCCGAGGCCGAAGCCGAGCATTCGGAAGGTGTTGAAGACGCCCATGGAGCCGCCGCGGCCCGCGTCTGTCGAGAGGTCGTTGACGAGCGCGATGGTGGCGGGGACGGTCAAGGCGACGCCGATGCCCTGAGTCATCCGGACGAGGAGGACGAGGTCGTAGCTCCCGGCGAGCGTGTACGCGAAGTTCGCGATGCCGAGGATGACGAGGCCGAGGATGACGAAGATGCGGCGGCGGCCGGTGCGGTCCGAGAGGTTCCCCGTGAAGGGCTGGAGGAAGCTGTTGAAGAAGCCGAACGCGGAGAGGATGATGCCGGTGACGACCGCGGTTCCGAGGCCGAACGTATCACCCTGGATGACGCCGCTCGCGATGTAGAGCGGGAGGACGACGATGAGGAAGGAGTTCCCGATGGAGTCCATCATCCGGGCGAACGCGAGCGTGAGAATGCGGCGGTCGGTGTCGAGGATGCTCATTCGCGTCGACCCCGTATCGTGACCGTGTCGTTTCGAACGTGAACGTGCATACTACCTTACTGACCAGTAAGTCAGGGACGCGGGTAAAGGTTGGGTTCCCGGCCGCCGATGCTCGGTCGCGTCGAGAAGCGGGAGACCGCACGAGTGCGTCGACTTACACGACGCGGGGCGTCGGTCCGTGCGACTTCGTTCGCACGGTGTGGGGGGCGTCGCGGGCCGCGTTACTCGGACGGCTCGTCGAGGTGAGCGGCGAGCGTTTCGTGTGCGCGCTCGCGGCGGCGGTCGCGCTCCGCCTCGCTCACGTACTGCGCGAACCGCTCGTCGATGTAGGCGTCGCGGACGCGCTCGAAGTCCGCGGGGCGTTCCTCCGGGGTCATGTGTTCTTCGACGTACGACTCCCAGTGGTCGCGCTCCGCCCACTCCCCGGAGAGTTCCGCCTCGCGGCGCACCCAGTCGTAGTAGCCGGCGACGGCGTCCCAGTAGCCGCGCTCGCGGCGGACGTCCTCGACGAGCGCGACGCCGGCCGCCGCGCCGTCGCCCGCCGCGACGAGCGCCTGGTCCGTACAGCCGCCGAGCGGCCCCGCGACGTACAGCCCCGTAATCGGCGTCCGGCCCTCGGCGTCCACGACGTCGGGGTCGAGTTCCGCCTGCGTCTCGCCGCCGTATTCGACGGTGTGGAAGCACTCGGCGAAGCCGTCGAGGTAGTCCGCGCCGAACTTCGTCGCGGCGACCACGCGGGACGCCTCGACGCTGCGACCGTCTTGCGTCTCGACGACGAACCCGTCCCCGTCTTTTTCGACGTGTTCGACGAGGTCGTCGACGACGCGCCCGCCGACCTCGCGGACGTGGTCGTGCGCGAGGTCGGTGAACGTCTCGATGTCGATGCCCGCGGGGAACCCGAGGTAGTTGTGGAGGAACCCGCAGCGCGCGATAGAGGACCGGCCGCGGTCGAAGACGACCGTGTCGAGGTCGTAGCGCGCCGCGAAGACGGCCGCGGCGCAGCCCGCCGGCCCGCCGCCCACGACGACGACGTCGGCACGTTCGGGGGCGTCGTCAGTCATCGCGACACCCGGCGGTACTCGTCAGTGCACTGTCCACGAGGGGAGTGTTCGTCACCATACCCCAGTATTTTAGGCCGACCGAAAAATACGTGTGGGTTCGGCCGTCGCCGCCCGCAACCTCCGGGAAAGGCAAGGTTGAAACCGTTCAGCGCCCACTATCCCGGTATGGACCTGCGGGTCATCGAACGAACCGAGGAGGAACTCGAAATCGAGATCGGCGGCGAGGACCACACCTTCATGAACGTCCTGAAGGGCGCGCTGCTCGAACTCGACGAGGTCGACGCCGCGACCTACGACATGAACCCCGAGCAGTCCGGCGGTCAGACCGAACCGATTCTCTCCATCAAGACCGTCGACGGCACCGACCCCCTCGACGCCCTCCGCCTCGGCGCGGAACGCGTCAACGAACAGCTCGACACCTTCCGCACCGCCTTCCAAGACGCCGCGTAGACACGTCTCGATGCGTCGACGCCGGAGACAGCGGGTTCGTTTCTAGAGGCGGACGTCGACGCCGTGGTCGTCGAGGTACTCTTTGACTTCGCGGATAGTGTAGTTCCCTTCGTGGAAGATGGAGGCGGCGAGCGCTGCGGTCGCGCCGGCTTCGAAGGCGTCGAGCATGTGCTGGGGTTCGCCGCAGCCGGAGGAGGCGATGACGGGCGTCGTGGTGTGGTCGCAGACGGCGTCGATGAGCGGGATGTCGTAGCCGTCGCGGGTGCCGTCCTTGTCGATCGAGTTGATGAAGAGTTCGCCCGCGCCGCGCTCCTCTGCCTCCTGCACCCACTCGACGACGTCGACGCCGGTCCCTTCCCGGCCGCCCTTGACGGTGCATTCGAACCAGCAGGATTCGCCGTCGACCGCCCGGTAGTATTCGCCGTCCTCGTCGAAGCGGCGGCGGGCGTCGACGGAAACGACCATGCACTGGTTCCCGAAGGACTGCGCGCCCGCGGTGATGAGTTCGGGGTTCTCCAGCGCGGCCGTGTTCATCGAGACTTTGTCCGCGCCGGCGCGCAGCGTCTCCTTCACGTCCTCGCGCGTGCGGATGCCGCCGCCGACGGTGAGCGGGATGAAGATCTCGTCGGCGACGGCGGAGACGGTGTCGAGCATGGTGTCGCGGCCGTCGGCGCTCGCCGTGATGTCGAGGAAGACGAACTCGTCCGCGCCCGACTCGTTGTACCGCTTCGCCATCTCCACGGGGTCCCCGGTGTATTCGAGGTCCTCGAAGTTCACGCCCGTGTAGACCGCGGCGTTCCCGTCCTCGTCGAGGTCGACGTCGATACACGGGATGATGCGCTTCGTGAGAGTCACTACGTGAGCGTTCGCGGGGTCGCCGTTTCAGCGTTTCGTCGGCGGAGAGGAGAACACAGAAGTCGCCGCCGAACGAGGAGGCGAGTATGGGCGACACACCGGACGACGCCGACGAAAACGGAGCGGAGGCGGACAACGTAGAAGAAACCGAGCCGAAGCACGTGGGGCGGACGACCGCGCCGCAGCAGGCGTACACGTCGCGGCAGGTCGGTCTCGGCCTGCTCGTCCTCGTCGTCGGCGTCGCGGTGGCGTACGGCCTGCCCTTCTTGCTTTAGTCGAGCGCAGGTTCGAGGACGTCGCGTTTCTCGCGGAGGAGGTCGCGCGTGTAGTCGAGGGTGTCGCCGGCGACGTCGACGGTGAGCGTGCCGTCCGCGGTGGTTTCGCCGATGACCTCGACGTCGACGCCGAGGTCGGCGAGGGCGTCGGGGTCGGTGGTCTGGACGACGGCGCGGCCGGGGGCTTCGCTGAAGAGCGCGGCCCGCGAGGGGAGAGACGCGTCGACGCCGGCGTCGGCGTCGCCGTCGACGACCATCTCGGCGAGCGCGACGAGGAGGCCGCCGTCGCTGACATCGTGGACGGCGAGCGTCGCGTCGTCCCGCGCGGCGTCGCGGACGGCGTCGACGCGCGCGGCCGCGTCGGTGACGACGGGGAGGACGTCCGAGCCGTCGTGGTTCGCGAGGTAGGCGGAGCCGCCGAGTTCGTCGTCGTGGCCGCCGACGAGGACGAGCGCGGCGTCTTCGGCGTCGAGGCCGGTCCCGGGGGCGTCGTAGCCGTCTCGGACGCCGAGCATCGCGAGCGTCGGCGTCGGCGGAATCGCACCCGTCACGGAGTCGTTGTAGAGGCTGACGTTCCCGCCGACGACGGGGGTATCGAGGTCGCGGCAGCCGGTGGCGAGGCCGTCGACGATAGCCTTGAAGCCCCCGTAGACGTCGGGATTCTCGGGGTTGCCGCCGTTGAGGCAGTCGACGGCGGCGAGGGGTTCCGCACCGACGGCGGCGAGGTTCGTGGCGTTCTCGACGGCGGTGGCGTACGCGCCGCCGTAGGGGTCGACGGCCGTCCAGTAGGGGTTCGTGCCCGCCGAGAGCGCGAGTCCCTGGCCGGTCTCGCGAATCGCGAGGAGCGCCGAGTCCTCGCCGGGACCCTCGCTCGTGCGGACGCCGACTTCGTGGTCGTACTGGCGGAACACCCACGACTTATCGGCCGTGTTCGGGTCGGCGAGAACGGCGTCGGCGGCGTCCGCGAGCGCAACGTCCGGGAGGTCGGTCTCGGGCGCGGGCGGTTCGACGGCGTCGAGGTCGTTCATC
Source organism: Halocalculus aciditolerans (assembly GCF_014647475.1). Lineage (NCBI taxonomy): Archaea > Methanobacteriati > Methanobacteriota > Halobacteria > Halobacteriales > Halobacteriaceae > Halocalculus > Halocalculus aciditolerans. The sequence goes on along the minus strand of NZ_BMPG01000002.1, from coordinate 94,368 downwards.
GGCGCGCCGTCCGCCGCGAACTCGGCGGGGACGTCGACGACGGTCTCGCCGTCGAAGGTCGCGACGTACCGGCCGGAGCCGGTGAGGTCGCCGATGACGGAGCAGCCGAGGTCGTACTTCTCGGCGATTGCCTCGACGGCGTCGAGGTTCCCGGGCGCGACCTCGTAGACCATGCGCTCTTGGGATTCGGCGAGGAGGATCTCCATCGCGTTCATGCCGGGTTCGCGCTGGTGGACGTCCTCGAGTGCAATCTCGCAGCCGAGGCCGCCTTTCGCGACGAGTTCGCAGGACGCGCCGCCGAGGCCGGCCGCGCCGAGGTCGCGCGCCGACTCCACGAGGCCGCCGTCGACGAGCTCCTCGTTCGCCTCGACGAGCAGCTTCTCAGTGTACGGGTCGCCGACCTGCACCGCGGGGCGGTCTTCGGTCTCGGCGTCCTCGGCGAGGTCTTCGCTCGCGAAGGACGCGCCGCCGAGGCCGTCTCGCCCAGTGCTGTTCCCGACGAGCACGAGTCTGTTTCCCGGCTCCTGGGCTTCCGCGGTGACGACGCGCTCCCGGGGGAGGAGGCCGACGCAGGCAACGTTCACGAGCGGGTTCCCCTCGTACTGTTCGTGGAACTGCGTCGAGCCCGTGACAGTCGGAACCCCGATGGCGTTCCCGTAGTCGCCGATTCCCTCCACGACGCCGTCGAGGAGGTAGCGAGAGTGCTCGGCGTCGAAGTCGCCGAAGTAGAGCGAGTCGGCGAGCGCGATGGGGTACGCGCCCATCGAGAGGGTGTCGCGGACGATGCCGCCGACGCCGGTGGCCGCGCCGTCGTAGGGGTCGACGTAGGACGGGTGGTTGTGGGACTCGACGCCGAAGGTGACACACCACTCGTCGTCGAGCGCGAGGACGGCGGCGTCGTCGCCGGGGCCGACGACGACCTGTTCGCCCTCGCTGTCGAACGCGGAGAGGAGGGGGCGCGAGGAGCGATAGGCGCAGTGTTCGCTCCAGAGGTTCTCGAACAGGGCGTCCTCGGCGCGGGAGGGCGCGCGGCCGAGTTCGGCTTCGACGAGGTCGCGGTCGGCGTCGGCGAGCGGCATACACGAGTATGTGCCTTCCCCCGGATTAATGCGTTTCCATGTGCACCTTTGTGACTACTCGGTGAGGGCGACGTCGACGATGTCCTCCAGGCGCTCGCGGCTCTCCGGGGCGAGCGCACCGGGGAGGGCGACGTAGACGCCGCGACCGCCGCGTTCGCGCACCGCCTCGACCACGGTCTCGAGGAAGCGGATGACGCGGTCCGTCTGCGCGTACATGAAGAGCGTCGTCACGTTGTCGAACACCACCCAGCCGCGGCCCGGGCGGACGTGCCGGAGCGCCTCCGAGAGCCGGATGCTGACGCCCGTCAGGTCGCTCGGCGCGGTGCGCTTCGCCACCCAGAGCGGACCGTCGTAGGCGACCGTCGACCCCGTGACGGGGACGACGCCGACCCGAGCGGGGTCCGCGCCGCACTCGTCGACGGCGCGCTCGATGCGACTCGGGAGCGCGGTCGTCGAGACGACGAGGAGGTTCTCGAACGCCGCGTCCGGGAGGAAGTCGAACGACACCTGCGCACCGCTCCGGTAGAAGAGCGCCTGCGTCCCCGCGTCGAGGGCGTCGACCGACCGGCCGCCGTCCACGCGCGCGGGTCGCTCAGGCATCCTCGAACCCCCCGATGTCCTCTTCGTCGACGTCCACGACCGGCGGTTCGCGCTCCCCGAAGACGATGAAGTCGCGGGCGAAACACCACGACGCGCCGAACACCGTCGCGCTCGCCACCGTGAACGAGACGTAGGCCGCGTACTTCGCCGCGAGACCGAGCACGCCCGCTCGCACCGCCGCGTCCAGCACCGCGCCGGCGGCGAGGAAGACGAGCGTCGCGAGGAGGAGTCGAACGCCGCGCGCGTACACGACCGCCCATCCCTCACGGACGAGCACGCCCGCGATAGCCGCCGTCGCTACGACGAGCACGAGCGTTTCGAGGGCGAACAGCGCGGCGAACGCCAGTTCGACCGCGTTCACAGCACTTCACCCCGCATCGTCGCGTGGACGAACCGGTACGCGGCGAGCGCGGCGCAGACGACCGGGACCGCCCAGAGGACCGGCACCCACGGGAGCGAGACGTAGGTGTCGAACCTGATTGCGGTGAGGCCGGTCGTCACCGCGAAGAAGGCGATGGCGACCGGGAGCGGTTCGAGCACGCGGCCCCACGGCGTGCCGGCGTACCCCCACGCGGCCACCGTCATCAGCACGGTCGCTCCCGCGAGCAAGAGCGCCTGAAGGAGCGAGAGCAACACGAGCGAGAGCGCCGCCACTACGCCTCCCTCCGTTCGGCGTCGTGACTCCACATCATACACGCGGGTTGTGGCGGCCGCGGTATTGGTCTTTCCGCCGACGAGTCAGGTGCGGGCGTCCTCGTAGGCGTCGAGGTAGTCGGCTGCGGCGTCCGCGAGGTAGTTCGTATCCGTGCCGACGGCGAGGAAGTCGACGCCCCACTCCCAGCGGGACTCGACGGTCTCCCGGCTCGTCGCGAGCGTCCCGAGGGGTTTGTCGGCGTCGTTCGCCGCGTCGGCGATGCGGTCGGTGGCGTCGCGGAAGGTCTCGGAGTCGAACTCGCCGAAGACGCCGAGCTGCGCGGAGAGGTCGGCGGGGCCGATGAAGAGGCCGTCCAGTCCTTCGACGGCGGCGATGTCGTGGACGCACTCGACGGCGGACGCCGTCTCTATCTGGACGATGACGAGCGTGTCGGCGTTCGCCCGAGTGTAGTATTCGTCCAGGGACGCGCCGTAGCCGGAGGGACGAGTGCCGGCGACGCCGCGCACGCCCTCGGGCGGGTAGGCGGCGGCGTCCACCATCGCCGCGGCCTCCTCGGGGGTGTCGACGGCGGGGACGATGACGCCGGCGGGGCCGAGGTCGAGCACGCGCTTCACGGCGATGGGGTCGGCGGCGGGGACGCGGACGAGCGCCTCCGTGTCGCCGTCGGCGGCGTCGACGGCGCGCACCATCGCGGCGAGCGACTCGATGCTGTTCTCGCTGTGCTCGCCGTCGAGCACGAGGAAGTCGAACTCCTGTTCGGCGAGGAGTTCCGCGACGACCGGGTGGCCGACGGATACCCAGCCGCCCGCGACGGGTTCGAGCACGCGCAGTCGGTCCGCGAAATCGGACATAGCCGACTCTTTCGCCGGCGGTTCCTTAGAAGTAGGCGTTCAGGCCGGGGAACCGGACGATTTTTGCCGTCCGGTCGACTACGCTGACGCGTGCTATCGGTCGAGTTACACGCGCACTCCGCGCTCTCTCACGACGGCCGCGACCCGGTGGAGATGCTGCTGGAGCAGGCCGCAGCCGTCGGTCTGGACGCGCTCTGTGTCACCGACCACGACGAGTTCGACGCGAGCGAGGAGGCCGCCGCGATGGCCGACGACTACGGCCTCGTCGGCATTCCGGGGATGGAGGTGACCTGCGCCGCCGGGCACGTCCTCGCCATCGGCGTCGAAAAGGCCGTCCCCTCCGGCCGGCCGTTCACGGAGACGCTCGACCACGTCCGCGACGCCGGCGGCATCGCCGTCGTCCCCCATCCCTTCCAGGAGTCCCGGAGCGGCGTCGCCCGGAACGTCGGCCGCGACCAGCTCGCGTCCGCCGACGCCATCGAGATCTACAACTCCCGACTCCTCACCGGCCGCGCGAACCGGCAGGCCGAGCGCTTCGCCCGCGACCGCGGCCTCCCCGTCACCGCCGGCTCCGACGCCCACATCGCCGAGATGGTCGGCCAAGCCGTCACCGAAGTCGACACCGACGACCGGAGCGTCCAGGGTATCCTCGACGCCATCCGCGACGGCCGAACGAGCGTCGTCGGGAAGCGAACGCCGTGGCGCATCAGCTTCCGGCAGGCCGCGGGCGGCGCGAAACGCCGCGTCAGAGGCCGACTCGACGACCTCTTCTGATGACCGACCTCCGCGGCGCGTCCGGCGAGGCGGTCGAGCGCGCCCTCCGCGAGCACGACGCGCTTCCGGGGACCACTGGCTACGCCGGCAGAGTTTCCGATGGGCGTCTCGTCCGCGACGTTCTCGGTCGCGTCCCGCTCTACGTCGACGGCGACGACTGGGCGTTCGACGCCGACGCGCTCGCCGACCCCGAACCGTTCCCCGCCGGCCACGTCGGCACGCCGACCGACCACGAGCGCGCGTGGACGCTTCCCGAACCTGAGCCCATCGTGGACGACGCCGCGGCCGTCGACGCCGTCGCCGACGCCGTCGAATCCGCCTGTGGCGCGGTCGGTTCGACTGCCGACGACCTCGCCGTGGCGTTCTCCGGCGGCGTGGATTCGGCGGTCGTCGCGCGGTTCTGCGACGCGCCGCTGCACGTCGTCGGCTTCGAGGGCGGTCGGGACGTCGACGCCGCGCGCGAGTCGGCCGCCGCGATGGGGCGAGCGGACGACCTCACCGTGCACGAACTCGCCGTCGAGGACGTCGAGCGAGCGGTCCCCGTCGTCGCGCGCGCCATCGGGCGGACGGACGCGATGAGCGTTCAGATCGCCCTCCCCATCTACCTCGTCGCCGAACGCATTCAGAGAGAGGGCTTCGACCGCCTCGCGCTCGGCCAGGGCGCGGACGAGCTCTTCGGCGGTTACGCCAAAGTCGCGAAAGCCCCGGACGACCCGCGCGTCGACGCCGACACCGTCCGCGGCGCGCGGCGCGAAGTCCTCCACACGCTCCCCGACCAGCTCGACCGCGATATCCGCGCGCTCCGCGCCGCCGGCGTCACCCCCGAGATTCCGCTCCTTCACGACGAAGTCGTCCGAGCCGCGCTCGAACTGCCCGATTCACTCCTCGTCGACGGCGACGAACGCAAAGTCGCCCTCCGACGGGCCGCCCGACGGTGGCTCCCCGACCGGGTCGCCGACCGCGACAAGGTCGCCGTCCAGTACGGCAGCCTCGTCGCCCGCGAACTCGACCGCCTCGCCCGGCAGGCCGGCTTCAAGCGACGAATGGACGACCACGTCACGAAGTACGTCGAGAGTCGAATCGGCTAATCAGTTTTCGCAGGCCTCGATGGCGTCGAGGGCGATAGCGCGGGTGTCGGCGTCGAGGTCGCTCTCGCGGAGGTCTTCTGGAGTGTACCAGTCCCAGGCGTCAGCGCTCGCTTCGCCAGCAGCCGGTGAGACGTCGCGGGAGTCGACGCGCGCGTAGTAGACGTGGTCGATGTGCTGGTGGGCGGGGCGGCCGTCGACGACGTCGATGTCGTAGAGGAGCTGGTGGCGCGGCCGCGGGAGCGTCTCGCCGTTCGGCGCGCCGACGGGGTCGGTGTCGTCGACGAGCGTCGGATCGAGGCCGGTTTCTTCGCGCACCTCGCGCAGGCCCGCTTCGTGGGGGAGTTCGTCGCGGTCGACGTGCCCTCCGGGCGGCACGCGAATCCCGAGCTTCTCGTGGTGGTGGAGGGCGGTGGCGCTATCGTTGACGATGTAGACTGTCGCCGTAAAATGCCGCGTCGTCTCCATACCGGACCGGAGGGCCAGGAGCCGTATTTACGCTTCCATCGGGATGGAGCCCTCGGCCTCTAAGAGCTCGTGGTAGCGGTTGCGGATGGTGACTTCGCTGATGTTGGCGACGTCGGAGACTTCGCGCTGCGTGACTTTCTGATTGGTGAGGAGGCTGGCGGCGTAGACGGCGGCGGCGGCGAGGCCGACAGGGCTCTTCCCGCTCGTGACGCCGGCCTGTTTCGCGGATTCGAGGAGGCTGCGCGCCTGTCGCTGTACTTCCTCGGTGAGTTCGAGTTCGCTGCAGAAGCGCGGGACGTAGCTCGCGGGGTCGGCGGGCGCGACTTCGAGGCCGAGTTCGCGGACGACGTAGCGGTAGGTGCGGGCGATTTCGTCTTTCTCGACGCGGGAGACGTTCGCGACTTCGTCGAGCGAGCGCGGCGTGTTCGCCTGCCGCGCGGCGGCGTAGAGCGCCGACGTGGCAACGCCCTCGATGCTGCGGCCGGGGAGGAGATCCTCGTCGAGCGCGCGGCGGTAGATGACGGACGCGGTCTCTCGAACGTTCTTCGGGAGGCCGAGCGCGGACGCCATCCGCTCGATTTCGCCGAGCGCCTGCTTGAGGTTGCGCTCCTTGCTGTCGCGGGTGCGGAAGCGCTCGTTCCACGTGCGGAGGCGCTGCATCTTCTGGCGCTGGCGGCTGGAGAGGGAGTTCCCGTAGGCGTCCTTGTCCTGCCAGCCGATGTTGGTGGAGAGGCCCTTGTCGTGCATCATGTTCGTCGTCGGCGCTCCCACTCTGCTCTTCTTGTCTTTCTCGGCGGAGTCGAAGGCGCGCCACTCGGGGCCGCGGTCGATTTCGTTCTCTTCGACGACGAGGCCGCACTCGGTGCAGACGGTTTCTCCCCGCTCTTCGTCGACGGCGAGGTTCCCGCCGCACTCGGGGCAGACGAGGTCCTCACCGGCTGATTCTCGTTCGTCTTCCGACTCGTCTCGCGTCCGCTCGTCCTGGCTCCGGATGCGTGAGTCACTCATAGTGAAAGGGTGGGACCGATTCTGTGGTTGTCCCGGCGACCAATACACGTAATAGTCGGACCGGAGTATGAAAAGGCTTATGACCGATGGTGTGAGCGGTTGCCACGGTCGAGGCGGCGTTCGGCGGACTTCCCGGGTATCGAAACGCTTACCGACGAATCCCCGTTCACTTCGCGTATGAGCGAATCCGACGTCGACGCAGGAGACGTCCGTCACGTCGCCGAGTTGGCGCGTGTCGGACTGGACGACGAGGAGGTGGACGAGTTCACCGAGCAGTTCGGTGACGTGCTCGCGTACTTCGACGCGCTGGACGACGTCCCCGAGGTGGAGGCGGAACCCGACCTCGTGAACGTCATGCGCCCGGACGAGGTCGAGGAGTCCCTCGACCGCGAGGAAGCGCTGGAGAACGCCCCCGAGACCGAAGACGGCTTCTTCAAGGGGCCGAAGGTGTCGTAGATGTCGGAGCACAACGCGTTCATCACCGAGGCGACCATCGAGGGCGACGACGACGGCCCGCTCGCCGGAAAGACGGTCGCCGTGAAGGACAACATCAGCACCGAGGGCGTCCCGACGACCTGCGGGTCCGCGATGCTCGAAGCGTACGTCCCGCCCTACGACGCCACCGTGGTCGAGCGCCTGCGTGACGCGGGCGCGGACATCGTCGGGAAGGCGAACATGGACGAGTTCGGGATGGGAACGACCACGGAGACCTCCGCGTTCGGCGCGACGGAGAACCCCGTCGACCCGGAGCGCGTTCCCGGCGGCTCCTCTGGTGGGAGCGCGGCGGCGGTCGCGGCCGGCGACGCCGACCTCGCGCTCGGCAGCGATACTGGGGGGTCTATTCGCGCGCCCGCCGCCTTCTGCGGCGTCGTCGGCATCAAGCCGACCTACGGACTCGTCTCCCGCTACGGCCTCGTCGCGTACGCGAACAGCCTCGAACAGATCGGACCCCTAGCGAACACGGTCGAGGACGCTGCCGGCCTCCTCGACGTCATCGCGGGCCCGGACGAGAACGACGGCACGACCCTCGACGCCGGCGCTGAATCGGACTACGCCGCGGCGGCGGACGGCGACGTCGACGGCCTCACCATCGGCGTCCCCACCGAGCTCGTCGAGGACGCCGAGGAGGAAGTGAAATCGGTGTTCGAGGACGCGCTCGACGAATACCGGGACGCCGGCGCGGAGGTCAAGGAAGTCAGCCTCCCCTCGGTTGAGTACGGCGTCGCCGCCTACTACGTCATCGCGATGTCGGAGGCGTCCTCGAACCTCGCGCGCTTCGACGGCGTGCGATACGGCGAATCCGGCGGCTACGAGGGTAACTGGAACGAGTCCTTCGCCGAAACTCGCGAGGAGAACTTCGGCCCCGAGGTCAAACGCCGCATCCTCCTCGGGACGTACGCGCTCTCCGCCGGCTACCACGACAAATACTACAAGCAGGCCCAGGAAGCCCGCGCGTGGGTCCAACAGGACTTCGACGAGACCTTCGAAGACGTTGACCTCGTCGCCTCCCCCACGATGCCGATTCTCCCGCCGAAGCTCGGCGAGAGCCTCGACGACCCCCTCACGATGTATCTCGCGGACGCGAACACCGTCCCCGCGAACCTCGCGAACCTCCCCGCCATCAGCGTCCCCGCCGGCGACGCCGACGGCCTCCCCGTCGGCCTCCAGCTCGTCGCCCCCAGCCTCGACGAGGAGACCGCCATCCGCGCCGGCAGCCTCCTCGCCTGAGCGGCTGGACGTATTCTCCGGCGGTATCGGCGGTCTGTTCCCGATGTTCTGGTTCTCGACCGCTTCGGGTCGCGCGTTCAGGCCATCCGGGAGTCGCGGCCCTCGGCGGCGTCCGCGCTCACGTCCGCGGCGTCGATACCGCCCGCGAGGTCGCTGGTCCGCACGTGGAGGTCGCGCTGGGGGAAGGGAATCTCGACGGCGGCGTCGACGAAGCGGTCGTGGATCGCGCGGTTGAGCGCGTGCGTGGCTTTCGCGTCGTGGAGCGGGTGGCGGACCCACGCGAGGAGTTCGTAGTCGAGACCGGAGTCGCCGAACCCCCGGAGCCGGACGCGGGGCTCCGGCGAGCGCGCGACGTGGTCTTCGGCCGCGGCGGCGTCGAGCAGACAGGCTTCGACGACGTCGAGGTCGCTCCCGTAGGCGACGCCGACGGGCACCTTGATGCGCGTCTTCGTCACGGGCGCGGAGTTGTTGATGATCTGCGCGGAGTTCAACACCGAGTTCGGAACGGTGACGACGACGTTATCCCGCGTGAGCAAGCGCGTGGAGCGAATGGAGATATCAAGAACCGTGCCGGCGACGCCGGTGTCGAGAACGACGTAGTCGCCGACCTTGTAGGTGTTGTCGACGTAGAGCGCGATGGAGCCGAAGAAGTTCGCGACGGTGTCCTTCGCCGCAAAGCCGATGGCGATACCGGCGATGCCGGCGGACGCGAGGAACGGCGTGATTTCGACCTGCCACGCCCAGAGGACGAGGAGTATCGCCGCGAGGATGACCGCGAACTGCCAGAGGTTCGCGAAGATGGGCGCGAAATCCGCGTTCGACTCCGTGCGCTCGTCGTACAGCACGAGGAGCGCGCCCCCGGCGCGCGCGACGGTGCGCGCCCAGACGAGCACGGCGACCGTGAACGCCGCCGCCTGCAGCGACAACCCCACCCCGGCGTCGAGCGCGACGACGGACGGCGCGACGTACGCGCCCGCGACGGCGACCGTAACCGGAACGGGAACGCGGAGCTCGCGGAGCAAGCGGTCGTCGAGGTCCGTCCGCGTCCGCCGCGTCAAGAACCGGACCGCCTGTAACCCGACCTCGTTCACCACTACTGCCGCGAGAAACGACCCGCCGACCAGCGTCCCCACCGCCATCCACGCCGGCATCCCCGCCAGCCACACCCCGAGCGAATCCACCAGAGCCATGCCTCCCGTACGCCACCGCCGACTAAACGTCTTCCCAGCACACCGCAGAATAACGGGCTACACCGGCCAGCTCGTCCGACCCGCCCACTCGCGGGTCGTTACACTCGCGCTCGTATCTGGTGGTTCTCGCGCGCCATCGGCGCGCTCCGAACCACCTACTCCTCGTACGCGAGGTTGAGAATCCACTGGCTGAAGGCGTCGCCCTGCGGGTCGACTTCCTCCTCGCCGACGAACGGGGAGAGCATCTCGTCGGCGACGAGGAGGGAGAAGTCGACGTCGGCGGGGTCGATGATGGGCTCGATGAAGTACGTGGTGTTGCCTTCGTAGACGGCGTCTTCGCGGGCCACGAGGCCTTTGTCTTCGAGTTTCTTCGCGACGCGACTCCCCTTCCGTGAGTCGACGTCGAGGGCTTTCCAGAACTCGCTCTGGTAGATGCCGCCCTCCTCGCGGATGAGCGCGATAGCGCGCTCTTCGACCTCTGTGAGGTCTTCGTCTGCCGTGCTCATGTTCCTGACTGGGTCCGCGCGGCGTTTAAACCTGATTGTCTATGCGCTCGTAGGGCGTCTCGCCCGGGGGGCCGTCGGCGAACCACCAGTCCGCGCCGCCGCCGGCGTCGTGGACGGCGACGAGGGCGGAGGAGCGCGTGCCGTAGTCGTCGCCGTGGACGCAGACGTCGTGGTCGTGGTCGGTGAGCACGCGGCGCGCGCGGTCGAAGAAGTCGTCTGCGTCCGCCGCGCCGGCGAGTTCGGCCTCGACGAAGTCGGCCTTCTCCGCCTGGTCGACGGGGTCGTTCACGACGACGTGGACGCCGGGGTCGAGCGTCGTGACGGCGAGGTTGCCGTCCCACTCGACGAGGTAGGCGTCGGCGGCGTCGGCGAGCACGAGGTTGAAGCCGGCGTACGAGTGGGTTTCGAGGGCGGTTTCGACGCGGTCGCGGGCGTCGGCGGCGCTCGCGGCTTCGAGGCAGTCGCGGACGAGGAGGCCGCGGGAGCGCTCCCCGTCGAGGTCGACCCAGCGGTTCGTGATGCCGACGAAGACGCCGGCGTCGTTGACGCCCATCCACGTGCCGCCGGCTTCCTCGTCGCGGGGGGCGAGCACGCGGCGGTCGCCCCACTCGCGGAGCCGGGGCGGCGTCGAGGGGCGGCCGAGGGCTTCGTCGCGGTTCGCGGCGACGGCCACGGGTGTTTCAGCGAAGACGTTCCAGGCGACGGCGAGCGTGCACACGACCGCTCGTACCGTCGGCGGTGACTTATAGGTCGGCGGCGCGCGCGAGCGATTCCCGGACGGCGGTGCGGTCGACGGTTCCGGACGCAGTGCGAGGAACGCTGTCCGCGAACGCGATGGTGCGCGGGCGTTTGAAGCCGGCGAGGTTCGCGTCGCAGTGCGCGCGCAGTTCCTCGCGCGTCGGCTCGCGGCCTTCGGCGGGGACGACGAGCGCGGCGACGCGTTCGCCCCACTCGGGGTCGGCGATACCGACGACGGCGGCGTCGGCGACGCCGTCGTGGCGGCGGAGGACCGAGACGACCTCGCCGGGTTCGACGTTCTCGCCGCCGGAGACGATGCGGTCGGAGCGCCGGTTGAGCACGGAGAGCCGGCCGTCCTCGAAGTAGCCGACGTCGCCGGTGACGAAGCCGTAGTCGGTGAAGGCGTCCGCGTTCGCCTCCGGGTTCTCGTAGTATCCCGGGGTGACGGTCGGGCCGTCGACGACGATGCGTCCGGATTCGCCGTCCGCGACGGGGTCGCCGTCGTCGTCCACGATGGTGACGTCGACGCCGAAGAGCGGGCGGCCGACGGTCCCGTTGTCCTCGTCGACTTCGGGGGGCGTCGCGGTCGTTATCTGACTCGTCGCCTCCGTCATCCCGTAGCTGACGTGGATGGGGACGCCGCGGTCGACGGCGTCGGCGGCGAGGCCGCGCGGGGTCGGCGCGCCGCCGACGAGCGCAAAGCGGAGGGAGTCGGGGAGGTCGCCCTGCTGGAGGAGGCGGCGGAGCATCGTCGGGACGAGGCTCACGCCCGTCGGCTCGTACTCGTGGAGCGCCTCGAACACGCGTTCGGCCTCGAAGCCGTTCGTCAGGACGGTCGTCGTCCCGTAGAGCGTCGCGCGGAGCGGGACGGAGAGCCCGCCCATGTGGTACATCGAGAGCGGGTCGAGCCAGGCGTCGGCCTCGTCGAGGCCGAGGCGGAACGCGGAGGCGGTGGCGGCGGCGTAGAAGTTCCCGGGCGTCAGGCGAACGGCCTTCGGGGTTCCGGTCGTCCCGGACGTGAACATGAGCGCCATCGTGTCGTCGGTGTCCCACTCGGCGAGCGTGACGTCCTCGACGGGTTCGTCGGGGAGCCACGCGACCTGCGGGGACTGGGGTTTGTCGACGGAGACGACGGGCACGGTTTCGGCGGTCGTGAGGGCGTCCGGCTCAGTCTCCGCCTCGCAGACGAGCGCGATGAGGTCTGCGGTCGCGCGCTGCGCCATCAGCTCCGACGGCGCGAGCCGCGCGTTCAGCGGGACGAGCGTCGCGCCGAGGCGCTGGCAGGCGAAGACGAGGCGGACGAACGCCGGCCGCGTCTCCATCAGGACGCCGACGTGGTCGTCGGCGGTGACGCCGAGCGCGGCGAGCTGCCCGGCGGTGCGGTCGACGGCGGCGTCGAGTTCGGCGTACGTCCACTCCCGGCCGGTCGGGGCGGCGACGAGCGCGAGCGCTCCGGGGGAGGACCGGACGCGGTGGGAGAGCCAGTCTCGCATCACTCGCCCGCAGAACCCCCGATGGCATGTCCGTTTCCCCTCGGGACGGCTATGTATCCGTTCCTGACAGGTGTCGCGTCGGGGACGAGGTCGCGCGCGAACCGGCCGCCCGTCGCGAGGCCGGCGGGCGCGGGGTCCGGGAGGCTCGCTGCGAGATGCACCGCGCCGGAACGCGCGTACGCGGCGTCGACGGTGTTCGACACGACGGGCGTCACGCCCGCGTCGAGCGCGGCGAACGCGGCGTCCCGCGCGCGGTCGAGCCCGCCGAGCGCCATCGGCTTCAGCACGACCGCCGCCACGCCCGCGTCGAGGCAGGCGTCGACGCCGGCGTCGACGACGGATTCGTCCGCCGCCACGGGCCCCACACTCGTGAGTCGGGCGAGCGCGTCGACGCCCGGAACGGGCTGTTCGACGTACGCGAGGTCCAGTCCGCTCGTCGCGTCGAGGAACGCGCGCGCTTCCGCTTCGTCCCACGCGGCGTTCGCGTCCGCGCGCAGTTCGAGGCGCGGATACGCGCTCCGGACTGCGTCCAGCCGGTCGGCGTCCGCCGCCACGGCCCGCGCGCCGACTTTCACTTTCACTGTCTCGAAGCCGGCGTGGACCGCTGTCTCGACGGCGCTCAGCGTCCCTTCGACGTCCGCGTCGCCGACGGTCGCGTTCACCGGGACGCGCTCGCACTCGCGCTCGCCGCCGAGCTCCCGGTAGAGCGGCCGGTCGGCGGCCCGCGCTCGCGCGTCGAGGCACGCCTGACTGACGGCGTGCCGGGCCGCCGGCGCACCCTCGCAGGCGGCGAGCGCCGCCGACCAGCGTTCTTTCTCGTCGGCGTCGCGGAGCGCGCGCTCGCAGGCGGCCAGTGACTCCGTCCAGCCGGGGAGCGGCGTCGCCTCGCCCGTCCCGCCGCGCGCCGCGAAGAGAAATCCCTCGCGCTCCTCGATGCGGCCGGCGGCGGTTTCGAGCGGGGTAGCGAGCGGGAGCGCGAACGCCTCGACGCTCATAGCGCGAGTCCGACCGCGAAGAGCGCCGCGAACGCGAAGAGGAGTTTCCCCGTCGTCGAGAGCGCGGGGTCGAGGTGCTCGCCGTCGTCGTACCGGAGGACGGTCCGCGTCACCGTCGCGGCGAGCGGGAGCGTCAAGAGCGGGAGGAGGACGGCGGCGTCCCACCCCGCGCGGGAGACGAAGAAGTAGACGGGCACGAGGTAAGCGACGACGAGCAGGAGGACGTACTCGGCGCGCGCGCCGGTGCGGCCGAACCGCACGGCGAGCGTGTTCTTCCCCGCTTTCCGGTCCGTGTCGACGTCGCGGAGGTTGTTCACGACGAGAATGGCGGTGTTGAGCGTGCCGACAGCGACGCTCGCGGCGAACGCCGCGGTCGGGAGCGTCCCCGCGGGCGGCGCGACGGGGAAGACGCCGGCCGCCGCGGCCGCAGCCTGCACGTAGACGGTCCCGACGACGGCGACGACCCCGAAGAAGACGAAGACGAAGACGTCGCCGAGGCCGTGGTAGCCGAGCGGGTACGGCCCGCCCGTGTACGCGATACCGGAGAGAATGCTCAGCACGCCGATGACGAGGATGGGAACGCCGCCGACGGCGACGAGGTAGAGGCCGACGACGACCGACGCGAGGAAGGTCGCGTACATCGCGCGTTTCACGGTCTGCGCGGGGATGAGTCCGGCCTGCGTGACGCGCGTGAACCCCTCGCGCTCCTCGGTGTCCGCGCCCTTCTCCGCGTCGTAGTAGTCGTTCGCGAAGTTCGTGCCGACCTGGATGAGGAGCGCGCCGACGAGCGCCGCGACCGCCGGCAGGGGCTCGAAGACGCCGAGGCCGAGCGCCAGCCCGACGCCGACGAGCACCGGCGACGACGCCGCGGGGAGCGTGTGCGGGCGCGCCGCCATCACCCACGCCTGCGTCCGGGAGATTTCCGCCGAATCAGACATGACCGGGAGTTCGCGTGGCGAGAGGAAAGCGCCTGTGGTTCCGGGAACGCCACCCGGTGGGCTTTTCAGGCCGCCGGGCGGACCACTGTGCCGTGAGCGACTCACCCCCCGGAGCGACCGCCACGGACGCGCCCGCCGACGCGTGGCTCTACGCGTGGGCCGGCGCGAACGTCGCCATCGGCGTCGCCTCCCTCCTCGTCCCCCTCTACGTCGTCCAGCTCGGCGGCGACGCGTTCGCGCTCGGCGTCCTCTGGTTCGCCACGTCCATCGCGATGGCCCCGAGCGCCGTCGTCGTCGGCCCCGTCGTCGACCGCCTCGGCAACCACCGCCGCCTCGTTCTCGCCGGCTTCCTCGGCGTCGCCGCCGCGCTCGCCGCCCTCCCCTTCTTACACACTGTTCCGGCCGTCGTCCTCGTCGACGCCGCGCTCTGGTTCGCCGTCGCCGGCGTCACGCCCGTCCTCACGACGCTCGCGCTCGCCGACGTCCCCGAACGCCGGTGGAACGCCCGCCTCGCCCGCCTGAACAAGTACCAGGGCTACGGGTGGGCGGGCGGCCTCGTGCTCGGCGCGGTCTGGACGAGCGCGCTCGCCGGCCGCCTCTCCTCGCTCGCCGTCCAGCGCTCGCTCCTCGGCGTCGCCACCGTCGTCGTCGCCGTCAGCACGCTCGTCGCGGCGCGAACGCTCCCGCGCGCCGAAGGGGCGGACGACAGCCGCCTCCGCCGGCGGCCCTCCCGGCGCGCCGTCCGCGCGGTCTTCTCCCCGCTCCTCCCCGGTCGCGTCGTCTCCATCGTCCGCTCCAGCGACCCGCGCGCGCTCCTCACGGGCGTCAGCCGCCCGCTCGCCGCGTACTTCGCCGCCGTCACCGTCTTCTTCGTCGGGTTCTCCGTCTTCAGCGCGCCGCTCCCCGACTTCCTCACGACCGCCGGCTTCGGCGACGACGCCGTCTTCGCGCTCTACGTCGTCTCCAGCCTCGCCTCC
Organism: Halocalculus aciditolerans; assembly: GCF_014647475.1. Lineage (NCBI taxonomy): Archaea > Methanobacteriati > Methanobacteriota > Halobacteria > Halobacteriales > Halobacteriaceae > Halocalculus > Halocalculus aciditolerans. Next base: position 79,283 of record NZ_BMPG01000002.1, on the reverse strand, counting down.
GCGGTCTGTTACGTCGCCGCCGGCGAACTCGCCGACCGCTACGACCTCCGCGTCCTCCAGTCGAGCGCGCTCGGCCTCCGCGGCCTCGTCTTCCCCGTCGTCGCCGCCGCCGGCTACGGCCTCCGCGCGTCGCCGACCGGCCTCCTCGTCGTCGGCGTCACCTTCGCGCTCGTCGGCGTCTCCTGGGCCGTCATCGCCGTCACCGCGAACTCACTCGTCGCCCGGTACGCGAACCGCGAGAACCGGGGCGCGGCGCTCGGCCTCTACACCGCGCTCTCCTCGGTCGCCGGCGGCGTCGGCGGCCTCCTCGGCGGCTGGCTCGCCGCCACCTACGCGTACTTCACGACGTTCGCCCTCGCGGGCGGCCTCGTCGTCGCCGGAGCCGGCGTCGTCCTCGCCCTCGACCGCGTCGAACCCGGAGCGTAGTCAGTCCTCGTAGCGCTCGGCGAGGTCGAGGAGTTCCTCGCGCGAGGGGACGTCCGGGTCGTCGTCGCCGCGCCGCCCGAGCCAGACGGCGACGACGAGCGCGACGAAGAGCCCCGCGAGAAAGAGCGGGTGGCTGGCGAGCGTCGCGTTCAACGACTCGAACCCGAACCCACCGAACGCGGCGAACAGCGTGTTCATACCTCCTGCTTCGAGCCGCCTCCGCAAGAACGTTCTGACGGCGGAAACCCCGGCACTCCACCGGGGAATCAGTCCCGCGGAAAACCGACGCGGAACGACGCCGCCAACTATATCGCGGTCGTCGAAGCCACCGACGCCCGCCTGAGAGAACCCGACGACGAGACCGTCGACCTCGTCACGTTCCGGGAGGGCGAACGTCCTTCGCGCGAACGCAGTCGTGCCCATCTCGACGCCTCCTCTGAGGAGGAGAACGCGGGAGTTATCCGGGCGGTCGAAGAGGTATCGGCTATGTCGGTCCAACCGTACAAGCGCCTCGTCGCGTTCGTCAAGCGACAAGCCGGGGATTACTTTCGGACCGCCGTCTCGTTCACCGAAGACGATTGGGAGATCATCTACCGGCGCGCGGATTTACCGCGAGAGCACGCCGAAGAGCGTACCGGCGAGATCGTCGAGGGTGCTCGCGGGAAGACCGCGCTCCGACGACCCGACAGCCCGTTCGGCGAGTTCAACGCCTCGATAGAACTCTACGAGGACGGCGTCTTCGCCATCATCCACGAGAACCCGTCCGAGGGCGTGTTGTTCTCGCTCGAACGGGATGCCGCACGCGACCTCGCGGCGTTCATCCACAAGTGCGAACTCATCCTCCACGCCGAGAATCGGTGAGTGCGGTCGAGGCAGCCGCCCCGATGAGACGTGCGCGCCGAACCGTGGACGGCGAAACAGTCGGCCTCGCCACACTCAGCAAGGGAACGCATTCCTCGCGTGAGTATTCGAAATTCCGCCGCGTCGTGAACCGCTACGTCGAACCGGATCCCCGAAACGAGGGTCACGGCGCGGCCGCCCCCGAACGCAGTGAGCGCGATTCACTCGCCGCGAAGCGGCGAGGCCCGAGCCTGACCACCGCGGCCCGGAGGGCCGCGACGGGAGGGTGACGGGCCTTTGTCGCCAGAAACCTCCGGTTTCTGGCTGAACGGCGGGAAATCGAAGATTTCCCGCAGTGTCGTCGGATTCCGACGGAATCCGACTGCTAACCGGAACGCTTCGCGTTCCGGTAATGGTGGAGATTTTTATCGGGCCGGCGGAGCCGGCCCGATAAAAAGGTCTCTAGTAGTACCAGGGGTACTCAGAGTAGTCGGGGTCGCGTTTTTCGAGGAAGGCGTCGCGGCCTTCCTGGGCTTCGTCGGTCATGTAGCCGAGCCGGGTTGCTTCGCCGGCGAAGACCTGTTGGCCGACCATGCCGTCGTCGGGGAGGTTGAAGCCGTACTTGAGCATCCGGATGGCGTTCGGGCTCTTGCCCTCGATGCGGGCCGCCCACTCCAGCGCGGTCTCCTCCAGTTCGTCGTGGGGGACGGCTTCGTTCACCATGCCCATGTCGGCGGCTTCCGCGGCGTCGTAGGTCTTGCCGAGGAAGAAGACTTCGCGCGCCTTCTTCTGGCCGATCTGGCGGGCGAGGTAGGCGGAGCCGAAGCCGGCGTCGTAGGACCCGACGTCGGGGTCGGTCTGGAGGAATTTCGCGTGCTCCTCGCTCGCGAGGGTGAGGTCGCAGACGACGTGGAGGCTGTGGCCGCCGCCGACGGCCCAGCCGGGGACGACGGCGACGACGGGTTTCGGCATGAAGCGGATCTGCCGCTGGACCTCTAAGATGTGGAGGCGGCCGGCCTCGGCTTTATCCGGTGACTCGTCCTCGCCCCGGTATTCGTACCCCTCGCTCCCGCGGACTGACTGGTCGCCGCCGGAGCAGAAGGCCCAGCCGCCGTCCTTCTCGCTGGGGCCATTACCAGTGAGGAGGACGCAGCCGACGTCCGCCTGGCGTTTGGCGTGGTCGAGCGCGCGCGAGAGCTCGTCGACCGTGCCGGGGCGGAAGGCGTTGCGCTTCTCCGGGCGGTCGAAGGCGATGCGGAGCGCGCCCACCTCGCTCGCGCGGTGGTACGTGATGTCCCGGAAGTCGAAGCCCTCGACTTCCTCCCAGGCGTCCTCGTCGAATATCTCGGAGACCATACTCGAACGGGCGCGCGGGAGTACAAAGAGGTTGATTACTCGGCGGCCTCGCCCCGCCCACCGGCTCCGTCGGCGTCGCCGCTACCGTCTCCGTCGCCGCTGTTTCGTCTGTCGTTCCACCGGGTAGCGGGGAAAATGCGGGTATCGGGGGCGTCGAACGGGCTCTCGGGGCCGGTGGCCCACGCGGTGAGGTAGACGACGCAGGCGGCGACGAGGGCGGCGGGGAGCTGGAAGGTGAAGACGCCGTAGGCGACGGTGAGAACGACGGTCGCGCGGACGACGGTCTGGCGGTCGGCGCTCCCCTGGTAGAGGAACGCGGCGGCGACGAAGAAGGCGAACGCGACGCCCGCGCCGACGAGCAGCTGCTGGACGATGAGGAAGCTGTACAGGACGGTCGCGATGCCGAGGAGGACGGCGAGCGCCGCGGCGACGAGCCGCTCCGTGGAGGACATACGGGAGGGAGGTCGACGGAGTGACTTAATGATTCAGGTGAGGCGCTCGACGAGCGCCTCCCGGACTTCCTCTCGCGTTCGGTGGCTCGCCTCGGCGTCGGAGACGTACTCGACGACCTGTGTGCCCGCGCTGTCGAGGCTCGCGCGGTAGCGCTCCCGGAACGCATCGAGGGAGTCCGTGCGGGCGTAGTCGAAGCCGTAGAGGTCGGCGGTGGGTTCGAAGTCGAGGCCGTGCGGCGTCTTGAACTGCCCCTGGAAGGGCGGGTCGAACTGCTCGATGGGGAGCATGTGGAAGATGCCGCCGCCGTCGTTGTTCACGAGCGCGATGGTGGCGTCGACGCCGCAGCGCGAGAGCGCCAGGAGGCCGTTGAGGTCGTGGTAGTAGGCGAGGTCGCCGGTGAGAAGAACGAGGGGGTCGTCGGTCGCACTGCCCGCGCCGAGCGCGGTGCTGGTGACGCCGTCGATGCCGGACGCCCCGCGGTTTCCGAGCACGCGGAGCGCTTTCGCGTCCGGGCGGGCGAACCGGTCGAGGTCCCGAATCGGCATCGAGTTCGAGACGAACACGGTCGCGGGATCGGGGGCGTCGGCGGCGACGGCCGCCGCGATGCGGCCCTCGAAGGCGTCGTCGCGTTCGTCGAGGAGCGCCCAGTGTGCGGCTTCGGCGGCGTCGAGGGCCGGCCACGGCTCGGCGGGCGACTCGACGCGGTCCGCGAGCGCGCGGGCGAGCGGCGCGGGGTCGGCGACGACGAGGTCGCTGGCTCGGAACTCGGCTTCTCGCCAGCCGCCCGACGCGTCGGCGACGAACTGGCGCGCGCCGGTTCGAGCGAGGTACTTCCTGAGCGGCTTCGAGGTCGGTGACGCGCCGAACCGAAGGACGACGTCCGGGTCGGGCCAGTCCGCGGTGACGTCGGGGTGGAGGTAGGCGTCGTAGCCGCCGAGGACGGGACCGTCGGGGACGTGCGGGCCGTAGCGGACGCCGGAGAGCGGGTCGGCGAGGAGCGGGAAGCCGGTCGCGTGGGCGAGGTCGACGAGCGCGTCCGCGTACGCCTCGTCGGTCGGCCCGGCGACGAGCAGGCCGCGGTCGGCGGCGTCGACGGCCGCGGCGAGCCGGTCGAGCGTCGCTTCGCTGGGCTCGGTCACGCCGGCGTGGACGTCGACGAACGGGCCGTCCCGGCCGCGCGCGGCGAGCGGGTGGTCGGCCGCGAGATCCTCGGGGACGCCGTCCGGGGATTCCGCGGGCACCGTCGTCGGTTCCAGCGGCTTCGCGACCGGGACGTTCAGGTGGACGGGCCCCGGCTCCGCGCCTGCCGTCTCAGCGACCGCGCGGCAGACGGTCGTGCGGAGCGAGCGGAGTCGTCGGGGTTCCGCCGCCGGCTCCGGGAGGTCGCGGTAGAACCGCACCGCGTCCCCGTAGAGCTTCTCCTGGTCGACGGTCTGGTTCGCGCCCGAATCGCGGAGCTCCGCCGGGCGGTCGGCCGTGAGGACGAGGAGCGGGACGCGGCCCGTATCCGCCTCGATCACCGCCGGGTGGAAGTTCGCGGCCGCAGTGCCAGAGGTACAGACGACAGGCGTCGGCCGACCCAGCACCTTCCCGCGGCCGAGCGCGAAGAACGCCGCCGAGCGCTCGTCGAGGTGCGAGAAGACCGTGAGCTCGTCGTGCGCGTCGAGCGCCACCGTCAGCGGCGTCGACCGACTCCCGGGCGCGACGCACACGGCGTCCACGCCCGCCTTCGCCAGTTCGTCCGCGATAGCGCGCCCCCAGAGCGTCGCGCGGTTCGGGGCAGTCATACTCGCAGTTCTCCCCCGTCACCGTAAAGCGTCCCGAAACCGGCGCGCGGCGGCGTCGCTCACCGAGCGAGCGCGCGCAAAAAGGAAACGCGTGAGAGCGGCACGGTGGTTGTTCGTTAGTCCGTTACGCGGCAGCGCCGGCGCTCGCGCTCGCCTTCTCGAGTTTGCCGATGCGCCAGCGGAGGATGATGACGAGCGCGAGACCGGCGACGAGGAGGACGTTGATGATGTAGAGTGCCTGCGTGTAGCTCCCGGTCGCTTCGAGAACGGTGGACGCGATCGTCGGGCCGACGACGCCGGCGAGGCCCCACGCGGTGAGGGCGTAGCCGTGAATCGCGCTCACTTCCTTCGTTCCGAAGAGGTCGCTGAGGTAGGCCGGGAGGCACGCGAACCCGCCGCCGTAGCACGTGATGACCAGGAAGAGAAGTGCGGCGAGGAACCAGACGCCGAGCGCGTTCGGCATCAGGAAGAACGCAACGATCTGGATGACGAAGAACGCGCCGTACGTCGTCGTCCGTCCGATGTAGTCGGAGAGGGACGCCCAGAAGATGCGGCCGCCGCCGTTGAAGATGCCGATGTAGCCGACGATGAACGCGGCCGTCGTCGCGCTAGCGCCGCCGATGGACTGCAGCATCGGGGACGCGAACGCGAGGAGCATGATACCGGCGGTGACGTTGATGAAGATGATGAGCCAGATGAGGGCGAAGCGCGGCGTCGTGCGCGCTTCTTTCGCGCTGAGGATGTCGAGGCCGGGGAGTGCGCCCTTCGCTTTCTCCTGAGCGCCCTCGACGCCCTCCATGCCCTCGGGGAGCCAGCCCTCTTCGGGCTTCGCGAGGTAGCTCGCACCGAGCGACATCAGGACGAAGTAGATGGCACCGAGGACGAAGAACGCCGTCGAGACACCGTAGTTCTGGATGAGGAAGTTACCGAACGGGCCCGTGAGGAGCGCGCCGGCACCGAAGCCCATGACGGCGAGGCCGGTCGCCATCCCGCGGCGGTCCGGGAACCAGTCGACGAGCGTGCCGATCGGGGAGATGTAGCCGAGGCCGAGACCCATCCCGCCGATGACGCCGAACGTGGCGAGGAAGAGCGGGAGGCTCTCGAGCTGTACGGAGACACCCGCGCCGACCGTCCCCAGACCGTAGAGGACGGCGGCGGCGAATCCGGATTTCCTGGGGCCGTACCTCTCGACGTAGCTCCCGAGGAACGCCGCGGTGATACCGAGGACGAAGATGGCGATGGAGAACGCCAGCGAGACGCTCGACGTGTCCCACCCGACCGTGTTCTGTAGGGGAATCTGATAGATGCTGTACGCGTAGATACCACCGATTGACAGGTGGATCGCGACGGCCGATACCGCAATCAGCCACCGGTTCTTGCTCGAATCTCGTTTTGGCATCTTCGGATAGGAACCACGTGATTATCATAAAAATTGTGTTCGCTGAGGCACCAGATCGGGCGAAATCGGCCGGTATTTGGGTATTCGACCCGCGTACCAGTCACTCCGATTACCGTATCGGGTCAGGAGAGGTGGGCGCGAACGCTGTCGAACTTCAACTGAATCTCGTCCCACTCCGCGTCCGCGTCGGAGTCCGCGACGATGCCCGCGCCCGCGTAGAGGTGGGCGTCCCGGTCGCGGGCGAGCGCCGACCGGATGGCGACCGCGAACGTGCCGTCGCCGTCGGCGTCGAACCAGCCGACGGGCGCGGCGTACCACCCGCGGTCGAACGCCTCCGCCTCACGAATCGTCTCCAGCGCCGCGTCCGGCGGCCGCCCGCCGACCGCCGGCGTCGGATGCAGGGCGTCGACGAGCTCGAGCACGTGTCTGTCCGTGTCGGCCGCGATGGGCGTGAAGAGGTGTTGGACCGACGCGAGCTTCTTCACCCGCCGGTCGCCCGACCGGACGTTCCGCGCGACCGGCGCGAGCTGCTCGCGGATGCTATCCTCGACGACCTCGTGTTCGTACACGAGCTTCTCGCTCGACCGGAGCTCCCGCTCCAGCTCGGCGTCTTCCGCCGCGGTGTCCCCGCGAGACACCGTCGCCGCGAGCGCGCCCGTCTCCACGCGCCCGCCGCGCCGCGACACGAGGCGCTCCGGGCTCGGCCCGAAGAACGCGCCGCCGTCGTTCGCCCGGAACGCGAACCGGAAACACTCGGGGTGTCCGCGCTCGATGCGCGTCATCGCCGACACGAGGTCGAACGAATCCCCGAGCTCCGCGTCGAGCGCCTGCGCGAGCACGACCTTCTCCAGGTCGCCCGCCGCGATACGCGCGGTCGCGTCCGCGACCGCCTCCCGCCACGCCGCCCGCGTCGTCGTCGGATGCTCCGCGACAATGCCCGGCGGGTCGACGCTCACCGACGCCGCGTCGACGGCCTCGACCGACTCGCGAACCCGCGCCATCGTCCGGCGCGCGCTCCCCGCGTCCGCCTCCGGCCCGAACTCGTTCACCGTGAGGTACGTCGCGTCCTCGGCCACGGCGAACTGCACGTGCGGCAGCACGAACGCCACCCCCGGAAACCCCGACCACGGCGGCGACTCCCGGTGCCCGTCGTGGAACGCCATCCCGCCGAGCACCCGCGGGCGAGCGACCGCCGGCGCATCCGACGCCGGCGCGTCCGCGAACACCGACTCCACGCGCTCCCGAACCGCATCCAACTCACCCGGCCCCGACGCCGTCACCGACGCCGCCGCCCCGCACCCCACGAGCGACGGCTCACCCGGCGCAGACCACACCGCGTGCGCCCGAAAATCCGCGCGCAGAACGTCCACCAGCGACGTCTCCGCCAACCGAACCGTCTCCGTGACGAGACGAGCGTCCTCTACCCCACACGACGCGTCCTGACGCGGCTCCATCACCCCGTTCTTCGAACGAACACGCCTTTAGCCCTTCTACTGCGAGCCGGATAACCGGAAAATACCGTCACAGCCCATCACACCGCTACAGCACGGAAGAGGCGACGCATACGCCGTACTGCTGATTACGGGACCACACGAGAGAATTCGGCGACCGAGTGGCTCGAAGAGCCCGGAAGGTCGCCGATTCACAGCGCGCTTCGCGCGCTGGCCGACGAGCGACTAACGCGGCGCAAAGCGCCGCGGCTGGAGTGAGGAGGCTTTTAGTCCAGGTTTTTATCGGGCCGGCGGAGCCGGCCCGCAATAAAAAAGTGGGTTCTAACTGTACCGCTCTTCGTTCCAGGGGTCGGCCGTGTTCGAGTAGCCGCGTTTCTCCCAGTAGCCGCGCTCGGGTTCTTCGAGGAATTCGACGCCGTCGACCCACTTCGCGCCCTTGTAGGCGTACTTGTGGGGGGTGACGACGCGGAGCGGGCCGCCGTGTTCGCGGGGGAGGTCGTCGCCGTCGAAGCCCCACGCGAAGAGGACTTCGTCGCGCATGCAGTCGTCGAGCGGGAGGTTCGTGGTGTAGCCGTCGAGGCCGTGGAACATCACGTGCGTCGCGTCCTCCGTAACGCCGACGAGGTCGGCGAGCCGGGTGAAGGTGAGGCCGGTGAACTCGCAGTCGAAGCGACTCCAGCCGGTGACGCAGTGGAAGTCCTGTCGCTGGGTCTCGCTCGGGAGGTCGGTGAACTCGTCCCAGCTCCAGCGGCGTTCGTCGTCGACGGCACCCCACGCGCGGAACTCCCAGGTCTCCGGGTCCCAGGCGGGCGTCCCGCTCTTCGAGAGGACGGGGAACTTCGAGGTCTCGCGCTGTCCCGGCGGGAGGCGGTCGTCGCCGAACTCCTCGTAGAGGTCCGTGACGTCCCTGACACTCATACGCGACTGGTGGGGCGCGGGGAAAGTAGGCGTGTCGATGCGAAACGAGAAGTCACCGCCGCGAAGTCGAAAGTCGACTTACGGAATCGGGAACATGAGTTCGGACACCCGATAAGTAGCCCGCCAAGTTTATACAGGGGGACGGGTTAGCGTCGGGTAAGAGAATGCCATCGGTCGAACTCAATATCCCCGACCACATCGAGATGCAGATCGCCCAGCTCGTCGAGCAGGGCGAGTTCCTCAGCCGCGAAGAAGCCATCGAACAACTCCTGTCCGCGGGCATCAAGGCCTACAAGACGTCCGGCCCGATGGACGAGGACGCCAGTCTCGAAGACGAGAGCGGGATGATGGGCCACGAAGACGAGTACGTCTTCTAACGGGCGTGTGACCGGTTCGCGAGAAAGGCTTTTACTCGCGAGCGGCTAATCACGACCATGCACAAGGACGACCTGCTGGAGCTCCACGAGGAGATGGTGGAGATCAAGGAGAGCTTCCTCTCGTACGAAGGCGTCGACGAGAGCGTCTTCGACACGTACGAACAGCTCGACGTCGACCCGTCGCACGTCCACAAGTCGAAGAGCGAGCACAAACACGCGGTGTTCGTGCTCGGGAACGCGCTCGCGACGGCGATGAGCGAGGACGAGTTCTCCAGTGCGGGCCGCATCTCCAAGCGGATGGAGGAGCTGGCGGACGACGCGCAGTCGAAGCTCTAGTTCCGGCTCGCTAACACCCCGCCGGAAAGAATTATACGTGGGAGAGGCCACCGTGCGGGTATGAATGAACGCACGCGAGAGCGCGTGTCGGAGTGGGATTCCCGGCCGTTCACGGACGGCTACGAGGGACTGCACGCGCTCGCGGACGAGAATTTCTCCGGCGCGGTCGTCGTAGGCGACACGCACCTCTTCATGCTGAACGGGCGCGTCGTCGGCGTCCACGAGGGGACGATCGAGGCGTTCGAGGACGCGACCGGCACGGTCTACAGCGCGCCGCACAAATCCCTCCCGCTGCTCTTCTCGATGCTCGAAGCGGACGGAGAGACGCAGGCGACGTACTACACGAACGACACGCCGCTCTCGGAGACGGACGCGATGCTCTCGGACGCGAGCTTCACGGGGTACGTCGAGCTCTCCGAGAACGTCCTCTCCGGCGACTACTACACGGTCTACTACGGCGGCCGGTCGATGAGCGCGGCGTTCGTCGGCACGTCCGACGACCTCGTGACGGGCGACGAGGCGTTCGAGCGCGCCGACGGCGAAGTCGGCCTCTACGAGGTCGTGAAAGTCGACGTCGATATCGTCGACATCCCCGAGGTCGAGACGGAATCGGAACCAGAGAACGCGGCGGCGTCGACGGCCGAGAGCGCGGGCACGGCGGCGGGCGCGAGCGCCGCCGGCGGAGCCGCATCCGAGGCTGCGTCCGAAGCTGCGACCGAATCCGCGACCGAAGCGGACGGCGAATCGGACGCCGAGCCCGGGCGGGCGCGCGGGCCGACCGAACCGCGCGCCGAGCCGACGGACGAGCCAGCGACCGCGGCGGAGCCGACTGCCACCGGCGAAGACGAGGCGACGGAGCCGGCGTCGACGGCGGACGCGGCGGCAGAGCCGGCCACGGACGCGGAGCCGGAAACCGAGGTCGAGGCGGAGCCAGATACCGACGTCGAACGGGGCGTCGAGCCGACGGACGAACCCGCGACCGACGCCGAGCGCGGGGCCGACGAGAATGCCGAAGAGGAGTCGGTCGGCGTCGCGTCCGCCGAAGCCGCGTCGGACCGTTCGAGAAGTGCGGCCGACGCTGGCGAGACGAGCGGCTCGAAGGCCTCGGCAGCGGACGAAGAATCTGTGAGCAGGGATGGAGCCGCGAGCGGCGGGGTGTCCATCGAGAACGCAGAGTCGGACGCGGCGGCGGACGATTCGGGTGCCACCGCCGGAGAGGAGTCGGCGGCGTCGGCGTCGCTGGAGACCGAGTCGGTGCTCGACGAATCCGTGGACGCGCTCGCGCGCGATGAGGGTGAGGATGAGGCGGAGGCTGAGCCGCGGCCGGGGCCGGCGGAACCGGGTCGAGAGCCGGTGTCGGAGGGGCCGACGGCGCGCGCTATCGACGACGCCGAATCCGACGGCGAGCCCGCAGGGACAGAACCCGAGTCGGGAGCGTCGGCGGAGCCGAGCGGGCGTCGCTCGCGAGCGAAGCCCGGTGAGACGGCGAGCCAGGGCGTCGACGAGCGGTTCCAGGAGGAAGCGCAGTGGCGCTCGACGAAGTCCGTGCCGGCCATCAACCCGGAGCAGTCGAAGTCGGGAGCGGGGACGGAGACGAAGCGGAGTCGGGCGGCGGCGGAGAAGCAGCGGCGAGAGCAGAAACGCACGCAGCGCTCGGCGGCGAGCGACGCCGATTCGGGCGGTGAGAGCGAGTCGTCGTCGCGGCAGTCCGACGGGCAGGCGCAGCGCGACGGGCAATCCGGCGGGCGGACGCAGCGCGACATTCTGGAGCGAGCGCGCGAGCGCATCGGGACGCTCGAACGCGCGGTGGAGGAGCGCGACGAGCGCATCGCGACGCTGGAGGCGGAGCTGTCGGCGGCCGGGGACGCGGAGCGAATCGCGGAGTTAGAGCGCCAGCTCGCGGCCGCCGAGGAGCGCGCGGCCGAAGCGGAGGCGGACGCGGGCGGGGAGGAGCTCGACGCCGTGCGGGCCGAACTCCGCGAAGCCCGGGAGGAGCTCTCGGACGTTCGCGACGACCTCGAGTCGGTGCGCGAGGAGCGCGACCGGCTCCGCGAGCGCGTCGAAGACCTCGAAGAGCAGCTCGCGGAGGTCGGCGGCGTCGCGGGCGGCGAGGCGCTCGACCCGGAGGCGGCGGTGTCCGGGACGAACCTCTTCGTGCGGTACGGGTCGAAGGCGGACGCGACGCTCGACGCCGTCGGTGAAACGGACCCGGACGAGATTAACGCGAACCTCACGCTCGAACACCACACGCAGTTCGAGGCAGCAGACGCGACGGTGAACGGGGAGCCGTTCGCGGCGTTCCTGGAGTCGACGCCCGAGTACCGGTTCGTGTCGTGGGTGGTCCGCGAGCTCCCCTACGAGATTCTCGACACCGGCCACCGGAAGGGGCTGGCGGGCGTCTTCGACGTCGTCTCCGACATCGACCGCGCGGAGCTCCACGGGACCGTGGAGACGGAGAACGACGAGGGCGCAGAGCACGTCACGGAGTTCGACGTCGTCATCCGCGACCGGATGGGGAACCCGCTGCTCGTCGCGAACCTGAACACGAGCCGCGAGCCCGTGCGGGGCGGGGAGATGGAGGCGCTCGTCGACGACGCGGGGACGGTGGCGACGGACGCGAACCTCGGCGGCGCGTTCTACGTGACGTCGTCGTTCTTCGAACCGGACGCGCTCGAAGCGGCGTCGGAGGCGACGGACGCCGGCGGGCTACTCAGTCGGAGCGACAAGGAGAGTTACGTGAAGGTCTCGCGGAAGAACGGCTTCCACCTCTGTCTGGTCGAAGACCGGAACGGGACGTTCCACTTGACGGTGCCGGAGCTCTAGGCTTCGTTCTTCTCGCTGGCGTGAATCTTCATGGATTCGAGTTTGCCGACGATTTCGTCGACTTTCTCGTCGAGTTCGGCGACGAACTCTTCGGTGCGCTCGGTCGTGATTGCGCCCTGGCTGGACGGCTCGATGAGGTTCTCCTCTTCGAGGACGCGGAGGGAGTACCGGACCTTGTGGTGGGGGTAGCCGGTCTCGTTGGACATCTTGACGATACCGATGGGTTCGTTCTCGATGACCATGCGGAGGACTTCGAGGTGTCGTTCCAGCATGTCGACTTCCTTCTCTAGTCGGTCTATCATGGCATTTGTTAACTCGTCTGCGCGGCGTTTAAAGGTTATTGTCGCGCTCGCCGCACAGTGGCTGTATTCCGGGTCTACGCCGCGCCCCGTGATAACCATTTGGGTCAGGTGAACACGCCGCCTGTGATACCCACGTGTGTGCGTACTCTACCCCCTGTTCCCGCGCGTTTACGGCACGTTTTCGGTGGTATTCGGCGTGGATTCCGTAACGCGTTTACCCCGTGCGGGGAAAGACCCAGCGTATGATTACCACCATCGTCGGTGCCCAGTGGGGCGACGAAGGCAAGGGCGGCGTCGTCGACCTGTTCGGCGGCGACGTCGACGTCGTCGCGCGCTATCAGGGCGGCGACAACGCCGGTCACACGGTCGTCGAGGGCGGCGAGGAGTACAAGCTCTCCCTCGTCCCGTCCGGTGCGGTCCGCGGCATGACGGGCGTGCTCGGGAACGGCTGCGTCATCAACCCCGGCACGCTCTTCGACGAGATCGACGCGCTCGAAGAGCGCGGCCTCGAACCCGACGTCCGCCTCGCGAAACGCGCGCACGTCATCATGCCCTACCACCGCGCGCTCGACGGCATCGAGGAGGACGTGAAATCGGAGGACGACAAGGAGGTCGGAACGACGGGTCGAGGCATCGGCCCGACGTACGAGGATAAGGCCGGCCGGCGCGGCGTGCGCGTCGCCGACCTCCTCGACCCCGAACTCCTCCGCGAACGCCTCGAATACGCGATCCCGCAGAAGCGCGCGCTCTACGAGGACGTCTACGGCGGCGACGCCGGCGACGAGTTCGACGTCGACGCCGTCTTCGAGGAGTACCGCGAGTACGGCGAGCGCATCGTGGAGAACGACATGGCCGTCGACGCCGGCGACTACCTCACCGAGCGCGCCGAGGCCGGCGCGAACGTGATGCTCGAAGGCGCGCAGGGGACGAGCCTCGACATCGACCACGGGAACTACCCCTACGTCACGTCGTCGACGCCGACGGCCGGCGGCGGCGCGGTCGGCACCGGTCTCAGCCCCGGTCTCGTCGGCGACGGCGAAGTCGTCGGCATCGTGAAAGCCTACCTCTCCCGGGTCGGGAGCGGGCCGATGCCCACCGAACTCGGCGGCGTCGAAGGCGACACGCCCGGCTACGGCGAACAGGGGAGCGGAACGAACGAGGAGCTCGCGACCTACATCCGCGAGGAGGGCGGCGAGTACGGAACCGTCACCGGCCGGCCGCGCCGCGTCGGCTGGCTCGACGTCCCGATGCTCCGGCACGCCGCGCGCGTCAACGGCTTCACCGGCTTCGCGCTCAACCACCTCGACGTCCTCGCGGGCCTCGACGAAGTGAAAGTCGGGCACGCCTACGAGCTCGACGGCGAGACCACGCACACCGTGCCGGCGACGACCGAACGCTGGGCGGACTGCGAACCCGTCTTCAAGACGTTCGACGGCTGGGAGGAGTTCGACTCCGGCCTCGTCGCCGTCGAGGGCTACGACGCCCTCCCCCTCGAAGCCCGCCAGTACGTCGAGTACCTCGAGGGCGAACTCGACGCGCCCGTCTACGCGCTCGGCGTCGGTCCGGCGCGCGAGGAGACCGTCGTCCGCTACAACCCCTTCGACGCCTGAACCGGTCGCCTCGGCCGACTCACCCGCCAGCTCGGCTCCCGCGGGCGTCGAGTCCGCGGGCTGTCGGCGGAGTGAGACCCGCAGGTTTTTGCCGGCCGCCACCCACGCTCACGGTATGAAGCGGGACCTGATGGACATCGTCTGCTGTCCGCTCGACAAACACGACCTGGAACTCGACGTCGACGTCGAGGAAGACGAGGTCCTCGAAGGCACGCTCACGTGTACGGACTGCGGGGAGACCTACCCCATCGAGGACGGGATTCCGAACCTCCTCCCGCCGGATATGCGCGACTGACCGGTCTCTAAATCCCTAAACCTTTTTCGTGCCGCGGGCGGTATCGGCTGGCGTGCCAGGAACGCTCACCGTCCACTTCAACCGCGGTCGCAACGAGAGCGTCGCGGTCGACCGCGACCGCTTCGAAGTGACGGGGTCGTTCACGCTCGAACTCGTGAATCACGGGTCGCCGGCACACGTCCACCTCCGCCTCGACGACGCGCTCTCCGGCGTCGCTCGCCTCGACTCGGCGAACGAGTACCTCGACGAGGGCGAGACGCTGCGCGTCCCCGTGATCGTGTCGGCGGCCGCAGACGACGTCCGCGGCGAACTCGAAGTCGTCACGCAGTACGGCCGGGAGAAGGTCTCCGTTCCGGTCTTCGTGGACTACACGTCCGAGGAGGCGAAACCCGTGGAGATCGACGAGTCGCTCGGTGAGTTCCAGCCGTCCGAGCCCTCGCGACGATTCAGCCTCGGTCGGCTCGCGCCGGCGCTCGTCGTCGCCGTCGGCATCCTCGTCACCGTCCTCGCTATTCTCGTCGCCGACAGAACCGTCGCCGCGATGGTCGCCGTCGTCGTCCTCCTCGGCAGCGTCTCCGCCGCCGTCTTCCTCTACCGACAGGTCTGAGCACGCGCGAACCGCGAGCGCGAATGCGCGAACACGACACGAGCGGACTCAGGGGCGACGAGTGCGAGAGAGAAAGAGCGAGAGCGGCGTGCCGTTACTCGTAGGTCGGTTCGTCGCTGAGCCCGCGGTCCGTGGTGCGTTTCGCGCGGAGGTAGCGCGCGCGGTACTGGTTCGCGTCCTCGTTCAGGTCGGCGGGCCGGATTTCGTCGACGGTGTCGTCGGCGACGGCGTCGAGGAGGCCTTCGACTTGCTCCTTCTCGGTCGGCGTGAGGGAGAAGGTGTACTCGTGGTCGTCTTCGCGTTCGAGCGTGGTGAACTTCCGCGCGGCGGTGACGAAGAGCGAGCAGGGTTCGCGGCAGGGGAACTCGCCGTCGCCGCGTTCGACGGCGAGCTCGTCGTCGTCGGTGTTGTCCCACTCGCGGCGCTTGAGGCACGCGCCGTCCGTACAGCAGGCTTCGGCCGCCCACTCGAGCGCCTCGCGCGGGAGCTGCTGGACGATCTCGTAGATGCCGGACTGCCGGCCGGCGGTCTCCTGCCAGTGCGTGACGTCGAGGTCGCCGTCGCGTTCGCGCCGCCAGTTCGCCACCGACGCCGGGTAGACGAACTCGACGGTCTCGACGAGTTCGTCCGCGTCGAGCGTCGGATACACCCAGCCGTGCGGGAGCGTGGGTGCGGTCTTCAGCGGTCGGTAGTCGCCGTCGTCGTCGCGCTTCACGACCGTCCGAGCGTCGAGCGGGTCCGCGTACGCGTCGAGGTCCGCGACGTCCGCGCGGGCGTCGTCGACGTGCCGGACGTCGTAGACGTGCACGCCGCCCTCGCGGCGCGCGTGAATCCGGAGTTCACCCCACTCGCGTTCGAGGCCGTCGCCGTCCAGCGCCGCGATGCGCTCCGCCGGGTCGAGCTCCGCTGTGTGTTCGACCCAGCGGAGGAACGCGCGCTGTGCGGAGTCCGGCCCGCCGCTCACGTGGTGCGTCCAGAAGTACCAGTTCTCGACGTAGGGGTCGCCGGCCGCGATCTCGTGGAGTTCGGGCGTAGAGAGGCCGCGCTCCGAGGTCTCCGGCGTCTCGAAGGAGTAGCCGTAGGCGGAGCTCTCGACCCGGAGGCCGTCGAAGTCGATGCCGTCGGGGGCGGCGGCGAAGAGCGCGTTCGTCGGGTCGCTCACGCCCGGCCCTCCTCGACCTCGCCGTCGGCGTCGGCGTCAGCGTCCGACACGGCGTCGGGGTCCGTTCCGCCGGTTTCGGCGCGCACCTGTTCGACGGCGTCGAGGACGTCAGCGCCCGCTTCGCCGGCGCGTTCGAGGATGACGTCCGCGACGAGCGGTTCGGTGCCGACCGCGCCCGCGTACCAGATGCGGGTGTCGTCGACGAGGGCGGGGACGTCGTATCCAAGGCGGTAGTCCTCCGTGATACCCATGTCCTCGGGGATGTCCTCTTGCGTATGAAACCCGTCGGCGACGAAGAGCGGGACGACGACGACGTCCTCGCTCTCGAAGTAGTCGGTGACGTCGTCGACTTCGGGCTCTTCGTCCATGTAGAGCGCCTGCACTTCGTCGAAGCGGTCCATCCCGCGGATGCGGTCGGCGTGGTACTCGATGGCTTTCGCGGAGTTCTCGTTCCGCTCGGTGCCGTGGCCGACGACGGCGAGCCCGAACCCCTCGCCCACGTCGGGGTCGCCGGTGACGGACTTCGCGCGCTGGACGATGACGTCGCTCATCGCGTCGTGCGTTCCCACCGGACCGCAGTAGTGGACGGTCTTGTCCACGTCCGAGGCGTGGAAGGTCGCGGACGTGGCGCTCGTCCCGTCGGACTCCCAGGCGGCGATGTCCCAGCCCTCGAGGCGGAGTTCGCGCGGGATGACCTGCTCGGTGAAATACCCCTCGCTGACGAAGAGCGGGACGACGAACACCTCCTCGGATTCGAGCGTCCGGAGGACCTCCCGGAAGGACGGCTCTTCCTTCCAGAAGGTCTCCCGAACCTCGTCGAAGGCCCCCGTCTCCCGAATCGTGTCCGCGTGTGCGAACGCCGGGTCGGACGACCCCGGGTTCAGATGCGAGCCGTGTCCGGCGATGACCAGCGCCTGCATTGTTACGTGGTCCTTCGTCAGAGAGGGCCTTAGGAACTTCGTCACCCGCGCGAACTCGCCCCCATCGGAGGCGACGACGATTCGACGCCTGGATCAGCCGTCCGACTCGGAGCCACCCGGTTCGCCGGTGTCGCGGGCGTCGACGACGAGCGTGCCGGCGGCGAGGTCGCCGAGGCGGCGGTACTCTCCGGCGACGGCGACGACGAACCCGACGAGGTAGACGCCGACGACGTCGACGAGGCGGAGCGCGTTCCGAACGAGGACGGCGCGCGTCGACGGCGGATTCCCCTCGGTATCGCAGACGGCGAGGCCGAGGAGTTTCTTCCCGGGCGTCTGCCCGGTCGTCCCTTCGAAGAGGACGAAGAAGCCGACCCAGGCGAGGAGCGCGCCGGCGACCATCGCGGCGACGCTCGGCCCGCGGGCGAGGGAGACACCGCCGAATCCGCCGAGGACGCCGAACGCCGCGGCGAAGACGAGGTCGACGAGCGCCGCGGCGGCGCGCCGGCCGAGCACGTCGCGCTTCGACGGGTCGAGGTCGGGGAACGCAGCAGTCGTGTCGGCGTCCGCGCCCGGCGGTTCCGGGTCGACGGTCGTGTTCCCCTCGCGGAAGAACCGGGGGCGGTGGCGGACGGTGACGGTCGCGCCGCGGTCAGCGAGGGCGGCGTGGAGCCCGGGGAGGTGCGCGTAGCCGGCGACGACCGTCACGTCCTCGTAGCCTTCGCGCTCGGCGACGTCGACGGTCGCGTCGGCCATGATGTTGTCGCGGACGCGAATCGTCGCGCGAACAGCGATAACAATCGCGACTGCCGCGACCGCGAGCGTCCACGCGGAGAGCCCGCCGACAGCGTAGAGGGCGGCGAGCGAGCCGACGTGGAGGCCGACGGCGAGTACGGTTCCGAGCGCGCGGCTGCGGCGGTACGCGGGCTGGTAGACCGCGCGCGGGAGGAGGAGCGCGAGCGCGGTCGCGGCCGACGCGAGCGGCGAGAGAGCGAGGAGAACGGCGAGGCCGAGGTAGTTCGCGGCGCGCCAGCCGAAACCGCCGTAGTCGGTGAGCGCGTCGACGGGGCGGTCGACGCCGTGCACGGGGAGGTCTCGCTCGGCGGCGATGGCGCGGGCGGCGGTCTGCTCGGGCGGCCGGATGTCGCGGTTGCAGGCGGCGACCAGCGGGAACTGCACCGCGGCGAGCACGCCGAACCCGGCGGCGGCGAGCGGCGCGCGGAGGAGGAACGCGAGCCACGCCCGGACGCCGACGGTGCTCGCGGGCTGTTCGAGGCAGAGCGCGTCCGTGCCCTCGCTGCAGTCGTCGAGTTCGCGGCGAACCTTCCCCCGGCGGTCGACGTGGACCGCGCCGAAGAGGCGTGCGTCCATACCGACCGCTCAACCCACCGATACTTCGGCGTTCCGATGCGCTCGGACACCGGGAACCGCACGGGTTTTGACCGCGGGCGAGCGGAGAGACCGTATGGAGAGCGACAGCCTCGCGGCACGCGCACGGGCGGCGGTCGACGACCGACCGTTCCTCCGCGCGGCGCTCGCCGCCGACGTAGTGAACTACGCCGCCGCAGCGCGAACCCTCGACCTCAACGTCGAACCCGACGACATCGGCCCTGACCCGTCTGCCGAACCGGCGCAGAGTGACACCGACTCGCCTGTCGAACCGAGTCGTACTGACGCCGTCGCGGCGGCGCTCCGCCGGTACGCCGAGGAGCTCGACGTCGCCACCGACGCGCGGTCGGTTCGCGTGACGATGGAGGGGCGGCTCGGCGAAACAGACGAAACGGGGTTACTCTCCGTGAACGGCACGCGCTACGCGTCGGGGGCGGGGTCGCTCACCGGGGTTCTCGCGGCCGGCGACGTCGACGCGCGGGCGCTCGCGGCCGTGCTCGACCGCCTCGACGCCGCGGGCGTCGAACCCGAAGCCGCGAGGTTCGCCGGGGACGCGCTCCTCGTCGTCGTCCCGCGACGCGACGGCCCCGATGCGGTTCGCCTCACCGAACGCGCGCTCGACGCCGTGCCGCGAGTCGTCGACGCGCCCTGAGGCGGCGACCGAGCGTGACGCACCGCGGAAGCGTGGTGCTTTACATCCCGCCCGGAGTAAGCCGGGATATGACGCTCCACGTCACGAACACGCTGACGGGCGAACTGGAGCCGTTCGAGCCGCACGACCCCGACTCGGTTCTCCTCTACACGTGCGGGCTCACGGTCTCCGACGACGCCCACCTCGGTCACGCCCGGCTCTGGGTGCACGCCGACGTGATGCACCGCTGGCTCGCCCACGAGGGCTACGACGTCCGCCACGTCCAGAACTTCACCGACGTCAACGAGAAGATCGTCGCGCGCATCGGCGAGGACGACCTCGGCGAGACGGAGGAAGAAGTCGCGCTCAACTTCGTGCAGTCCGTCATCGACGACATGCGCGGGCTGAACCTCGAACGCGCCGAGGTCTACCCGCGCGTCTCCGAGCACGTCCCCGAGATTATCAGCCTCATCGAGACCCTGGTAGACGAAGGGTACGCCTACGAGTCGAACGGCAGCGTCTACTTCGACGTGACGGAGTTCCCGACGTACGGCGAGCTCTCCGGGCAGGACCTCGACGAGCTCGAAGCGCAGGGCCCGGAAGACGAGCAGGCGGAGAAACGTCACGCGGCGGACTTCGCGCTCTGGAAGGCCGGCGCAGTGAGCCCCGAGGACGTCGCCGAGCACCGCGACGCCGACCTGCCCCCCATCGAGGAGTCGGCGGGCGAGACGTGGGAGTCGCCGTGGGGCGAGGGCCGCCCCGGCTGGCACATCGAGTGCTCGGCGATGAGCATGACGCACCTCGACGACGCCATCGACGTCCACGTCGGCGGCCGCGACCTCGTCTTCCCCCACCACGAGAACGAGATCGCGCAGTCCGAAGCCGCGTCCGGCCACGAGTTCGCGAAGTACTGGCTGCACGTCGCGCTTCTCGAAACCGAGGGCGAGAAGATGAGTTCGAGCCTCGGGA
The DNA here is from genome assembly GCF_014647475.1 of Halocalculus aciditolerans. NCBI lineage: Archaea > Methanobacteriati > Methanobacteriota > Halobacteria > Halobacteriales > Halobacteriaceae > Halocalculus > Halocalculus aciditolerans. The sequence continues at coordinate 59,235 of NZ_BMPG01000002.1, read as the reverse complement.
ACTTCTTCACCGTGAAGAACGCGCTCGCGGAACTCGGCCCGGACGTCGTGCGGACGTTCCTCGTCTCGGCGGCCTACAACCGCCCGCAGACCTACAGCGAGGAGACTATCGCGGAGGCCGAGGAGCGCTGGGAGCGCCTCGACCGCGCCTACGAGCGCGCCGTCGACGCCTGCGACAGCAACGAGGCGTACGCCACGGTCCACGACCACGAGCTCCGCCTCGCCGTCGAGGACGCGACCGCGGACTTCAACGCCGCGATGAACGACGACTTCAACACCCGCGAGGCCTACACCGCGCTCCTCGAACTCGCGTCCGCCGTCAACCGCCACGTCGACGACCACGACGAGTACGACTACCGCGGCCTCCGCGAGGCCATCGAGGCCTTCGAGGACCTCGGCGGCCGCGTCCTTGGGCTCTCCTTCGGCGGCGAAGACGGCGGCGACGTCGGCCTCGCCGGCGACCTCGTCGAGCTCGTGCTCGGCCTCCGCGAGGACGCCCGCGAGAGCGGCGAGTACGAGCGCGCCGACGACCTCCGCGACCGCCTCGAAGCGCTCGGCGTGACCGTCGAAGACACTGACGACGGCCCGATCTACCGGCTCTAACCCGGAAAATGTCACTCGCGGGCCGTACTGCTTATCCCGCGCCCGGGTGAAAGCCCGCGCATGCAGCGACGCATCCTCGTCTCGGTCGCGCTCGCCGCCCTGCTCGCCACGTCGGGGTGTTCGGGCCTCCTCGGCGGCCCGGTGACGTTCAGCGCGTCCCCGGCGACCGTGAACGATAACGCCCTCAATCAGACCGACTACAGCCTCGAAAGCATCGACAATCAGACCGTCTCCCGGAACGTCTCCGCCGCCGGCGAAACGAAGGAGGTCGAAGTGACGAACGTCGTCGCGAACTACCACCGCACCGTCGACCTCGGGCCGCTCGGCGAGCGGGAAGCCGCCGTCTTCACGGCGTTCTCCAGCCCGCAGATCGACGTGCTCGGCCAGCAGTTCAACCCTCTGGAGAACTACAACAACCACGACCTCGTGATGCTGTTGCAGTCCCAGTACGAATCCGTCAGCGACATCCAGAACGTCTCCAGCAGCGAGCGAACCGTCCTCGGCCAGCAGACGGTCGTCTCGAAGTACTCCGCGCAGGCGACGTTCGAAGACGGGAGTTCCACGGACGTCTACATCGTCCTGACGAAGGTCAAACACGGTGACGACTACGTCGTCGGCGTCGGCGTCTACCCGCAGCAGCTCGACGGGGAAGACCAGCGGATTTCGACGCTCCTCGGCGGGCTCCAGCACGCGACCAACTCCTGACGCCCGGCGGACCAGCGGACCACGAAGCCTTTTCACGTATCGCGCAGTCATCGCAGATATGGATCGCTTTCTCGCCGCCGGCGTCATCCTCACGACGCTCGGTATCGGCGGCTACGCCGTCGGCGTCTTCTACCCGTACCCCGGCCGCGGATTCACCCTCACCGCGGTGATGGTCGGCATCACGCTGCTCGCCGTCGGCATCGACTGGGGTGAGGCGGCGTGACGCTCCGCGCGCTCGTCTACACCGACGAGGACGTCACCGAGTACGACGACCTCGCCGCCGCGAAACTCGCCAACGGCACCACGTGGGTGCGCGCCGACGACCCCGACGAAGCCACGCTCGAAACGCTCCATGAGGTCTTCGACATCCACCCGCTCGCCGTCGAGGACGTCGGCAACGACGTCCGCCCGAAAGTCGAGGAGTTCCCCGCGCACCTCTTCGTGCTCGCGAAAGCCGCGCGCCTCCGCCACGGTGACACCACGTTCGAGAAGGAGATCGACGACCGCCCCGTCGGCCTCTTCATCGGCACGGACTGGCTCGTCACTCTCACCTTCCACTCGCTCGACGTCCTCGACGCCGTCCAGGAGAGCGTCCTCCGCGAGGACCCGCGCGTCCTCGGCCGCGGCCCGGACTTCACCGCGTACCGCGTCCTCGACCGCATCGTCGACAACTACTTCCAGCAGCTCGACCAGATCGAAGACCGCCTGGAGTACGTCGAAGAAGAAGTCCTCGAGACGCCCGAGCGCGAAATCCTCGAAGAGATCAACGACGCGCGCCGCGAACTCCTCGCGATGCGGAAGCTCCTCTGGCCGACCCGCGACAGCATCAGCACGCTCGCGCGGGGCGACTCCCCCCAGATACAGGAGAGCACGGAGAAGTACTACCGCGACGTCTACGACCACCTCGTCCAGCAGGTCGACCTCGTCGAGACCTACCGCGAACTCGCCATCGGCGCGCGCGACATCTACATGAACTCCCTCTCGATGAGCACGAACGAGGTGATGAAACGCCTCACCATCGTCGCCACCATCGTCCTCCCGCTCACCCTCATCGTCGGCGTCTTCGGCATGAACTTCGAGACGATGCCCGAACTCACCTGGCCGACCGCCTACCCCGCCGCCCTCCTCGGGATGGCCGGTATCTCCGGCGTCCTCGTCTACTACTTCCGGAAAGTCGGGTGGCTGTGAACGCGGTTCGGAGAGAGGACGCGGTTCGGAACGAGCGCCGAAGGCGCGAGTGAGAACCGCGGGAGGACGAACGGGGAGCAGGCGGAACCTTCGGTTCCGCCGAGTGGACGAACGGCATCGCCGTGAGTCCAGCGACCCGTGAGTCCGCGCGGAGCGGCCGATCGAGCATGGTCGGAACAAGTTCCTCCCTGCTCGCGCCTGCGGCGCTCGCTCGTTCGGTCGCGTTCCGCGACGTGCTGCTCGCACTCGCTATCGCTCGCGCGAGAACCACGTTACGGCGAGCGGGAGCGACTGGTAGGGAGCGACACGCGAGGAACGCGGTTCGGAGCGAGCGAGAATCGCGAGCCAGCGCGACGTGCGGAGGCCGACGTCGGCGGCCGAACGTGACCCGCAAGCAGTGCGGTTCGGCGGGGTGTTTTCGCGGTTTAGAGCGCGAGTGGGATGAGGAGGACGCTCATGAGGTGGATGCGGCGCGCGCCGAGTCGTTGGGGGAGGAGGCCGACGAGGGTGGCGGCGGCGAGGACGAGGAGTCCGGCGGGGCCGCAGAGGGCGGCGGTGAGCGCGATAATTGCGGTGAGTGCGGTGGCGAGGAGGGTTCGGTGGTCGACGCGGGCGGCGGCGGTGAGTGCGCGGTCGCCGAGGGCGAGGAGGAGGGGGATGGCGGTGGCGGCGGCGAGGACGCAGGCGGTGAGGAGGACGGGGAGGTCGATGGGGACGCCGGCGTCGGTCATCGCGACGAGGACGCCGGTGTGGGCGTCGCCGGTGGCGGCGAGGGCGAAGAGTGCGAAGAGCGCGGTGGCGGTGTTGACGGCGGAGGTGGTGGCGACGTAGGCGCGGTCGTCCATGTCGGGGAGGGCGGACAGCGCGCCGACGGCGGCGACGCCGGTGGAGATGCCGGCGACGTAGCTGACGACGCCGCCGGCGAGGACGCCGACACCGGCAGAGACGCCGAGGCGGCGGGGGGCGGCGTCGATGCGGGCGTCGTCCTGTGGTGGTGGGCCGCCGCCGTGGCGCGCGGCGAGGAGGATGGGGACGCCGAAGAGGCCGGCGAAGACCGGGAGGAGGACGTTCGGCGTTGTGAGCGGGCCGTGGAGGGCGAGCACGCCGAGGCCACCGGCGAGGAGCGTCGAGGCGAGTCCGACGAGGCGGCGGGTGCGGGTCGGTTCGCCGGCGAGGAGGAGGCAGGTGACGGCGACGAGGAGGGCGGCGCGGTGGGCGGTGACCCACGGCCCGAGAGCGGTCATGACGCGCGTCATCGGCCACGCGAGGAGGAAGGCGAGCGGGACGGCGCTCGCGCTCCCGAGCGCGGACACGCGGATGGCTTCGCGGCCTCGCCCGCCGAGGACGAGGCGGTGGCCGGGGAGCGTCGACGCGGCCATCGCCGCGTCGGGGACGCCGACGGCGAGCGCGGGGACGACGTCGAGTATCGAATGCGTCGTCGCGGCGGCGAGGAGGACGACGCCGACGACGAGCCGCGAGAGCCCCATCTCGGGGAGCGTCGCGGCCGCCGCGACCGCGAGCGTGTTCACGTGGAGGCCGGGCGTCAATCCGGAGAGCGTGCCGAGGCTGACGCCCCCGGCGACCGCGACGAGCACCGTCGCTGTCAGCGCGTACTCGCTCGTGAACACGACGCCCGAGACCATACCACCCGCATCGCCGCGTCACCCTACTTCAACGCTCGGACGACACAGGCTCCGCTCGCGTGTCAGGCAGTGCGTCGAACGCGGCGGTCGCTGTGAGGCGTGGCGTCGAAAGAAAAACGCGTCGTCGGAAGTGAGCGCGTCGGGATTAGCCGAAGAGGTCGCCGAGACCTTCGCCGGAGGCTTCTTCGTCCTCGTCCTCCTCTTCCTCGGCTTCCGCTTCCGCTTCGTCCTCGGACTCCTCTTCTTCCTCGCCACCCTCGTCGGAGCCGCCCGCTGCGGCACCGCCGGACGCGCCGCCCGCGGGGACCGCGGCGGCCGTCTCGATGGCTTCCTCGATGTCGACGTCTTCGAGGGCCGCGACGAGCGCTTTGACGCGGGACTCCTCGACGTCCACACCGGCGGCCTCGAGGACCGCGGTGACGTTGTCTTCGTTGATCTCCTCGTCCGATTCGTTCAGGATGAGTGCTGCGTAAACGTATTCCATTGTCGTAGTGCTCCGTGTTATCCGAACATGTTACCGAGGCCTTCCGCGCCGGACTCCTCGTCGTCGTCGTCAGAGTCGTCCTCGTCGGCGGCTTCCTCGGTGGGTTCCTCGTCAGTCGATTCGTCTTCCTCGGTCTCGGTGGGCGCAGCCTGCGCTTCGACGCCGCGGAGCTCCTCGGGGAGCGCCTCGTCGTCGTCGATCTGCGCGGCGAGCGCGCGGACCTGGCCGTCGGCCTTGCGGACGAGGTCGTCCGCGAGGTCCGGGCTCTCGATAGCCGCGAACAGCCCGACGGATTTCGCGTCGCCCGCCGCCTTCGCGATGAGGGACGGCGCGGTCTGCGTCGTCGGGTACTCCGCGTTGATGGAGAGGTTCCGGGCGGCGGCCGCGGCGGACTGGATGTCCGCGCGGTACTCGTCTACGTCGATGGCGAGCTCTTCGGGTTCGAAGAGGACGCCGTCGGAGTAGACGGCCTTCAGGTCGAGTCCGACTTCCTTCGGCTCGATGCCGAGTTCGCCGAGGACGTTCGCGACGTCTTCGGAGACGACGCCGCCTTCCTCGACGACGACGCTGTCGGAGAGCACCTGAATGGAGCCTTCCTGGATGCGTGCGTCAGCACCGATCTGCTGGAGTTCGCCGACGAAGGGACCCGGGTCGACACCCGTGTCGCCTTCGGGGATGACGATGTCGTTCGGCGCGACTTCGCCAGCGCCGATGGGCGCGGGCGTCTTCGACTCTTCGAGCTGCTTGTAGAGCCCGAAGGGGTTGTCGTTCGTGCCGACGAGACCGACCTGGCCGGCGACGTAGGACTCGAGGTTCTCGAGGCCGTCGTCGACTTCGTCGAGCGCGCGCTCGAGGAGCGTGTTCCGGCTGACGCGGAGCTCCGCACTCCCGTGCAGCGCACGACGCATGTCCTGCAGCTGGCGGCTCGGAATCCCGGCGATCCCGACGACGCCGACGCTGTCGTAGGACTCGAGGAGGGACGAGATGGACTCGACTTCCTCCTTCTTCCACTCGGGAACGTGCTCCGTGTGCCGTTCGGATTCAGCTTCAGCGGACATCTCAGGCCACCTCCACGGCGGGCCCCATCGTCGTCTTCACGTAGACGGAGTCGATGTTGAGCGGGCCCTTCTCCAGGTCCGCGTGGAGCCGGCGGAGGATGACGTCGATGTTGTCACCGATGTCATCCGGGCTCATGTCCTCTGCGCCGACGCGCGTGTGGAACGTGCGGCGGTCGCGGGAGCGGAGCTGGACAGTGTTCTTCATACGATTCACCGTTTCGACGACGTCGTCGTCCGGCTGCAGCGGGGTCGGCATCTTACCGCGCGGACCGAGCACGGTACCGAGGTAGCGACCGATGTCCTGCATGAGGGACGCTTCGGCGATGAAGAAGTCGGTTTCATCGGCGAGGTCCTTCGCAGCATCGGTGTCGTCACCGAGATCTTCCAGATCGTCTCCGGAGAGAACTTGGTCGGCGACGTCCTCGGCGCGGACCGCGGTTTCGCCTTCGGCGAACACCACGATCTGCGTTTCCTGACCGGTACCCGCTGGCAGCACGACGCCCTCGTCGATACGGTTCGACGGGTCGTTGAGGTCGAGGTCGCGCAGATTGACGGCGAGGTCCACGGTCTCGCGGAAATTCCGCTCGGGCGCGGACTCGAGCGCCTCACTGACGGCCTCTACGATATCATTTTCTGCCATTTTTCACCTCCGTAGTACCGGACCCCCTTTCGGGGGATCTCCTACGGGTCAGTGAAACAGGCTACGCCTGTCTCACTTCGAGGAACGGTCATGCCGTCCTTAAACCCGTCGTTACGCCCGGGCGGGCGTGCCCGAGTCACACACCGCGAGCGCGCCGATGGACTTTTCCCGGTCGTCAGCCGAGCACTCGCCGTGACAGCCGTCGCCGACCGCGTCGCCGTCGAACTCGGAGTCCCGGTGACGAGCAGCCGCCGCCTCGACGGCGGCGAAATCGGAACGGTGACCGCGTGCGCGCTCGCGGACGGGCGGCGGGTGGTGGCGAAGACGGGCGCGACGCCGCTCGACGTAGAGGCGCGCGCGCTCCGCCGCCTCGCCGCCGCCGGCCTCCCGACGCCGGACGTCCTCGCGGTCGCACCCGACCTCCTCGTCCTCGAACACGTCCCGCACGGCGAGTGGACGCCGCGCGCCGCGGAAGCCCTCGGCGAGCGCGTCGCGCGTCTGCACGGGACGACACGCGACGCCTACGGCTACCCGGAGGCGACGTGGAAGGGCCGTCTCGAACTCCCGAACGACCCCTTCGAGTCGTGGCCGCGCTTCTTCGCCGCGAACCGCCTCCGGCCGACCGCGAGCGCCGCACGCGAAGCCGGCGGCATCACCGACGACTCCCTCGACCGCGTTCGCGCGCTCGCGGACGACCTCGACAAGTACCTCCCCGCGAATCCGCCCGCCGCCCTCCTCCACGGCGACCTCTGGCGGAACAACGTCGTTCCCGGCGACGGCGACGTCCGCGCCGTCCTCGACCCCGCGTCCTCCTACGGCGACCCCGCCGTCGACGTCACGTACGCCGACTGGTGCGGCCTCGACGACGCCTTCCGCCGCGGCTACGAATCCGTCCGACCACTCTCTGTCTCCGACGCGACGAGAACCGTCTACGAACTCTCCTTCGCCCTCGATCACGCCTTCCACTTCCCCGACGACGGCTACGACGCCGCCGTCGACGACGCGCTCTGCACGCTCGGCAGGTAACGCACGCGGCACGCGCTCGACAGCGAGACACCACAGCAGCGAGCGGCACCGCACCACCGAGAGTTGTCACTGCGCGCGTGAAAACCGCAGTAGAACGGTGAGAATCGGCCCGTCTGTTCCGCTAATCTCGCTTACGCCGAAGCGAGCACGTCGTCGAACTCGCCGGAGTCGGCGCGCTCTTTGAACGTGCGGGCGTCCTCGCCCTCGATGGTGACACCGAGGGAGACGCAGGTGCCGGCGACTTCCTTCGCGGCGTTCTTCGTGTCGTACGCGAGGAGGTCGGGCTTCTTCTGCTCGGCGACGGTCTTGAGCTGCTCGATGCTCATGTCGGCGACGAAGTTCTCCTGGGGTTCGCCGCTCCCGGTCTCGAAGCCGAGTTCGTCCTTGATGAGGGCGGCCGTCGGCGGGACGCCGACTTCGATGCTGTAGGAGCCGTCCTCCTCGTACGTGATGGTGACGGGGACTTCCGTGCCGTCGAAGGCGGCCGTCTGTTCGTTGATGTCGTCGACGACTGCCTGCACGTCGACGGGGGTCGGGCCGAGTTCGGGGCCGAGGGGCGGGCCGGGGTTGGCCTGTCCGCCCGGAACCAGGACTTCGATGGTATCAGCCATACTCGGAGGAAACGTCGCCGCGGGTTTAACGCTTACTTTTCGGTGGGGACGCCGGTCAGGGGAGTGAGACGCCGTGACGCGCGAGGAAGTCCCCGACGTCCTTGATGACGACGGGGCTGCCGATGATGCGCGCGATGCCGTCGTCTTCAGTGATTGTGACGGTGAACTCGGCTTCGAGGTCGGCGCGCACGTCGGCGAGCGCGGTCGCTGGGAGGACGATCTGCGTGGCGTCGCGGAAGCTGCCGGGGTCTCCCATGTCGTCGGGTATCTCGACAGCACGGGCTTTAACGTGTCGATAATCGTGAGGGATACGTCGGCGCGGCTCGCTGTGGGTCGCGTGTCGCGCGCGACGGGAAGAGGAAAGGGCTTTCCAGTGACGCCGCCCTACGGGAGTGCAATGGGACTTGAGGAGGACATCGAGGCACTCGAGGAGGAGATAGCGAGTACTCCGTACAACAAGTCCACGGAAGCGCACATCGGTCGGCTGAAGGCGAAGCTGGCGGAGAAGAAGGAGAAACTGGAGACCCAGCAGTCCGGCTCCGGCGGCCCCGGCGGGTACGCCGTCGAGCAGCACGGCGACGCCACCGTCGCGCTCGTCGGCTTCCCCTCCGTGGGGAAGTCGACGCTCGTGAACGCGCTCACGAACGCCGACAGCGAAGTCGGCTCCTACGAGTTCACGACGCTCGACGTCAACCCCGGGATGCTCAAGTACAAGGGCGCGAACATCCAGATTCTCGACGTCCCCGGGCTCATCGAGGGCGCGGCGGGCGGCGCGGGTGGCGGCCGCGAAGTCCTCTCCGTCGTCCGCTCCGCCGACCTCGTCGTCTTCGTGCTCTCCGCCTTCGAGATCCAGCAGTACGACCGGCTCGCCGAGGAGCTCTACAACAACAAGATCCGCCTCGACACCGAGCCGCCGAGCGTCCGCATAACTAGAAAAGGGATGGGCGGCATCGACGTGAACGCGCCGAAGAATTTCGGCCTCGACCACGACACCATCCGCGAAGTCCTCCGCGAGCGCGGGTTCGTGAACGCCGACGTCGCCATCCGCGGCGACCCCGACGTCGATGAAATCATCGACGGCGTAATGGACAACCGCGTCTACCTCCCGTCGATGGTCGTCGTGAACAAAGTCGACCTCGTCGACCCCTCCTACCTCGACACGATGGAGGAGAACCTCCGCGAGCGCGACGTCGACCCCGAGGAGGCCATCTACATCTCCGCGAAGGAGGAAAAAGGGCTCGACGGCCTGAAGGACACGCTCTTCGAGCGCCTCGACCTCATCCGCGTCTACATGGACAAACCCGGCCGCGGCGTCGACTACGAGGAGCCGCTCGTCATCAGGCGGGGCGCGACCGTCGACGACGCCCTCCACAAACTCGGCGGGAGCCTCGACGAGCGCTTCCGGTTCGCGCGCGTCACCGGGCCGTCCGCGAAACACGACGAACAACAGGTCGGCCGCGACCACGTCTTGGAGGACGAAGACATCCTCCGCGTCGTCGCGAGACGCTGACGGACGGCCTCCACACAGTCTCCGCGCGCCACGCGCGCCCCGCTTCATCGCGTCCTCCGAGCGTCCCTCTCTCCCTCCTCTTCTCGCGGTCGCTGACCATGTCGGTCGTGGCGTCGCCGCTTGTCGTGGTTTTTCGGTGGCGCAACACGGAGAGAGGGTATGCGAAGCGAGCACGGGATGGTGGCGCGGTGGCGGGCGCGGGTGGACGCGCGGCGCGTCCTTCTCGTTCTCCTCGCGGGCGCGTTGCCGTGGGCGGTGGTCGCGTGGGACACCGGCTGGTACCCCGTCTTCTCCGCCGGGTTCGCGTCGCTCGACCCGCTCCGGTTCACGCTCCTCTCAGTCTATTTCTCGCGCGCGGTGGTCTCGCCGGGGTTCGCGGCGCTCGGCACGGGCGCGTTTCTCTACCTTCTCTCGCTCGCGAGCGCGCTCGCGGGCGACCCCGACGAGCGCCTGACCGCGGGTCTCCTCGTCCTCGCGGGGCTCTGCGTCGCGTCGTTCGCGTGGCGCGTGTCCGGCCAGCGCGGCGTCGTCGTCGCGCCGCTCGGCACCCTCTGGCTGTGGGCGGCCGCGGCCGTCGGCTACCGCGACGTCGCCGCCCGCGCGAGCCACCTCTTCGGAACGGCTCGCTGAGAGAAGACGCTGCCGCCGTGTACCGGAACGCCGACCCCGCGGCCGTATAACGACTGGTCGCCGAGGGAGCCGCCGCGTCCGGTACGTTTTTCGACACGCCACTCCACGCCTCGACCATGACCGAGTTCGCACTCGACCACGTCATGATGCGCGTCGGCGACTTAGAGGAGTCCCTCGACTGGTACCAGACCCACCTCGACTACGAGGAGAAGGGCCGCTGGGAGGCCGACACCTTCACGAACGTCTACCTCGGTCCGGAAGACCAAGCCGACGACGCCGCCGTCCTCGAACTCACGTACAACCACGACACGAGCGAGTACGACTTCGGCGACGCCTGGGGGCACATCGCCGTGCGTGTCGAGGACGTCGAGGAGGCCTACGCGGAGCTCATGGACGAGGGCGTCGAGGACTACCGGCCGCCCGAGGAGAACCCCGGGTACGCCTTCGTGAAAGACCCCGACGGCCACGAGGTCGAGATCGTCGAGCGCGACCACGGCGCGCGCTGGAGCCTCGACCACACGATGATTCGCGTCGAGGACGCAGACGAAGCTCTCGGGTTCTGGACGCGGAAGTTCGGGTACGAACACACCGGCCGCTGGGAGGCCGACACGTTCGCGAACTACTTCATGAAGCCCGAAGGGAGTAGTGAAGAGGCGATGGCCATCGAGCTCACGTACAACTACGACGGCCGCGAGTACGACCTCGGCGACGCCTGGGGCCACGTCGCGGTGCGCGCCGACGACCTCGAAGCCGCCTGGGACGACCTCATGACCCGCGAGGCCGTCGACTACCGCGACCCCGAATCCTGCGACTACCAGTACGCCTTCACGCGAGACCAGGACGGCCACGAGATCGAGGTCGTCAACGTCGACGACACCGAGATGAGCTAACCGACACGACCGGCTCGACCACTCAACTACCGCCCGTCTCGGGTTTCCTCGGTTCGACCGTCCACCCCTGGCGGGCGCGGCCGGGTCGCCGCACGCTTTTTCCCGCGTCCCCTCGTCGCTCCGGCCGTGATAGATTCCCGGTCTCCGCTGCGCGTCGTCGCGCTCGCGTGGGCGACGGTGTGCGCGCTCGCCCTCCTCGGCTACGCGGCCCTGCAGCTCGACGGCGTGTGGACGCCGACGCTGGCGCTCGCGCTCGCCGCCGGACTGGCGCTCGCGGCCGTCGTCGGTGTCGTCGTCCCGATGGCGTGGCACTGCTTGAAGACCGGGCAGGACTGGGCGGTGCTCGCGGCGGCGGCGGCCGGCCTCCCAGTCGCGGTCGTCGCCGGCGAGTTCTTCTCGGTCGTCGTCGGCCCGGACGTCGTCGGCCAACTCCCGCTCCTCACGGTGTGGGCGGCGGGCTGGGCGTTCTGCATCGCGTCCGTCCCCGCGGTCTGGGCGGAGCGCTCCACGAAGCCCGGCGGGTGGAAGCCGAGCGCCCTCTACTACCTCGTCGCGCTCGGCGGCGTGGCGTTCTTCGGCCAGCTCGCCGCCGTCGTCTACTGCTACCAGCGACACCGCGCCGTCGGCGTCCCCTGAGTACGACTGCGGTCGGCGGTCTGACTCGGTTCGACAGACGGGTCAGTCGTCGACGTGTTCGTTGGGGAGGCCGGCGAGGCCGGTGAGGGCGTCCTGTTCGATGTGGTGGAGGTCGCCGGGGAGGATGAGCATGTGGAGGGGGTCGCCGAAGTCCCCGTCGGCGAGGGCGGCGAGGGTGTCGGCGCGGACGAGGGGGTCGGGGCTGCCGGCGCGCGCGACGACGACGCCGACGGCGTCGGGGTCGTAGTGCTCCGCGAGGAGGGCGGCGGCGTAGTCGGCCGTCATGTACTCCTCGAAGTCGGGGTCGGGACCGCGAGGCCCGCGGCCGACCTTGATGTCGAGGTAGCAGAGCGTGTGGAGGCCGCGCTCTTTGTTGTCCTCGATGGTCTCGACGACGCTGCCGGGGACGCCGTCCGCGCCGTGCGCCCACTCGAAGGGGAGCGTGGTGGCTTTCCCGAAGCGGTAGTTCTGGAGGCCGGTGAGCGAGGAGGCGGCGGATTCGGCGGTGGGAGCGTGAATCACGCGGGTGTCGATGCCGCGCTCGTGGGCGCGCAGGCGGAGGTCGACGTGCGTCGTCGAAATCATCGTGTCGCCGGCGGTGAGGAAGACGACTTCTCCAGACTCGGCGGCGTCGAGGACGGGTTCGGGTTCCTGTTCGACGCCGACGCGGTCGCGCACCTCGATTTCGGTGTCGTGGTAGGCTTCGAGGTCGTCGACGTCCGCGCCGACGAGGTGGCTGGTGTAGAACTCGGCGAACGCGCGGTCGGCGTTCCGGACGGCGTCTCGGCCCTCGACGGTGACGGAGTGCTCGTCGTAGAGGCCGAGGCCGACGAACGTGAGCATACCCGTGAGTCCGGGGCGGGAGAGGATAAGGCCCGCGAAGAACGCCAGCGTGCGGTCAAGCGAAGGCGGTAAGTCCGGGCGGCGGCGAGGGAAAGTATGGAAGCGCCCTGTGTCCGCGTTCGCCCGCAGTCGGGCGAAGAGACGCGCGAAGCGCTCGCCGACGCGGGCGTCCTCGACGCCGACCTCGACATCACGGTCGACGACGGCTGGCTCTACCTCCCCGTCGCCGACCCGGACGGCGTCCCGGAGCGGTTCGACGTCGTCACGCACGACGTGCCGGTGCGCGAGGGGCAGACGATGCCCGCCGACATCCTCGGGTTCGAGCCGTCCTACGAGCGCCTCGGCGACGTCGTCATCCTCCGCGAGGACGACCCGGAGCGCGCCCGGGAGATTGCGGACGCCATCGTGGCGTCGGACGTGAAGGCGCGGACGGTGGTGAACGAGGCGTCGAAGGTGAAGGGCGTCGAACGCACGCGCGACTGGGACGTCCTCGCCCGCGCGGACGACGCGGACGGCGACGAGGGCGACGCGGACCGGTCGTGTACGGAAACCGTTCACCGCGAGTACGGCTGTGCGTTCGAACTCGACGTCGCCGAGGTGTACTTCTCGCCGCGGCTCGCCACCGAACGCCACCGCGTCGTCGAGCAGGTCGAGGCGGGCGAACACGCCTTCGATATGTTCGCGGGCGTCGGCCCGTTCGCCATCCCGATGGCGAAACGCGACGCCGCCGTCGTCGCCACCGACATCAACCCGGACGCCGTCGGCTACCTGAAGCAGAACGCGCGACGGAACGGCGTCGCCGACCGCGTCACCGCGCTCTGTGGGGACGTGCGCGAGCTCGCCGACGACTACGAGGGCTGGGCCGACCGCGTGGTGATGAACCTCCCGAAGACCGCCAGCGACTTCCTCGACGTCGCAGTCGAACTCGCCGGCGACGAGTGCGTCCTCCACCTCTACGACATCCAGCACGAAGACGACCCCTTCGGCCCCGGCGAGACCGCGATTCGAGACGCCGCCGAACCCGCCTACGGCGTCGAAATCGAAACCGAGCACGTCGTTCGCTCCTACGCCCCCCACGAACTCAACGTCTGCATCGACGCCCGCCTCACCCGACTCTGATTCGACAGCCTTAACTCTCCAATCCGGTTACGGAGTAATGCAGGCAGGCGCGTCGGCCGGTGTAGCTCAGACTGGCAGAGCGATTCCTTCGTAAGGAATAGGCCGAGGGTTCAAATCCCTCCACCGGCTCTTCTTCCGATTCTACTCGCGTAGTGGTTTCTCTACCCGCTTCGACGCCGATACAGTTCCACAGCGGTGGCTGTTCGTGGGACGTGGTCGTCGACGGTGTCGAATCAGTGCGGAGGAGAGGCCGGGTCGTTATCGCTGTGAGAGGGCGAGCCAGCCCATGAGGGCGGTGATGGCGAGGAAGGCGAGGAGGCTCTGGTTGGGGATGGAGAGGCCGAGGGCGGGGAGGCGGTATTGGACGGCGGTGCAGCCGCCACCGCCGAAGCCGCAGGCCGTGCCCGTCAGCTGGAGCCAGGAGTGGTAGGCGGCGACGGCCGCGCCGAGGACGGAGAACGGGAGGACGAGCCGCCAGACGCCGGCGTCGCGGGTGAGGAAGGCGTAGGCGGCGATGGCGGTGAGCGGGTACATCAGGACGCGCTGGTACCAGCAGAGGTGGCAGGGGTGGAGCCCCATGACGAGGGAGTAGGAGAGGCTCCCGGCGGTCGCGACGACGGCGACGGCGAACGCCAGCGCAATCGTTCGGCGCGGCGTCGGGGCGGAATCAGCCATTCTCTGTCCGTTCGGACGCGCCGAGTAAAGAAATAGCGGTCAGAAAGGTCTCGACCGGTTGGGTGGGTCAGTCGTCGCCGGTTTCGGTGGCGTTCCCGTCCCCGTCGGCGCGGTAGAAGGGGACGTTGATGTGGGCGCTGGCGCGGCTGATGACGTGCGCGCCGGCGGGCGCGGTGAAGAAGAGGAAGGCGATGCCGAGGATGGCGGGGAGGCCGTCGCCGAGCGGGCCGAAGTAGACCCAGGCGGCGAGGAAGAGGGTGGCCGCGCCGAGCGTAGTCGCTTTCGTCGTGGCGTGCATGCGGTTGTAGACGTCGGGGAAGCGGAGGAGGCCGACGGTGCCGACGGTGAGGAAGAACGCGGCGACGAGCACGAGTCCCGTGGTGAGCACGAGACGGATCGTCTCGATCATTCGACGATCGCCCCCTCGCCGAGGAATTTCGCGACGACGACAGTGGTGATGAAGCCGACGGTCGCGAGGACGAGTGCGACGAGCACGAAGAACCCGCGGTCGGTGTTGAGCGAGTGCAGGAGGCCGATGGCGACCACGTTGGTGGCGACGGTGTCGAGCGCGACCGTGCGGTCGGGGACGGTCGGGCCGGCGAGGATGCGGTACGTGCAGAGGAGCGTGAGCGCGCTCGCCAGCACGGTGGTGCCGGCGACCGCGGTGTGGAAGACGGTCTGTAGGAGCGTGGTTTCACTCATCGGTGTCACCTCCGAGGGTGTCGGCGGGGTCGACGACGTAGTTCGGCGCGGCGTCGTCGGGCGATGCGTCCTCGTCGAACATTCGGAGGGCGTAATCCTCCCAGATTCGGATGGTCGTGACGATGCCGTCGGGGTCGGCGATGTCGACGGTGTGCACGCGGACGACGTTCGCGTCGTCGTCGTAGTCCATGGAGAGCGTGCCCGGGGTGAGCGTGATGCTGTTCGCGATGAGGGTGATCGCGCCCGGTGTTTCGACGCGCAGCGGGACGTCGACGACGCCCGGGTCGAGTTCGGCGCGTGGGTCGAGGACGAGGCGGGCGACCGTCACGTTCGCGACGAGGAGCTCTTTGACGAAGAACCCGAGGTATCTCGCGGCGAGCGGAATCGACCGAGCGACTCGGTCGACGTCGGTTCGTCCGGGGAAGAACGCGCGCCCGAAGTAGGCGACGGGGAGCGCGAAGACGACGCCGACGAGGATTTCGAGGGCGAGCGGGCCGGGTTCGGCGGGCGGCGCGGCGGCGAACACCCACGTGACGGTGAGCGCGACGACCGCGAGCTTCCAGCGCTGCGTCCCCGCCGGAGTACCAGCGTCAGCGTCGGCGTCGACGTTGGCGTCGGCGTCAGTGTCGGCATCGGCGTCGGCGCTCATGCGCTCTCACCTCCGAAGACGCCGGCGATGTAGGCGTCGCGGCCGGCGGGCGTCGCGGCGTTCGCGGCGTGCTGGGTGAATTGGAGCACGGGGTCGTAGCCGACGCCGGCGGCGACGACGACGAGCGCGAGGCCGAGACAGCACGCGAGCAGGTATCGGTCGACGTCGGCGTCGGCGACGGCCGGCGTTCGTGCGCCCCAGAAGACGCGGTTCCACGTGCGCGTGGCGTACGCGATGGTGAGGAGCGCGCCGACGATGACGACGGCGAGCGCCGCGAGAGAGGACGTCGCGGCGACGCGGAAGACGGCGAACTTCGCGAAGAACCCGACGAGCGGCGGGACGCCGACGAGCGAGAGCACGCCGACGAGGAAGGCCCCCGCGAGGAGCGGGGAGCGACCCGCGAGCCCGCCGATGTCGCTGAGGCGGGTCGTCCCGGTGGCGTCGGAAATCGTACCCGAGACGAGGAAGAGGAGGGCTTTCGCGAGGCCGTGGGCGAGCGCGTAGGCGAGCGCGGCGGTGAGCGCGAGCGTGCGGACGCTCGGTTCAATCGCCGCGATGCCGAGCGGGACGACGATGAAGCCGAGTTGGCCGATGCTGGAGTACGCGAACGTCCCGGCGAGCGACGGTCTGTCGACCGCGGTGAGCCCGCCGAGCAGGACGCTTCCCGCGGCCATGACGAGGAGGACGACGCCGACGACGTCGAGCGGCGTCGACAGCCCGAAGAGCCGAACGGGGACGGGAATCGCGCTGCCCTGGAGGACGGTAAAGGAGAGGCGGAGGATGGCGTAGACTCCGACCTTCTTCACGACGCCGGAGAGGAGCGCGGCGGCGGCGGGCGGCGCGGCGTCGTAGACGCTCGGCACCCACCAGTGGAGCGGGACGAGCCCGGCTTTCAGCGCGAACACGCTGATGAGGAGGAGCGCGAGGCCGAGCACGGGAACGGGGTCGACGTTGTACGCGGCGGGGTCGGCGACCCGGCGCGCCACGTCGGCGATGTTGAGCGTGCCGGTGACGCCGTAGAGTCCGCCGATGGAGACGAGCATGAGCGCGCTCCCGACGAGGTTCACGACGAGGTAGCGCGTCGCGGCGAGCGTCTCCTTCCCCGTGCTCCGGAACGCGACGAGCGCGTAGCTCGCGAGGAGCGTCACTTCGAACCAGACGAAGAGGTTGAAGAGGTCGCCGGTGAGGAATCCGCCGGTGACGCCGACGAGGAGGAAGGCGTAGAGCGGGTGGAAGAACTGGTCGCCGTAGCCGTCGAGGTCGCGGAGGGCGAAGAGCAGGCTCGGCACGGCGACGAGCGCGGTGAGCGTCAGGAAGAACGCGGAGAGCGGGTCGGCGACGAAGCTGATGCCGTACGGCGCGACCCAGCCGCCGACCTGGTAGGCGAGCACGCTCCCGTCGCCCGTGAGGACCGCGTAGTCGAGGTAGGCGACCGCGGCGGCGTACGCGAACACGCCGAGCGTGCTCGCGGTGCGGCGGACGGACGGCTGTGCGCGGCCGGCGAGCGTCGCCACCGCCGTGATGAACGCGACGGCGAGCGGCGCGACGACGGCGTGCGTCGTCGTCATCGCTCCACCCCCTGCAGGCGGTCTAAGTCGATGGTTCCGTGCTCCTCGTAGACGCGGTAGGCGAGGACGAGCGCGAACGCCGTCGTCGCCAGTCCGATGACGACCGCGGTCAGGACGAGCGCCTGCACGAGCGGGTCCGTCACCGCCGTCTCACCGTGACCGCCGTGGCCGCCGACGACCGGTGCGACGCCCTGAATGCCGCCCATCGTGATGAGGTAGACGTTCGTCGCCTGACTCAGCACGATGACGCCGAAGATGACGCGCACGAGGTCGCGGCGCAGCACGAGGAACGTCCCGATGGCGAACAGCATGCCGATACCCACGGAGAGGACGACTTCGGTCACGCGCACACACCCCCTGTGAACGCGAGCAGCGTGGCCGTGACGCTGCCGCCCGCTGGTTCGGAGACGTCTCGTCGCGCTGGACACCGCAGGCTCGCGGGTCGCGTTCGCTCCCCGTCACCGGAACGCGGAGCGTTCCGGTTGCGAGCGAGAACTCCGTTCTCGCCACCGCTCGCTCGTTCGGAGACGTCTCGCTTCGCTCGACGTCTCCACCTCATTCGGCGCTCACCACCGAAACCACCGTGAGGAGTGCGCCGACGACGACGCCGTAGACGCCGGCGTCGAAGACGGCGGCGGAGGCGACTTCGAGTTCGCCGGCGAGCGGGACGTGGTGGAAGATGAGGAAGCTCTGCGCGAAGAACGCGGTTTCGATGCCGGTGAGCCACATGAAGACGACGCCGGCGCAGGCGGCGGCGACGGAGACGCCGAGGCCGGCGGCGACGAGGCCGGTGTACTCGTCGATGACGCCGTGTTCGATGTGCTCGAAGACGGTGCCGGGTTCGCGGTTCAGGATCTCTTCTTCGACGGCGTCCAGCCCGTACGTGATGTAGGTGAGGGCGACCGCGGTGGTGGTGAGGACGCCGGCGATGAAGCCGCCGCCGGGGAGGTTGTGGCCCTGTGCGAAGAGGGCGACGGCGACGACGACGGCGAGCGGGACGACCGTTCGGGTGACGGTGCGGAGGATGACGGTCGTCACTGTGCTTCACCCCGTTCGCGCATAGCGACGACGGTCAGTACGGCGAGACCCGCCATGGCGATGACGGAGATCTCCCCGAGCGTGTCGAGTCCACGGAAGTCGACGAGGATTACGTTCACGATGTTGTGGCCGCCCCCGTCGGGGACGGCGTGTTCAGCGAAGTAGCCCGCGATGGTGTCTGGCTGGCGGTACGTGGCGGCGAGCGCGCTCGTGGTGACGAGCGCGCCGACGAGAACGGCGAGCAGGCCGTCGCGCGTCGCTCGACTCGACGAGATCTCCCCGTAGTATTCGGGGAGTTCGGAGAGGACGAGGAGGAAGACGACGAAGACGAGCGTCTCGACGACGATCTGCGTGAGCGCGACGTCGGGGGCGTTCGCGACGACGAAGAAGATGGCGACCATGAAGCCGAGGACGGAGAGCGCGAGGACGCCCGCGAGGTGGCTGTCGGCCTGTATCGCGCCGGCGGTGGCGACGACGGCGACGAGGAAGACGATGGCGAGCTCGGGGTCGAGCGTGACCGTAAACGCGGAGAGCGCGCGCGGGAGGACACCGCCGGTGACGGTGTAGCCGAGCGCGGTGACGGCGATAGCGGTCGCGAGGAACGCCGTCGCGTAGGAGCGGATGCGGCGCGGGTCGACGAGTTCGTCCGCGCGGAAGGAGACGTTCGCCGCGCCGTCGAGGAGGAAGCGGTACCACCAGTTCGCGGCGAGTCCGGGCGTGCTCGTCACGGCGTCGACGGCCGCGCCGATGCGGTCGCGGTACGGGTAGAGGAGCGCGCCCGCGCCGATGGCGATGGCGCTCATCCCGACGGCGGGCGTGAGGTGCGTCGGGATGTAGTAGGAGAAGGCGTGGCCGTGGCCGCCCTCGCCGCCGCCGCCGACGGCGGTGGCGATGTCGCCGACGAAGTGGTTGAAGTGCGTCGGGGGCGCGCCGAGCGCGGCGGAGACGCCGCCGAGGCCGATGGCGAGCGCGATGCCGCCGAGGACGACGACGGGGACGAGCATCGACGCGCCGGGCGCGTGGACGTCGTCGAGCGCGGGCGTGGTGTCGCCGAAGAAGACGGCGACGAACCGGATGGCGTAGACGAAGGTGAAGATGCTGCCGACGACGGCGAGCACGGGGAAGAGCCAGTAGACGCCGCCGTCGTGGACGGCCGCCTCCCACGCGGCCTCGAAGAGGAACTCCTTGGCGTAGAAGCCGTTGAACGGCGGGATACCCCCCATTCCGAGGCCGGCGATGACGGCGACGAGGGCGGTGACGGGGAGGGCGTGGCGGACGCCGGAGAGCTCGTCGAGCTCCTGGGTGTGTGCGGCGTGCATGACGATGCCGGCGACGAGGAAGAGGGGGGCTTTGAACGTCGCGTGCGCGATGAACTGGAACGCGCCGGTCTCAGCGCCGAGGAGAGAAGTGAAACCGAAGCCGGCGGTGAGGAGGCCGAGGTGGCTCGCCGTCGAGTACGCGAGGAGTTCTTTGAGTTCGTCGGCGGCGACGGCGAGGAGCGCGGTGACGCACATCGTGGTGAGGCCGAGCGCGGCGATCCAGAAGCCCCACTCGCCGGTGTCGAGGACGGGGCGGAGGCGGCCGAAGAGGAAGACGCCGGCCTTGACCATGGTCGCGGAGTGGAGGAAGGCGGAGACGGGCGTCGGGGCGGCCATCGCGTCCGGGAGCCAGATGTGGAGCGGGACCTGTGCGGATTTCGCGCCCGCGCCGACGGCGACGAGGCCGGTGACGGGGAGGAGGAGGCCGGCGGATTCGAGCGCGGCGCGCGTCCCGGCGGGGTCGGCGAGGAGTTCGGCGACGCTCGTCGTGCCGACGCCGACGGAGACGAGGATGATGGCGAGGAGGAGGAAGAGTCCGCCGCCGACGGTGACGACGAAGGCTTTTCGCGCCGAGCGCCGCGCCTCCCGGTCGTCGGAGTCGTGGCCGACGAGGAGGAACGAGCAGAGGCTCGTCATCTCCCAGAAGAGGAAGAGGGCGACGAGGTCGCCGGCGAAGACGACGCCGAGCATGGAGCCCATGAAGGCGAGCATGGTGGCGTAGTATTTGCCCGCGCCGTGGTGGTCGGCCATGTAGCCGACGGAGTAGAGGAAGACGAGGACGCCGACGCCGCTCGCGAGATACCCCACGAGGACGGCGAGCGAGTCGACGTAGAAGGAGAGCGAGATACCGAGGGTGGGAACCCACGGCACGCTCGTCGCGCCCTGCGTGCCGGACAGGGCGACGACGAGAGCGAAACAGACGCCCGCGACACCGGCCGCGAAGTAGCCGGTGCGGTCACCGAACCGCCGGTAGACGGCGGGAGCGACCGCAGCGGCGACGAACGGCAGGGCGACGAGCGCCAAGACGACGGCGAATCGCGGTGTCGGATACACGCGCGGCAACTCGGACACGAACAGCAAAAGCGTTCTCACTCGTCGCGACCAGACGGCCGCCAGCGTCCGGTTTTCGACCGCCGCCACGCGATTCCCGACCGAGCGAAGCGCTGGTCAACCCGACCGTTAGCGGACGGGTTAAACCCGAGCGGGGGCGGACAGCCCGAGGGCTATCACACAACGCTATATACCGGGTGTGGCGTATCGACGCGGCGATGAGTATTCGAACGCGCATCGCCTCGGTTCACCGCTCGGGGAACCGGCGTGATGCGGTCACGCTCGCCCGGGAAGCGCTCTCACACGACGACGTCGACGAGGTCACCATCGGCGCGGAAGTCGTCACCGTCGAGACGACACACTTCACCGGCACGCACGCCATCGACGGCTTCAGGGGCGGCGAAGTCGTCGTCGCCCAGAACGGCGAGTACACCCTCCGCGGCGACTCCCCCGTCACGTTCGAGACGCGAACGATGTACGACAACGCCTTCGAGAAACTCGTCGAAGCTGAAGCCGACCTCGACCCGGACGCGCTCGTCGAGGCCGACGCGGACGCCGACGCCACCGGGGCGCGCACGCCCCGCGCCTGAACGGGCGAAACCGCACCGCCACCGACCGTACTGGACGAGCGGCCGGGCGACGACGCCGTCGCCGGTCGCGAATCGAACAGGGAGACGTCGCGTCCGTCGAGTCGCTGCTCGGAGCGTAGCTTCGGTGAGAGAACGGCGTTCGTGGAAGCCGCGGCGCTCGAACGGCGAGCGCCGCGTCAGCGAGTCGACGTCGCGCTACAGGCGCGTGACGTTCTTCGCTCGCGGTCCCTTGTCCGCTTCTTCGATGTCGAACTCGACTTCCTGCCCTTCTTCGAGGTCGGGGCCGCCGACGTCCTCCATGTGGAAGAACACGTCCTCGTCCGCCTCGTCCGTCTCGATGAATCCGTAGCCTTTCTCGTCATTGAAAAAGGCGACCGTACCGGTTGCCATCACCGGTAATGACGCGGTCATCGTATAAATAACCGGCGGGGAATCCGGGTCAGAGGGACTTCTGCGGCTTGACTTCGACGACTGCCCCGTCGACCGCGTCGATGCGGTCGCCGACGAACGGGAACTCGAACTCGAAGGACGCCGACTCCCCGCTCGCGAGTCGGGAGAGCGTCTTCGTCTGCTGCGCGAGCGGCGCGTTGTCGGCGCGAACGACCGTGCTGACGACGTCGAGGGAGGTGAGCGTCGTCGCGGCGGTGTTCCGCACGTCGCCCGTGACGGTGACGACGAGTTTCTCCCCGCGGCGCTCCGTGTCGTAGTCGTAGTGCCAGTCGATTGCGCTCGGGTCGAAGCCGCCGAGACAGCCGGCCGTGGTCGCCGTCGCTGTCGCGGCGACCGCGGCGCTGAGAAATCGACGGCGCTCCATTCGAATCGTCGCCGGCTACGCCGCGCGAACGCATAAACACCGCGGCCTACCCGGGGTAGGTGTGCTCCGCGACGCGCCTTCCGTTCGCCGCGCGGACCGTGACGGTGTCGCCGTCGTTGTTCCAGAGCGGGCTGCCGGCGGCCCAGTACAGGTCGTTCGCGGTGTCCGTTCCGCGCCCCGTGTGGACGGTGACGGCGTCCCCGGCGGGGAGCGTGAACTCGTCCGGGAGCGTGTAGGTGTGGTCGGCCGCGTCGGTGACCGTCCACCCGCCCATCGCCAGCGCGCTGTCGCCGGTGTTCGTGAGGACGACGTACTCGTCGTTCAGGTTCTCGCCGTCCGGGCCGTCGGCGTCGGCGTGCACGCGCACGGCGAGCGCGGCGCTCGCACTGCCGCCGTCCGCCGCGGTCGTCGTGGTGGCGTCACTTGTCGTCGTTCCCCCAGTGTCGGTTCTGCCGGTGTCGGTTCCGCCGTCGGTGGCGGGCGTGCGGCACGTCCAGAGCCCGCGGTTCGCGGCGCGGGCGTCGTCGGCGGCGCGCACGTACGCGTCCTCGCGGGAGAACTCGCTGTCCGTGTAGACGCGAGCGTACCCCTCGGCGACGGCGGCGTAGTTATAGGTCGTGTTCCCGACGGAGACGTACGCGAGGAGGCGGCCGTAGTAGCCGCGGCGGTCGGTGTTCGGGTCGAAGGTGAGCGTGACGTTCCGGTCGGCGAGGCGCGCTGTGGCGAACGCGCTCGCCTCCTCGCCCCAGCGGCCGAGGCAGGCGCGGCCGGCGTCGGTCTCCGGAACGCCGGTGAACTCGCTCGGCGTGTTCTCGGCGTGCGTCTCCGGGGTGTCGATGCCGACGAGCCGGACGGTGTCGCTCGTCCCGTTCGCGTACGTGACGTCGATGGTGTCGCCGTCGACGACGCGCGTGACGTGCACGGTCACGGCGTCGCCGCCGGCGCTCGGCCCCGAAGCGGTCGGAGCCCCGGCGTTCGAGGCGTCCGGGAGCGGGCCAACGCCGGCGCAGCCGGCGAGCACGAGGAGGACGGCGAGGGCGGCGGTGGCGTGTGCGCGCATCAGCTACCGCGGTGGACGGCCGGCACGCGAAAGAACGCTTCGGCCCGCCCCTACCGTCGGCGGCCCGCCGCGGCGAGGGAGAGCGCGAGCGCGAGGAGCGCGCTGAGCGCCGTCGCGACGCCGAACCCGGGCGTACCGATGGCGGTCCGCCGCGGCTCCATCGCCTCGACCGTGACGGACTGACCCCCGGCGCTGACGGTGTGGCGGCCGGCGGTCGGGACGGTCACCTCCACGGACTCTGTAGTCGACGCGCCGGGCGGGAGAGCGACGGTGACGGCACCGACTTCCGTCCCGTCGAGCGTGACCGGAATGGAGCCGTTCGCCGGGCGGTTCGCCGGGTTCGACACGGTCACGGCGACAGTGACGTTGTCGCCGGCGGTGACGTTCGTCGCGGCGGCGGAGACGTTCGAGACGACGGGGTCGGCGGGCGGGAGGACGGTGACGTCGACGGTGCGGTAGCCCGCCGTGAGCGTGAACGTCCCCGTTTCCGTGAACGTGTGCGTGAGCGTCACCGTCGCGTTCTCGCCAGCGCCGAGCGTCCCGGTGGCGCGCTCGACCGTCTCGTTCGGGCCGTCGAGCAGGACGGAGTAGTTCCCGGGTTCGCCGCCGGTGTTCGCTACGTCCACGGTCGCGGTGAACGTCTCCCCGGCGACCATCGTCGGCGGCGTCGCGGTCGAAACGTTCCGGGTCGGCCCCGTCACGCGGAACGCCGTCGCCGGGAAGGACATCGCGATTCGCGCGGGGAGCGTCTCGAACGCGCGGTCGTGCTCGGCGAGCGACCACATCTCCGGCGTCGCCGTCGTCTCCGTCCAGCGTTCCGCCGCGACGCGGTCCGACCGGTCGCCCGCCGCCGCCACCGCGTCGAGGAACACCGACTGCGTGACGTTCCCGTCGTACGCGTTCAGGTAGCCGAGGACGTCCGCGTACGACCCGCGGTCCCCCACGCGGAGGCCGTAGTCGATGTTCGCGGCGGTGAGCGCGCCCGTTCGGTACGGGACGAGGGCGCTGTCCCACGTCGACGGCTCGGAGAGAACCGCGCCCGCGTAGCGCTCGTTCGTCCCCTCCGCGAGCGTGTCGTGGAACGCGGGGAAGCCGATACGGCCCGCTTCCAGGTCGACGAGGAGCGACGCGTAGACCGCGGTCGCCTCAATCGTCCACTGCGTCGCCGCCGTCGGCTCGTACGCCTGCCGCGTGTGGACGTACTCGTGCACCCACGTGTCGCCGGGCGTGTCGAGGCGCTGGTCGGCCTCTACCCAGACGTCGCTCCCGCCGTACTCCAGACCCGCCGGCCCCCAGCCGACGCCCGTCGGCGCGGCGACGAAGAACACCGACGGGTCGCGCGCGCCTACCTGGAGGCGCATCGAGGCGTCGGCGAGCGCCGCGAGCACGGCCTCCGGGCGTTCAGCCGGCGTCGCCGCTTCGGGCACGACCAGCGTGAGATCCTGGTTCGCGGCGGACGCCGTGTAGGTCTCGTGCGGGCCGAGGTAGGCGATTTCACCGCCCGTCGCTCCCTCACCGTCGATTTCGGCGACGCGGTCGAGCGTTACCTGCCCCGAGCCGACCCACGTCCACGACGTCCGCATCGTCGGCACGGGCGCGATGGCCCAGTCGGGCGTCGCGACGAACGAGTAGCCCTGCCGGGTGTCGGTCGCGTGCCGGCCGTCGTACGTCCGGTTCACCTGCACGCGGACGGAGAGCGACGGCGACTCCGTCCGGCCGTCCCAGACGTAGCTGTTTCCGTCCTTCCGGAAGCCCTCGGCGTCGACGACGGTGAGCGTCGAGTCGGGCGTGACGGAGAGCGACCGCAGGCCGTCCGGGAGGTCGTAGGAGACCTCCGCGTGCACGCTCCCCGGCTGGTCGGGCGTGAGCGAGAGCGTGGCGGTTCTGACGATTTCGTTCCCGCTCCCGTTCGCCGCCGTCGCGCCGAGCGGCGCGCCAGCGAGCGTCGCGGTGACGAGGAGCGCGGCGAGGAGGACGCGCATACGGGCTACGACGAACGGCCGCGTAAAGAGTTGAAAGGTCTCCGAGCGCGGCGCGTCAGCTACTGTCGACGTCCCGTCCGCGGCCGCCTCCGGGCCTCCGACACGTTTTACCGGCCCACCCCACTACCTCCCGGTATGGTCGAGAACGTTATCTGGCCCGCGTACCTCGACGCGGAGCGAACGCGCAGCGAGGGGCGGCGGGTGTCGCTCGGACTCGCCGTCGGCGAACCGACCGTGGACGAGATCGCCGAAGCCGTCCGGCAGGTCGGCTACGACGCCGTCATCGAACGCGAGAAGACGTACTCGCGCGCGCCGTGGCGCGCCGACGGCCGCGTGCTCGTGAAGGACGCCGACGACGCCGGGAAGTCCGACCTCCTCCAGGCCGTCGCCGCGTACGTCGGCGCGCTCCGCAGCTGATGAAGAAGGCAGGCGAGGGCGTTCGCACCGCCCAAGGCCTCCTCGTCGTCCGCGCCCCTGGCGAGGACCACGCGGACATCGGCGACTTCCTCCTCGACGACCAGCTCGACGAGATCGGGCGCGTCGTCGACGTCTTCGGCCCCGTCGACCGGCCGTACGTCGCCGTCACGCCGAACGCCGGCGAGCGTCCCGCGAGCTACCTCGGGAAGTCCCTCTACCGACGCTAGCGGGGATTCGTCGAAGCCGGAACGGCCAAACGGCAGGCGGGTGAACGCGGGAGTATGAATCAGCGTCAGCGAGTCTCCGTCGCCGTCGTCGGCACCGCCGCGCTCTTTCTCGCGGTGCAGCTCGGCGCGCTCGCGCTCGTCGGCCCGTTCGAGGCCGCGGGCTACCAGACCGTGCCGAACCCGCAGGACCCGACGAACAGCCTCCTCTACGTCGGCGTGCTTCTCGTCGCGACCGCCGGCATTCTCGCCGCGATCAAGCTCGGCGGCGAGTCCATCCTCCGCTACTTCATCGTCGCGACGAGCGGGCTCGTGACGGCGTACGTCTTCTCGGTCGTCCTCCCGCCGCTCGCGGTCGCGGGCGCGAACGTCACGCCGTGGGTCGGCGCGGCCGTCGTGATGGGCGCGCTCCTCTTCCACCCGGAGTGGTACGTCCTCGACGCCGCCGGCGTCCTGATGGGGATGGGCGCGGCCGGTCTCTTCGGCATCAGCTTCGGTATCCTCCCGGCCATCATCCTGCTGTCGCTCCTCGCGATATACGACGCCATCAGCGTCTATCGGACGAAGCACATGCTCACGCTCGCGTCGGGCGTGATGCGGCTCAGAGTCCCCGTCCTCCTCGTCATCCCCGTGACGCTCGGCTACTCCTACCTCGAAGAGGCCGAAGAGATGGCGGAACGCACGGACGACCAGGCCGCCGCCGACGACGGCGAACCCGAAGCCGACGCTGACGGTGACGGTGACGCTGGTGGCGACGCGACGGCTGCTGACGGCGAGGGCGAGGAGGCGGACGAGGGCTTCGAGCGGGACGCGCTCTTCATCGGGCTCGGCGACGCGGTGATGCCGACGATTCTGGTGGCGAGCGCGGCGTTCTTCCTCGACGCGCCGGCGGTGCTCGGCGTCGAGCTCCCGGCGCTCGGCGCGATCGTCGGGACGCTGGCGGGGCTCATGGTCCTCCTCCGGATGGTCCTGAAGGGCCGCGCGCACGCCGGTCTCCCGCTCCTCAACGGCGGCGCGATCTTCGGCTATCTCGTCGGCGCGCTCCTCTCCGGCTACGGCCTCGTCGGCGCGCTCGGACTCGGGCCGTACCTGTAGGGCGAACTGGCGACGGAAGCAAAGCGATTCTCGACGCGTGTCGTCGCACTATCGCGGACGCGTCGAGGCGAGTGTCAAGTCACGGCCCGGGATGGCCGCGTCTTCGGTGAAAAAGGCTCGGAGGGGGTCAGTCGGTTATTCGCCGGTGAGGGCGTCGCTCGCGGCGGCGAGTTCGAGGTCGGTGCCTCGTCCCTTCTCGACGGCGCGCTCGTAGAGCATGTGGGCGGCGGCGGCGGTCTCGATGCCGGTCCCGCCGGAGTCGAAGACGGTGACTTCGTCCTCGGTCTCGCGGCCGGGGATGTCGCCGGCGACGATGTCGCCGAGTTCGCCGTAGAGGTCGTCTTCCTCGACGACGCCTTCGTCGAGGGCGTTGAGCCAGGAGCCGGCGTCCTGTGTGGCGCGGGCTTCGAGGTCGACGACGTACTTCGCGCGTTCGACGGTGGTCGTGTCGAGCTCGTTCTTCCCGGGCGTGTACTGGCCCATCGCGGTGACGTGCGCGCCGGCTTCGAGCGCGTCGCCGTCGAAGACGGGGCTGGAGGCGTTGGTCGCGGTGATGACGATGTCGGCGTCCTCGACGGCGGCGTCGCTGGACGCGACGGCGGCGACGGCGGCGTCGAGTTCCGCGTTCGTGTCGCCCGCGAACGCCTCGCGGTGTTCTTTCGTCGGGGAGTAGACCCAGACGGTGTCGAGGTCGCGGACTGCCGCGGTGCAGCGGAGTTGGCCGCGGGCCTGCGCGCCGCTCCCGATGACGGCGACGGTGGACGCGTCCTCGCGGGCGAGCGCGTCGACGCCGACGGCACCGGTCGCACCAGTTTTGAAGGGGTTCATGCTCGCGCCGTCGAGAAGGGCGAGCGGTTCGCCGGAGTGGGCGTCGAAGAGCGGCGTCATGAAGAAGGCGTCCCGGGAGCTGAACCCGCCGCTGTACATGTAGCCGCCCATCGCGCCGGTGTCGGGGAGGCGCGCGGCGTAGCTCGTGAAGAACCCGGGCGGGTCCTCGCTCGGCAGGCGCGTTCGGGGTTCGGCGGGCGCGCCCTCGCCGCGCTGGCGGTAGGCGTCGCGGACGACGTCGACGTAGTCCGCGGGTTCCGCGAGGTCGTCGACGTCCGCACTGCTCAGATACCGGAACGTAGGCATAGTCGAGCGTTAGTGGGGGAGAGGAAAAAGCGTTGAGGAGGAACGCGGTTCGGAACAAGGCCGCGAAGCGGCCGAGTGAGAACCGCGGGAATGAGCGGGAGCGAACGCAGTGAACGACACGCGAGCCAGCGGTTCGGTATGGGGTCGAGAGGGCGCGAGCGAGAAGTCGGGGAGAGACGAAGGGGACGCGGTCGGTGGCGGGGACGCCGGGAGAGCGTGAAGAGAACGGGAGAAGTGTGAGAGGCGGTGGGGTTAGTCGGCGAATTCGACGGCGGGGGCGTCTGGGGCGCGGTCGGGGGTGACGTCGCCGGTGGGGACTGCGTCGGTGGGGCCGTTGACGAAGAGGGCGTGGCCGGTGAGGGCGACGGCGACGAGTGCGCCGGCGACGACGGCGGTGGTGGTGCCGAAGCCGCCGACGCTGAGAGTGCCCGAGATGCCGATGAGTGCGAGGGGAATGAGGCCGAGAACGTAGTCGTAATACTCAGTCATAATGTATCAGATAGTAGGCGACACGGAGGGATAAGTGTTTTCCATAATACTCGGAGAAGTCGTGAGAAATCAATACGTGGGATTTCTGGTGGCAACTAATAACTTATACAGTGGAAACGGATTGCTAATCCGGCGTGCGACTAGGAGCCACACCACCCCCTGAGAAGCACTGAGGGAACTCCGAGGGACAGATACGGTGTTTTACGGAGGTTCCGCTTCGCCGTTCGGCGTCGAGTCGGTTGTTTAGGATGCTGAGAAGTTCGGGGCCGTCGGTCAGTCGCGGTAGGCGGCGATGGCGAGCGCGGCGACGCGCCAGACACCGAGGAAGAGGACCCCGAAGAGGTAGGTGACGGCCGCGAAGAGGACGAGCGCGCCGCCGGGAGCGGCCTCGCCGACGGCGACGCGGATGACTTGGGCGAGGACGTCGGCGAGGGCCCACGCGGCGGCGACGCGGCCGAGGTTCGCGCGGAGTGACGTCTCGGTGTCGCTCGCGTACACGCCGAGGCCGTAGGCGGCGAGGGCCCACGCGGCGGCGAAGGGGAGGACGGCGACCGCGGCGCGCGCGACCGGGTTGCCGTGCTGGAGCTCTCCGACGATCACGAACAGGAGGATGGCGGCGGCGTCGCCGACGGCGTACCGGCGGAGCGCCGTTCGGGAGACGGAAGCGAACTGCATACCTCGGGGTTTTCCATCAGCGCCTTTCGCTTTCACGGTTCCGCGCCGGCGAGACGACCGGTGACGGTGTACGTGAAGCCGGGTTCGGGGACGGCGGCGTCGAAGCCGGCGCTATCGAGGCGGGCGGCGAGGTCGTCGGGCGCGTAGAACCGGGAGTCGAAGCCGAAGGCGCGTTCGGCGGCGACGAAGAGGCGGCCGCGGAGCGCCGTCGGGTCGACGTCGCGGACGACGAGCACGCCGCCGGGGCGGAGGACGCGGGCGCATTCGCGGAAGACGCGGTCGTGGTCGGGGAGGTGGTGGAGGGCTTCCGCGACGACGATGGCGTCGACCGCGCCGTCGCGGATCGGGAGGAAGCGAGCGTCCCCGAGGACGGCGGGGAGACCGCGGGCGTGCGCTCGCCGGAGCATCTCCCGGGAGGCGTCGAGGACGACCGCTTCCTCGTCGAGTTCGCGGGCGACGCGGCCGGTGCCGCCGGCGAGGTCGAGGACGCGCGCGACGTCGCGCGTGGCGTTCGCGAAGCCCGCGCGCACCGCGTCGACGTCGGCGGACGGCATCACGGGGTCGTAGAGCGGCGCGAGCCGGTCGAAGAGCGGAACGTCGTGCACGGTTCGAGTAGTCCGCCCGCGGAGTCGTATACCTAAGGGACCCGGCGGGCGTACGTCGGCGCATGGAGTACGAGGTCGTCGGCGACCCCGACGAGGGGCCGACGCTCGAACTGGACTGGCGGGAGTTCGCGTACGCGGGGAAGTTCGTGATGTCGAACACGGGGAAGGCGGTCGCGCGGGAGGACGGCGAGGTCGTCGCCGCCGTCGCGTTCAACGCCGACCGCACGGACGGCGACGTCTGGTGGCTCCGGTACGTCACCGTCCGCGAAGGCCGGAAGGGCGAGGGCGTCGGCCCGCGGCTCTGCGCGTTCACGGCCGCCGCCTTGCTCGACGGACGGGCAGAGCGCGTTCGCATCGCCGTGAACAACCCGTTCGCCTATCACGCGCTCCACAAGGCCGGGTTCGGGTGGACGGGGCGAGAGACCGGCATCGCCGAACTCGTCCTCGAACGCCCCGCGCCGGCGGACGCCGCGGCGTCGTACGGCGAAGGGCTCGTCCGCTACCTCGACCGCGACCTCAGCGACGCGGAAGAAGCCTTCGTGGAAGAACGCCGAGACCGCGGGCCGCCCGCGCGCGTTGACGTCGACGAGGCCGCGTGAGGCGTAGGTCGGACGGCGCGAGGCGTGTACCGGGCGGCGTGAACTGCGGGCGGAGCGGAGTGAGCGTGAGTTAAGGCGGTGGAACGCCGAAGCGGGAGTGATGGGAAACGCGGATCTCCGGCAGCTCGCCGCCATCGAAGACGTCCCCTTCGAGGACCTGGAGGGGCGCGTCGTCGCGGTGGACGCGCACAACTGGCTGTACAAGTACCTCACGACGACGGTGAAGTGGACGCGCGACGGTGTCTACACGACGAGCGAGGGCGAGGAAGTCGCGAACCTCGTTGGAATCGTGCAGGGCCTCCCGAAGTTCTTCGAGCACGACCTCGTTCCGATATTCGTCTGGGACGGCGCGGTCACGGAGCTGAAAGCGGACGAGATCGAAGAGCGGCGCGCGGCGCGCGAGAAGCGCGAGGAGCAACTCGAAGCCGCGAAGGAGGCGGGTGACCGCGTCGAGGTCGCGCGCCTCGACTCGCAGACGCAGCGGCTCACGGAGACGATTCACGAGACGAGCCGCGAGCTCCTCGACGCTCTGGACGTGCCGCAGGTCGAGGCCGCCGCGGAGGGCGAGGCGCAGTGTGCGTGGATGGCGGCCGAGGACGACGACGTGGATTACGCGGGGAGCGACGACTACGACTGCTTGCTCTTCGGCGCGCCGCGCACGCTCCGCCAGCTCACGAGCAAGGGCGACCCCGAGCTGATGGACCTCGCCGCGACCCTCGACGAGCACGGCCTGACGCGCGAGCAGCTCGTCGACGTCGCCATCCTCTGCGGCACGGACTTCAACGAGGGAGTCAGCGGCTTCGGGCCGAAGACGGCGCTGAAGGCGGTGCGAGAGCACGGCGACCTCCACGCCGTCCTCGACGCGGAGGGCCGCGAGATGGCGAACGCGGACCGCATCCGCGACCTCTTCCTCGACCCACCAGTCACGGAGGAGTACGACGTGGACCTCGACCTCGACCCGGACCTCGACGCGGCCCGCGAGTACGTCCTCGACGAGTGGGAGGTCGACGCGGGCGAAGTCGAACGCGGGTTCGCCCGCATCGAGGAGTCGCTCGTGCAGACCGGGCTCGACCGCTGGACCTGAGTCGGCTGTCGCCGTGTTTTTCTCCCCATAGCCCCGACCGAGAGGTATGGAACTCTCACTCGAAGATATCGAGGCGCTCATCGAGGACGGCATCGAGGACGCGGAGGCGGACGTCTTCCGGACGCGCGGCCCGCACGACGACGACCACCTCGGCGCGACCGTCGTGTCGCCGGCGTTCGACGGGCTGTCGCTCGTCCAGCAACACCAGCTGGTGTACGACGCGCTCGGCGAGCACATGACGACGGACATCCACGCGCTCGAACTCTCGACGTACACGCCCGAGGAGTACGAAGAGCACGCGGGGTAGGCGGGTTCGGAGCTACGCGGATTCGTTCTGCGGACGGGTCCCGGTCGAAGCGTCGCTGACAGCGAAGAGTCCCGCGGCGAAGAGGAGGCACGCGCCGACTGCGGCGACGGCGCAGAGGGGTGTCGTGGCGTCGGCGAGCGCGCCGGCCGCGGGTTTCGCGGGGACGCGGACGAGCGCGTAGAGGAGGGACGCGGCGCTCAGGAGCGTCGCGCGACCGACGGCGCTCGCGTGGTCGTTGAGGTGGCCGCCGAGGATCGGGTCGACGGCCGCACGGCCGGCCTTCGCGGCGACGAACGCCGGGAGCGCGGCGAGCGGCGCGACGACGGGAAGCGCGAGGGCGGCGGCGACGAACGCCGGAAGGACGGCGAGCGCGCGGCGGGGAGAGAGCGCGCGTTCGATCCGCGGAGCGGCGTACCCCGCGACCGCAGAGGCGACGCTGAACGCGGCGTAGAGCGGACCGAGGGCGGCCTCGGGGAAGCCGAGCGTCGTCGTCGTGACCGGCTGGATGAAGGTGTCGACCGCGCCGACGGCGGCGAAGACGACCGCGGCGTAGAGCACCACGCGGCGGAGGGCGGGAGCGGTGAGTGTGGCGCGGACGACGCGCAGTGTCTCGGCGAAGCCGGCCGCACTCTCGGCGTCGGCAGCGCGGGTTTCGGGCGTGGGGAACGTCCAGACGACGGGAATCGCGGCGGCGGCGACGACGGCTCCGAGGACGAGCGGGAGGCGGTCGTCGACGGCGTAGAGAGCGCCGGCCGTCAGCATCGACACGGCGCTGACGGTCTGGTTGACGCTGCTGCCGCGGCCGCGGATTCGCGTGAACGCGTCGGCGGCGTCGAGTCGGTCCTCGAGCGCGTCGTAGAGCCACGCGTCGGCGCTCCCGGAGCGGAACGCCCGTCCGGCACCCCAGAGGACCCAGAGCGCGGCGAACGCGGGGAAGCCGCGTGCGACGACGTGTCCGACGAGCGAGACGGAGAGGAGCGCGGAGCCGAGCGCGAGCGCGACCCGTCGGCCGAGGCGGTCGGCGACGTAGCCGGTCGGAATCTCTCCGAGCACGCTCGCGGCGGCGGAGAGACTGCCGAGCAGCCCGATTTGCGCGAACGTGAGGTCGCGGGAGAGCAAGAACAGCGTGAACACCGGCCAGAAGAACCCGTAGGTCGCCGTCGCCTCGTAGAGGTAGTACTTCACGACGAGGGCGGGCGGGGTGGAGTCGCGACGAATCACGGGCACTCGGGCGGGGCCGCCACACCGGCAGTGTTCGGTCGAACGCCGAAAAACGTTCGCTGATACGCGTTTCAGTAGTCTCGGAGGGACGTTCGCGGGCGGGGTGCGAACGGTACCCGATAGGGATTAGTGGCGGGCTGGTAATGACTCGGACATGAGTAAGAGCGATGGGCTCGCGGCCCACGTGCCCGAACTCCGGCAGGTCTTAGAGGAGAACGTTCTCGACTTCTGGCTGCCGCGGTGTCTCGACGAGGAGCACGGCGGCTACCGCCTGAGCTTCGACCGGGAGGGCGCGTTCGCGGGGAACGACGACAAGATGATCGTCACGCAGTCGCGGATGCTGTGGTTCTTCGCGCGCCTCACGAGCTCCGACGCCGTCGACGGCGACTACCTCGAGGAGGCGGAGCTCGGCTACGACTTCCTCACGACGCAGATGTGGGACGACGAGCACGGCGGCTTCTACTGGGAGGTCGGCCGCGACGGGACGGTCCAGAAGGAGAACAAACACCTCTACGGCCAGTCGTTCGCGCTCTACGGGCTCTCCGAGTACTACCGCGCGACCGGCGACGAGGACGCCCGCGCGCTCGCCGTCGACCTCTTCGAGACGGTGGACGACGCCGCGAAAGACCACGCCCACGGCGGCTACGACGAGTACTTCACGCCCGACTGGACGCAGATTACGGAGGGGCAGACCTACCTCGAGAACATCGAGCCCGACTGGTCGCCGAAGGAGTCCGGGGAGAGCGTGCTCGACCCGAGCCTGAAGCTCATGAACACCCACCTCCACCTCATGGAGGCCTTCACGACCTTCTACGAGGTCACCGGGCACGAGACGGCGCGCGAGCGCCTGCACGAGCTCCTCGACCTCCTCACGAACACCGTCGTTCGCAAACGGCTCACCGCCTGTACGGACAAGTACGAGCCGGACTGGACGCCGAAGCTCGACGACGAGGACTTCCGGGTCGTCTCCTACGGCCACGACCTCGAGAACGTCTGGCTGACGATGGAGGCCGCCGACGCCCTCGGCGTCTCGAAACACGTCTTCGCCGACCTCTACGAGCGCCTCTTCGACTTCTCTCTCGAGAACGGCTACGACGACGAACACGGCGGCTTCTACTTCTTCGGCCCGCTCGACGGACCCGCCTCCTTCCGCGTGAAGGCCTGGTGGGTCCAAGCGGAGTGCATGACGAGCGCGCTCCGCATGCACGAGTTCACCGGCGACGACCGCTACCGCGACGCCTTCGAGGAGACGTGGGGCTTCATCCGAGAGTACCACGTCGACGAGGAGTACGGCGAGTGGCACTCCGGCGTCACCGAGGCCCTCGAACCGGTCGGCCGGAAGGGCGCGATGTACAAGGGCGCGTACCACAACGGCCGCGCGCTCCTCGAATGCATCGAACACCTCGAAAACGACGACTGACCCGACCACGACACCGACGGCTAACTGGAGGGCTGATCGACGGCTGACTGACGACTGATCGACGACAGGGCGACTGAGCGCTGACCGACTCCGCGAGCGCGAATTCTCTTCTCGGATACGCAGATACGCACCCGCCGGTCGTCGAGCGCGCCGCGCGTGGGTCCTGAGAGCAGCGAGAAGGCGAGAGCAACGAGAGCGGGTGAGAGCAACGAGAGCGGGTGAGAGCGAATCGGCCGGCGGCGGCGGTCTCGTCAGTAGCGGGCGAGGCCGTCGGCGGTCTCGTCGTCGAGCACGCGGTTGTGGAGGGCTTCGCCGGTCTTCCGGTCGAAGAGGTGGATGGCGTCTTCGGGGATGCGGGCGGCGGCGTCGCTGCCCTGGTGGACGATGCGCTGGCCGGAGACGACCCCGACGAAGGACGTGTCGGCCAGGTCGAGGTAGACGTTGTTCTCGTTCCCCATCGGCTCGACGACGTCGACGGTGACGGGGAAGTCGTGGTGGCCGTCGGCGGCGTCGACGAGTTCGATGTCCTCCGGGCGGACGCCCATCGTGATGTCCGTCGCGCCGCCGAGGTCCGCGAGCGTGTCCTCGGAGAGCGTGTATTCGAAGTCGCCGGCGTCGAGGGTGTCGCCGTCGAGCGTCGCGTCGAAGAAGTTCATCGACGGGTCGCCGATGAACCCGGCGACGAACCGGTTCGCCGGCCGGTGGTAGGCTTCGAGGGGCGTGGCGACCTGCTGGAGTTCGCCGTCGTTAAGAATGGCGATGCGGTCGCCCATCGTCATCGCTTCCGTCTGGTCGTGCGTGACGTAGACCGTCGTCGTGTCGAGGTCTTCCTGGAGGCGCTGGAGCTCCGTCCGCATCGACGACCGGAGCTTCGCGTCGAGATTGCTCAGCGGCTCGTCCATCAGGAAGACCGCGGGTTCGCGGACGATAGCGCGGCCGAGGGCGACGCGCTGCTGTTGGCCGCCGGAGAGCTCGCCGGGCTTCCGGTCGATGAGGTTGCCGATACCGAGGAGCTCGCAGGTGTCCTCGACGACCTCGTTGCGCTCTTCCTTCGACATCTCCGTCGACTGCTCTAAGCCGAACGCCATGTTCTCCCGCACCGACATGTGGGGGTAGAGGGCGTACGACTGGAACACCATCGCGATGTCGCGGTCGCGGGGCTTCACGTCGTTCACGACGCGGTCGCCGAGCGAGACGGAACCGTCCGTGACGGTTTCGAGGCCGGCGATCATGCGGAGCGTCGTCGACTTCCCGCAGCCGGACGGGCCGACGAGGACGAGGAACTCGCCGTCGTCGATGTCGATATCGATACCGTCGACGGCGACGATGTCGTCGCCGCCGTCGTCGAACACCTTCGTGACCGAATCGAGTGTGAGTTCTGCCATAGTGAGTGAGTTACTGTCCGGCGACACCTCTCGCGAACTTGTCCCCGAAGAGGACGTAGACGATGAGCGTCGGGATGGCGGCGACGAACGCGCCGGCCATCTGCGTGTTGAACGTCTGGACGATACCGCCGGTGAGTTCGTTCAGTTTGAGCGTGACGACCGCGGCCTGCCCGCTCCCCGAGGGGATGATGATGAGCGCGAACAGGAGGTCGTTCCAGATCTGCGTGAACTGGTAGATGAGCGTCACGGCGAACATCGGGACGGAGAGCGGGAGGATGATGCGGCGGTAGATGGTGTACGCCGTCGCGCCGTCGAGGCGCGCGGCTTCCAGCATCTCCGTGGAGAAGTTCTTGTAGTAGCTCCGGAAGAGCAGCATCGTGAGCGGGATGCCGTACGCGGTGTGCGTGATGATGAGGTTCACGAGGCTCGCGTAGTACGGCTCCATGAGCGGCAGCCCCCAGAGGGGTTCGAGGAGCTGTTGGGTGTTGACGATGGCGAAGAACCGGGAGAGCGGGACGAGGACGGCCTGATAGGGGATGAAGATGCCCGCGACGAACAGGAGGACGATGGGGACCTGGCCGCGCCACTTCAGGTTCGTCAGGCCGTAGGCCGCGAGGCTCCCGAAGAGCGCGGAGAGGGCGGCGGCGGGGACGGCGAGGATGACGGAGTTGATGAGGCCGCTCTTCAGCGTCGCGAACGCCGTCTTCCACGGCTCCGTCGTGAACCCGCCGGGGCCCGGCGGGGCGATGGGGGCCGTGTGCGTGAACGCGTCCGTCGTCTTGAACGCGGTCATCAACCCGGCTTCGAGCGGGGAGAGGTAGAAGACGACGAGGCCGGCGAGGAGCGCGTAGAGCGCGGCGCGCCCCGCGGTCAGCCCGCTCGTGAGCGCGGCGAGTCGGCCGCGCTCGGAGTCGTCGGTCGGTTCGCCGTCGGCGTCTGCTGGTGGAGTCTCCGTCATAGTTCACCTCGCCGGTATTCGCTGTAGAGGTAGGGGGCGATGACGGCGAGCGCCATCACGAACAGGATGATGGCGATGGCCGAGCCGTACGCCCACTGGTTCGACCCGAACGCCTCGCGGTACATCATCGTCGCGAGGATGTCGGCCGCGGGCCCGGGGTTGCTCCCGAAGAGGACGTAGAGGAAGTCGAACGCCTTCAGCGCGAAGACCATCAGGACGACCGCGGCGCTGATGGTGGACGCGCGGAGCTGCGGGATGATGACGCGGCGGTACATCGTGAGCGTGCTCGCGCCGTCGATGCGCGCCGCCTCGTAGTGGTCGTCAGGGATGGCGCGCAGGCCGGCGAGGTAGACGACCATCGCGTAGCCGGAGTACTGCCAGAGGAGCGCGAAGATGACGGCGAACAGCCGTATCTTGACCGCGGACGGGAAGTACGGTATCGTCGCGAGCACGCCCGTGTCGATGTAGCCGCCGAGCCAGTTCATCGCGAGGAAGTCGAGCCCCACGGACCGCAACACGACGTTGATGACGCCGGTCGTGTTGTTGTACATCCAGCTCCAGAAGACGGCGGTCACGACGAACGAGAGCGCCATCGGGAGCAAGTAGACCGTGCGGAACGTGTTCTCGAAGCGGATGCCCTGGTCGACGAGGATGGCGAGCAGGAGGCCGCCGACGAGACAGAGGCTCGTGAAGACGACGAGGAGGATGACCGTGTTCTGCACGGCCGTCCAGAACGTCGGGTCGCTGAACGCCTGCCGGTACATCTCGAAGTCGAACGCCGAGAGCTCGTACGTCGGGAGGCTGAACCCGCTGAAGTCGGTGAGGCTGATGACGAAGTTCCAGCCGATCGCGCCGTAGACGAAAAAGCCCATCAGGAGGAACGGGGGCAGCCAGAACGGGAGAGAGCGCACGAACTCGCTGTCGAAGTCCGGAAGGAATCCGCTCTCGCCGGTGTGCTCGACGGTTCCGCCGTCGGTGCGGACGTCGTCGCCCCGAACCGACCGGAGGCGTTCGCGTAGTTGGTTAAGGCGTGACATCAAACGATAGAGGAGTGGTGGTTAGTTGCCGAACGCGCTGACGTAGGCACTGAAGGTCGCGTCGACGTCCCAGTTCGAGGTGAACGTCGCGGTCGCGTTCTCGAGGTTGGTGAGCGTCTCCGGCGACGTCGCCAGGCCGTGCGCGATGCTCGGCGGCTGACTGTCGGAGTTCGAGAAGTCGTCCATCTGGTCCTGACTGAAGGGGTTGAACGGCTCTTTCGGCACGTCAGTGCGCGGCGGGATGGACCCCTTCTTGGGGTTGAAGCGCTGCTGGGCGTCGACGGACCCGACGTACCGCAGGAACTTCTTCGTCGCCTCCGGCGAGGGGTTGTTCGCCGGGAACGGGAAGGAGTCCATGACGAGCGTGTAGAGCCCGTCCGTACCGGGGAACGCGACGTGGTCCCAGTGCGTGCCGTACTCGAAGTCCTCCGCGCCGTAGTACATCCCGGCCGCCCAGTCGCCGTTGTGGAAGAACGCGGCGTTCCCGGAGATGAACTCGTTGTTCGCCTGCGTCCAGGAGAGGGAGTCCGAGTCGTCGTTCCAGTGCTCGCGGTACTGCTTGACGATGGAGAGCGCGTCCTTCGCTTCGGTCTCGACGTCGCCGCCGTTCCCGTCGATGAAGGTGTTGTAGGTGTCGAGGCCGTGCTCGCCGAGGAAGACGGTCTCCCAGAGCTGGAGGGTCGTCCACGGGCCGCTGGTGGCCTGCACCATCCCGTGCGCCTCAGTCTCGCTCTCGACGGTCGCCATCGCGTCGACGAGGTCGCTCGGCGTCGAGATGTCGTCGATGGAGACGCCCGCGTCCGAGAGGACCTGCGGGTTGTAGAAGAGGTTGTTGAGCCGGTGGATGTTGAGGGGAACGGTGACGAGGTTCCCGTCCGGCTTCGCGGCGTTCATCGGCCCGTCCATGTACGCGTTCTTCATGTCGTTGTGCGACCAGACGGACTCCTCGATGTCGACGAGCTTGTCGGCTTCCGTGTACGGGAGGAGGTTCTTCCCCGGCCACGCCTGCCAGCTGCTCGGCGGGTTGTTGTTGAGGATGCGCTTTTTGATGACGGACTTGAGGTTCTGCCCGGCCCCGCCGGAGACGGGGTTCTGCTCGACTTCGACCTCCGGGTATTTCTCCTTGAAGCCGTCGAAGAGCGACTGGATGGCGTCGCCGCCGTCGCCGCCCGTCCACCAGTGCTGCACTTCGAGCGTGGCGGACGCGCCGCCGCCGGAGCTGCTCGTGGTGGTCTCGCTCGTGGACCCGTTGCCGCTCCCGCCGCTGTCACCGCCACCGCCGCCGGAACAGCCCGCGAGACCCGCGATTCCTGCGCCCGCTGCGAGTTGTACGTACCGCCGTCGAGTGTGCCCGTTGTCGCTGTCTGTCATGGTTGTCGGCCCTGGGTAACCCGTTACGGGAGATTCCTTATAGTCGTTACCATAACGTTCTTTCACAAACGAGTGAACTGTTCACGAACGGCGAGACACGGCGACGCGCGGTCTCCCGCGGACTCCGGCGCGTTCGCGGCGGCGTCGGCGGCGTCGGCGGCGGACAAGGAGTCACCCGCGACCGATGGCTTTTATCTCCGCCTCTGCGATGGGCCGGATATGAGCGACGACTACCGCGTCGAGCAGGACAGCCTCGGGGAGATGCAGGTGCCGGCGGACGCCTACTGGGGCGCACAGACGCAGCGCGCCGTCGAGAACTTCCCCATCAGCGGCGACACGTTCGACGAGCGGTTCATCCGCGCGCTCGGCGTCGTCAAGAAGGCGGCGGCGCGCGCGAACGCCGACCTCGGGACCGTCCCGGAGGACAAGGCGAACGCCATCGCGCAGGCCGCCGACGAGGTCATCGCCGGCGAGCTCGACGACCAGTTCCCCGTCGACGTCTTCCAGACCGGCTCCGGGACGTCGACGAACATGAACGCGAACGAGGTCATCGGGAACCGCGCGACCGAGCTCTACGGCGGGGAGATCGGGACGCGAGAGATCCACCCGAACGACCACGTGAACTTCGGGCAGTCCTCGAACGACGTCATCCCGACCGCGATGCACGTCGCGGCGCTCGAAGCCCTCCAGAAGGACGTCGAGCCGGCGCTCGAAGAACTCCGCGACGCCCTCGAGGAGAAGGAGGAGGCGTTCGCGGACGTCGTGAAGACGGGGCGCACGCACCTCCAGGACGCGACGCCGGTGACGCTCGGCCAGGAGTTCGGCGGCTACCGCGCCCAGATCGAGAAGGGGATGGTGCGCGTCGAGAACGTCAAGCCGCACCTCCGCGAACTCGCGCTCGGCGGGACAGCAGTTGGAACGGGGCTGAACACGCATCCGAAGTTCCCCGAAAAGGCAGCGGAGTACATCAGCGAGGAGACGGGCATCCAGTTCCGCGAGGCCGACGACCACTTCGAGGCGCAGGCCGCGCACGACGCGATGAGCGAAGCGCACGGCGCGCTCCGCACCGTCGCCGGGAGCATGAACAAGATCGCGAACGATCTCCGCCTGCTCGCCAGCGGCCCGCGGAACGGCCTCGGCGAGATCGAGCAGCCCGAGAACCAGCCCGGGAGCTCCATCATGCCCGGGAAGATCAACCCCGTCGTCGCCGAGGCGGTGAACCAGCTCCACAAGGAGGTCGTGGGGAACGACACGACCATCGAGTACGGCGCGGCGGAGGGCCAGATCGACCTGAACCTCTACAAGCCCGTGCTCGCGCAGGACTTCCTCGAATCGGCCCGCCTCGTCGCGAACGGCGCGAGCACGTTCGGCGAGAAGTTCGTCGCGAAACTCGAAGCGAACGAGGAGTACTGCGCAGATCAGGTGGAGCGCTCGATGGCGCTCGCCACCGCGCTCAACCCCGCCATCGGCTACGACAAGGCGAGCGAGGTCGCGAAGACCGCGCTGAAAGAGAACAAGACCGTCCGCGAAGTCGTCTTGGAGAAGGGCTACCTCGGCGAGGACGAAGTCGACGACGTCCTCGACCCGGCGAAGATGACGGTGCGCGGCATCCTCTCCGGCGAATAGTCAGTCGTCGGCGGCAACAGCGTTGTTTCCAGAGAGGTGCGCGAATTCTCCTTCGCACTGCGGCATCCCTCATCCTTCAAGTGTATAAAACGAGCAATCGGTGCCCGTGGCATCCGACGACCGGGTGCTCGTCAGGGCCCGGAAGGTCGTCGGTTCACCGCGCTCGCTTCACTCGCGCGGGCCGAGGAGTGACCGAAGGGAACGACGACGGCTTTTAGCGTAGCTTGTGTCGCCAGAAGTCTCCGACTTCTGGCTGGACGGCGGGAAATCGAAGATTTTCCGCAGTGCCAGCGAGCGAAGGGAGCGCAGCAAAAGGTACCGCCGTGACCCGGCGATTTTTCACGCCGGCCGGAAAGTGGAGAGTATGGAACGACTGGACCCGCGCGTTCGCTACGTCTGGGGAGCGGGCGCGGTGCTCACGGCGGCTCTCGTCGCGGCGGCCGCGGGGGGCGTCACGTGGGTCGTCCGCGCTCCCGGGGTCGCACCGCCCGTCGCCGCAGCCGCGTTCGTCGCCGCGCTCGTCGTCGGCGTCGCGTACGCGGTGCTCCGGTATCGCGCGTTCCGGTTCGAACTCCGCGAGGACACGCTCTACATCGAGCGCGGCGTGCTGACGGAGGTGCGAACGACGGTGCCGTTCGTGCGCGTCCAGCACGTCGACAGCCAGCGCGGTCCCGTGGAGCGCGCGCTGGGGTTGGCGTCCATCGTGGTCTACACGGCGGGGTCGCGGGGCGCGGACGTCAAGATTCCGGGGCTCGACGCGGCGCGCGCCGCGGAGTTACAGGAGCGACTGCGGTCGCTCGCCATCGAGAGCGAGCCGACTGACGCGGTATGACGGGGACAGGGGGAGCGAGCGGGACGAGACTCCACCCGCTCTCGATTCCGTACCGAGCGGGGACGCGTATCGTCGAGTTCGGGTGGGCGCTCGTGCTCGCGCTCTTCGGCGCGTCGAGCGGCCTCGTCGCGAGCTACCGCTGGTACGCCATCGGCGCTGTCGCCCTCCTCGTGCTCGCCGTGCTCGCCTATCAGGTCGCGGAGTATCGGCGGTTCCAGTACGCGCTCACGGCGGAGACGCTGGACATCGACTCGGGCGTGTTGTCGCGGCGGGAGCGCGAAATCCCGCTCGGCCGCGTGCAGAACGTCGACGTCTCGCAGAACGTCGTGCAGCGCGTCCTCGGCATCGCGACGGTGAACGTCGAGACCGCAGGGGGCGGCGAGACGGAAGCGGTGTTGGCGTGCGTGAGCACGGAGGAGGCCGAACGCCTCCAGCGGGAGATCCGCCGGCGGAAACGCGCCCTCGAAGGCGACGGCGACGAAGAGACGGAAGCCGGGGAGCCGGAGCCGACGGGTGCGGAGACGCCGGACGAGGTGGTGTTCGAGCTGGACGACCGCTCGCTCTTCCTCGTGAGCGTGCTCTCGTTCGACCCGCGGCTCGCGTCGGTGGTGTTCGGCGCGCAGCCGTTCATCTGGCCGGTGCTCGCGCCGATGCTCGAATCGGTCGTGTCGGGGCTGTCGCTCGCGGTGCTGGTCCTCGCGGCGGCCGCGGTGACGCTGGTCGGCGTCGTCTTGTTGTGGACGGCGTCGGCGGCGCGGACGTTCGCGCGCTACTACGGCTTCCGGCTGACGCGCGACGGCGACGACCTCCGGTACGAGCGCGGCCTCCTCCAGCGGTACTCGGGGACGATCCCGCTGGAGAAACTGCAGACGCTCGTCGTGACAGAGAACGTCCTGATGCGGCGGTACGGCTACGCGGCGCTCCGCGTCGAGACGGCGGGGTACGCGCCCGGGTCGGGGTCGAGCGGCGGGTCGGCGACCGTCGTCCCGCTCGCGGACCGCGAGGCGGTGTTCGCGCTCGGCCAGCGACTCGAACCGTTCGAAGTCCCCGAGTTCGAGCGCCCGCCGGCGCGGGCGCGCCGTCGCTACCTCGGCCGGTACGCGCTCGCGGTCGCGGGCCTGCTCGCCGTGACGACGCTCGTCGACCAGTTCGTCGTCGCCTACCCGCTCTGGTGGACGCCCGCCCTCCTCTTCGCGCTCGTCCCGGTCGCGGCGCACTACAAGTACGTGAACCTGGGGTACGCGGCGACGGAGAACCACGCGTTCGCCCGCCGCGGGTTCTTCGCGCGCCACACGCACGTCGTCCCCTACTACCGCGTGCAGACGGTCGTCCGGCGCGCGACCGTCTTCCAGCGGCGGTGGGGGCTCGCGGACGTCGTCGTGGACACCGCGGGGTCGGGCGGCGGGACGAGCGGCGACGCCGTCGTGCAGGATATCGACGCCGAGCGCGCGGCGGGGCTCGCCGACGGCGTCGCCGACCGCCTCCGCACCGCGCTCCGCGAGCGCGTACGAGCGCGACGCGAACGGAACAAGCAAAAGCGAAACGGGCGAGAACGGAGAGAAGACGGGCGGGAGCGGACCGATCAGGGTGGGGTGTCGGAGCGCGACGACGCCGCGTGAGGGCCACCGGCGGAGGCGGGTCGGACCGTTCGATGACTCCGTGAACCCGAACACTCTTCCCGGTAGCTGACCGTTCATTCAGTTATGGACGACGACGCGGGCGAACCCGCCGACACGCGGGAAGCGCTCATGCGGGCGACGTTCCGGGCCCTCTGCGAGCACGGGTACGCCGACCTCTCTATCCAGCGAATCGCCGACGAGTTCGAGAAGTCGAAGAGCCTCATCTACTACCACTACGACGACAAGGACGCGCTCCTCCTCGACTTCCTCGACTACATGCACGAGCGGTTCACGACCGGGATGAGTGAGATGGAGCGCGCGTCCCCGGACGAACAGCTCCTCGGGTTCTACGACACCGTCTCCCCCGAGGAGTTAGACGCCGAGCAGTCGGGGTTCCTCGTCGCGCTCTTCGAACTCCGGACGAAAGCCCCCCACGACGACGCGTACCGCCAGAGCTTCACGGATATGGACGAGCTGATGAAGGAGCATCTCGCGCGCTACCTCGAATCCGGCATCGAGGCGGGCGTGTTCCGCGACGTCGACGTCGACGAGACCGCAGAGCTCCTGCTCTCCGCGTTCACCGGTGTGATGGTGGAGCGCGCGACGACCGACATGGACGACCGCGTAGGCGTCCACCGCGAGGCCTTCGAAGCCTACGTCGACGACCTCCGCGTCGACGACTAACCCGATTGCTGTATCGCGCGCCAGACGCGTTCCTCGGTGAGCGGCATGTCGACGTGGTCGACGCCGTAGGGTTCGAGCGCGTCCACCACGGCGTTCACGACCGCGGGCGGCGCGGCGATGGTTCCCGCCTCCCCGATTCCCTTCACTCCGAGCGGGTTCGTCGGGCTCGGCGTCTCCGTCGCGTCCGTCGTTAGCTCGGGAATCTGGTCGGCCTTCGGGACCGTGTAATCCTGCATCGACCCGGTGAGGAGCGTGCCGTTCTCGTCGTACTGCGCGCCCTCGTAGAGCGCCTGCCCGAGGCCCTGCGCCACGCCGCCGTGCACCTGCCCCTCGACGATCTTCGGGTTCACCTGTACGCCGCAGTCGTCGACGGCGACGTACCGCTCGACGTCGAC
This sequence comes from Halocalculus aciditolerans, assembly GCF_014647475.1. Taxonomy (NCBI): domain Archaea; kingdom Methanobacteriati; phylum Methanobacteriota; class Halobacteria; order Halobacteriales; family Halobacteriaceae; genus Halocalculus; species Halocalculus aciditolerans. The sequence continues at coordinate 15,026 of NZ_BMPG01000002.1, read as the reverse complement.
TTCGCCCGTCTCGGGGTCGACGGCGACGACGGCCGCGTGCGTCCCGAACGCGTACGCGGTCTCCTCCTGCTCGAAGAACGTCGTTTCCTCCAGTCCGGGTTCGAGGTCGCCGGGGAGACGGCCGTACGCCGCGCGCGCCACGTCCGCGAACGCGACGGACTGCTCGGGCGCGCCCGCGACGTGGAACGCGCCGTCCTCGAAGACGGTGTCTTCCGGCGCGGCTTCGAGTTCGCTCGCCGCGATGTCGCGGGCCTTCTCCCGAACGTCCGCGGCGCTCTCGGCGAGCGCGCTCCCGGCCGTGATGGTGCTCCGACTCCCGAACGTCCCCGTCCCCGCCGGGATGCGGTCCGTGTCGCCCTCCACGACCTCGACGTCCTCGTCGGGGATGCCCAGTTCGTCCGCGACGATCTGCGCGTACGTCGTCGCGTGCCCCTGCCCGTGGGAGTGCGTGCCCGCGAACACCGTCACGCCGCCGTCCGGATGGACGCGTACGACGCCCGACTCGAACCCGCCGCCGGTCGACTCCACGAAGTTCGCGAGCCCGACGCCGACGAGCCGGCCGTCATCGCGCTCCGCGCGCTCTCCTCTCTCCCCGCGCTTTCCGCGCTCTCCGTTCGCGCCCTCCTCTCCGCGCTTCTCTCGCACGGCCTCGTAGTCGACGAGGTCGAGCGCGCGGTCCATCGCCGCTTCGTACTCGCCCGAGTCGTAGGTCGCGCCGACCGCCGTCTCGTGCGGGAAGTCGTCCGGGTCGAGGAGGTTCCGCCGCCGGAACGCCGCCGGGTCGCAGCCGAGGGCGTCCGCGGCGCGCTTCACGAGGCGTTCGAGGACGTAGATGGCCTCCGGTCGCCCCGCGCCGCGGTAGGAGTGGACGGGCGCGGTGTTCGTGAAGACGCCGCGCGTCCGGCAGCAGACCGCGGGAATCTCGTACTCGCCGGCGAGCAGCCGGCCGTACCACGTCGCGAGCGCGGGCCCGCTCCCGAGCCCGTACCCGCCGACGCCCGCGTACGTGTCCGCGCGCAGCCCGCGAATCGTCCCGTCAGCGTCGAACGCGAGCGCCGCCGTCGTCACGTGGTCGCGGCCGTGCGCGCCCGCCTGATAGTTCTCCGAGCGCGTCGCCACCCACTTCACCGGCCTGTCCAACTCTCGGGCCGCCCACGCCGCCATCGCCTCCCCGGGGTGGTGGTGGCCCTTGTGCCCGAACCCGCCGCCGACGTCCGGCGCGACGACCCGGACGTCGTTTTCCCGCAGCCCGAGCGTCTGCGCGAGCTTCGAGCGGTGGCGGTGCGGCGACTGGCTCGTCATCTCCACGCGGAGTGTCCCGTCGTGAACTCGCGCGAGCGCGGCGCGCGGCTCCATCGCGTTCGCGACGAGCCGGTTGTTCACGAGGTCGAGCTCTACCACTTCGTCGGCGTCCTCGAACGCCGCGTCCGTCGCCGCCTCGTCGCCGAGTTCGCCCGCCGTCGCGACGTTGTCCGGGCAGGCCTCGAAGAGCGTCGGCGCATCGGACGCCGTCGCGTCCACCGGGTCCACGGCCGCCTCGCGCGGGGTATATGAAACGTCGACGGCGGCCGCGGCGTCCGCCGCCCGATACCGCGACTCCGCGACCACCGCGGCCACCGGCTGGCCCTGGTAGCGCACGCGGCCGTCCGCGAGCACCGGATGCCCCGGCACGTCACCGCGCACGCGGTCCGTAATCGGAAGCCGCCCGGGGATTCCCGCCTCGCGCAGGTCCGCCCACGTGTACGCCGCGAGCACGCCGTCCATCGCCTCGGCCGCCCGCGTGTCGATGGCCTCGACGTCCGCGTGGCCGTGCGGGCTCCGGACGAACGCGAGATGCGTCTCGCCGGGCGCGGTGATGTCGTCCGTGTACTCGGCGTTCCCCGTGAGGAGGTCGGGGTCCTCGCGGCGCTCGCGCGGCCTCCCAACGTGTCGTTCCGCTCGCGCCCGCGCTTCCGCGTCCTCGCCGACCGTCGGCTCCGTCATACCCCAGTGCTCGCCGAGAGCGCGGATAAACGTTCGTGGCCCTACGCGTCCCGCCGGCTCCACACCTCAGGCGCGGCCGCCGCGCGCCGCGAGCTCCGTGCGCGGCCCGTACTGCGCGAGCTCCGCGGCGACGCGTTCGAGGTCGTCGGGGCCGGCGAACCCGTAGAGGCCGTCGACGAAGGGGAGCGCGGTCGCCATGCCGCGCGCAGTCGGCTCGTAGCGCTCGGAGACGGCGAGCGGGTTCAGCCAGAGGACGCGGCTCGCGCGCCGCGAGAGCCACGCCATCGCGCCCTCGAGCTCGTCGAGCTCGCCGCGCTCCAGCCCGTCGCTCACCACGACCGCCGTCGTCGCCCAGTCCACCGCGTCCGGATACGTATCCCGGACCTCGGCGAGCGCGTGCCCGATGCGCGTCCCGCCGCCCCACTCCGTCTGCGCGGCTTCGAGTTCGCGCACCGCCGCCGCGATGCTCGGCGCGTCGAACGCCGTCGAGACTTCGCGGACGTCCGTATCGAAGAAGAACACGCGCGTCCGCCGCCACTCCCGGCGGAGCGCCGCGACGAACTGCAGGAGGAATCCCCTATCTACCGTGTCGAGAACGGACTGGCTGACGTCGACGAGGACGATGCCCTTCGCCGCGGTCTCCTTCCGCGACTGCTCGGGGAGCGGGAGCGGCGCGCCGCCCGCGCTGAGACTCCGCCGGAGCGCCGCTCGCGTGTCCGGCCGCCCCCGACCGCTCTGCTGCCAGCGCCGCCCGGGGAGGTCGGCGACGGCGCGCGTGAACGCGCGGACCGCGGCCTCGACGCGCGCGGTGTCTCGAACGGCGACGGCGTCCGCGGAGAACTCGTCCGGGGAGCCCGCGGGACTGTACTGCGCCGTCGTGGCGTCCGCGTCCGCGTCGTTCGACCCCGGCGTCACCGTCGCGCCCGCGCCGGCCGCCGACCCGCCGCTCGCGCGGTCGTCGCCGACCTCCGACGCGTTCGGGTCCGTCCCGCCGATGCTCGCCGACACGCCCGTCTCCGGCCGGACGTCGTCGGAGAGGCGGCCGTCCGCGTACGCCGGCGACCCCTCGCCCGTGACCCGCGTCCAGAAGACCGAGAAGAGCCGGTCGAAGGGTTCGAGGTCCGCCTCGCGCGTCACGAGCGTCGCCCGCAGCGCCGCGCGGACCTGCGCCTCCTCGAAGCGCTCGACGGCGTCGAGGGCGCGCGCCGCCGCGAGCGCGCCGTTCGCCGGCACCGCGACGTTCGACTCGCTCAGCTCGCGGACGAACCGGAGGAGTTCGTCGCGGAGCGTATCGGGGTCGACGCTCACGGCTCCGAGACGAGGTCGGCGAGGAGGTCGTCGTCGACGCGGCGGACGTCCTCGGCGTCCTTCAGGAGACAGCCGAGCGTCCGCCGGGCGTCCGCGACGGTGAGGTCTCCGTCCGAGGCGTCGAGCACGGAGAGCGCGGACGCCCAGTCGAGCGTCTCCGCGATGCCCGGGCGTTTCCGCAGCGGCTCCTCGCGCAGGCGGTGGGTGACGCGGCAGACGTCCTCGGCGACCTCGCGGCCGAGCTCCGGGACCTTCCGCTCCACGATGGCGCGCTCTTTCTCCTCGCTCGGCGGCTCCACGTAGAGGTAGAGACACCGCCGCTTCAGCGCGTCCGAGAGCCCGCGCGTCCGGTTCGACGTGATGACGACGACCGGCGGCACGCTCGCCGACACCGTGCCGAGTTCGGGAATCGAAATCTGGAAGTCGGAGAGGAGTTCGAGGAGGAGCGCTTCGAACTCCTCGTCCGCCCGGTCGACCTCGTCGATGAGGAGGACGGGCGGTCGCCCGTTCCGCCCGCCGCGGAGCGCGCGCAAGAGCGGGCGCTCTAAGAGGTAGTCCTCCGTGAAGACGGAGTTGTCGTCGGCGACGCCGGCCTCGCCGGACTGCACGGCGAGCAGTTGCTTCGTGTAGTTCCACTCGTAGAGGGTGTTCTCGGCGGCGAGCCCCTCGTAGCACTGGAGGCGGACGAGTTCGGTCTCGAAGCCGGCGGCGAGGACTTTCGCGAGCTCCGTCTTCCCCGCGCCCGGTTCGCCCTCGACGAGCAGGGGTTTCCCGAGCCGGAGCGCGAGCAGCACGGTCGTCACGATGTCGTCCTCGGCGACGTAGTCCTCGCCGTCGAACACCGCGCGGATGTCGGCCTCCGAGACGTCGTCGAACCCGCGCGTGGCGTCGGCGGCGTCCGTCATGGTCGTCCTCGCGTTCGTCTCATCGTGTGGGAATCGTTCGTGTTCACGGGGTAAAAACTGGGCGTGGTCGGGGCGTCAGGTCGCGCGCTCGATGGCGGCCGCGACCGCGCGGCCCGTGTAGACGGAGAGGAGTTGCGCGCGGAACTCCGCCGACGCCTGATTGTCGTCCATCATGAAGTCCACGTCGAGGTCGTCGGCGGCGTGTTCGCCCGCGGCCTCGGCAGCGTCCTCGGTCGCGGGGCCGCCGACGAGTTCGTCCTCCACCGGCTGGAGGCGGACGCCGTGGTCCATCGCGCCGTTCGCGCCGATGCGCGCGCTCGTGACCGTGCCGTCCTCGACTTCGACGGTGGCGGCGACGCCGACCATCGCGTACCCCGAGGAGGGGCTGGGCTTCTTCGCGTACGCGCCGCCCGCCGAGTCCTCGTGGGGGACGCGGACGCCCGTCACGAGTTCGCCCGGCCCGACGTCCGTCGCGTACATCCCGAGGAAGAACTCGTCCGCCGGGACCTCTCGGCTCCCGTCCCGGCTCTCCAAGAGGAGCGTCGCGTCGGCGGCGAGCGCCGCCCCGGGAAGGTCCGAGGCGGGGTCGGCGTGCGCGAGATTCCCGCCGATCGTCCCGCGGTTCCGCACCTGGACGTCGCCGACCTGACTCGCCGCGTCGGCGAGCGCCGGCGCGTGCTCGTGCAGGCCGTCGTGGTCGGCGATGTCCGCGTAGTGCGTGAGCGCGCCGATGCGCGTCGAATCACCGTCCTCTTCGATGCCCCGGAGGTCGGCGATACCGCCGATGTCGATGAGGGCGTCCGGGCTCGCGAGCCCGGACTTCATCGTCGGGAGCAGGCTGTGCCCGCCCGCGAGGAGTTCCGCGTTCTCGTCGCTGTGCTCGTCCATCAGGTCGAACGCCTCCGCGACGTTCGACGCCTCGTAGTAGTCGAACTGTTTCGGGAACATCTACTTCGCCTCCTCGACCGCCCGCCACACGCGCTCTTCCGTGAGCGGCATCTCGATGTCGTCGACGCCGAACGGCTGCAGCGCGTCCGTCACGGCGTTCACGACGGCCTGCGGAGCCGCGATCGTCCCCGCTTCGCCGACGCCCTTCACCCCCAGTGGGTTGTGCGGACAGGGCGTCACCGTGCTCTCCGTCTCCAGCTCGGGAATCTGTTCGGCCTTCGGGACCGTGTAATCCTGCAGGCTCCCCGTGAGGAGCGTGCCGTTCTCGTCGTACTGCGCGCCCTCGTAGAGCGCCTGCCCGATGCCCTGCGCGACGCCGCCGTGGATCTGGCCTTCGACGATTTTCGGGTTAATCTGGTTCCCGACGTCGTCGACGGCGACGTACCGCTCGACCTCGATTTCGCCGGAGTCGGGGTCGACGGAGACGATGGCCGCGTGGAGGCCGAACGGGAAGACGAAGTTGTCCGGGTCGTAGAACGACGTCGCCTCCAGCCCCGGCTCCATGTCGTCGGGGAGGTCGTGGGCGAGGTAGGCCGCGCCCGCGACTTCCTGGATGCCGACGGACTGCTCGGGCGCGCCCGCGACGTGGAACGTCCCGTGGTCGAACTCGACGTCTTCTGCGTCCGCCTCGAGTTGGTGGGCGACGATTTCACGGGACTTCTCGACGATTTTCCGCGCGCTCTCCACGAGCGCGCTCCCGCCGACCGCGGCGCTCCGCGAGCCGTACGTCCCCATGCCCTGCGGGACTTCGTCGGTGTCGCCCTCGACGATTTCGACGTCGTCGTAGGGGATACCGAGTTCGTCCGCGACGATCTGTGAGAACGTCGTCGCGTGCCCCTGGCCGTGCCCGGACGTGCCGACGTAGGCGGTGACGGTGCCGGACTGGTGGACGCGGACGAGCGAGCTCTCCCAGAGCCCGGCCTGCGCGCCGAGCTGCCCGGCGAGCTCGGAGGGCGCGAGCCCGCACGCCTCGATGTAGGCGGAGAGCCCGATGCCGAGGTATTTGCCGTCCTCGCGCGCGAGTTCCTGCTCCTCGCGGAAGGCGTCGTAGTCGATGGCGTCGAGCGCGGCGTCGAGGGTCTTCTCGTAGTCGCCGGAGTCGTACTCGACGGCGACCTCGGTCTGGTAGGGGAAGTCGTCGCTGTCGACGAAGTTCTTCCGCCGGAACTCGGCGGGGTCCTCGCCGATCTGCCTCGCCGCCTGCGTCACGATGCGCTCGACGAGGTAGGACGCTTCCGGGCGTCCCGCGCCGCGGTAGGCGTCGACGGGCGGGACGTTCGTGAACGCGCCCGTCACCTCGACGTGAATGGCCGGGATGTCGTACTGCCCGGAGAGGAGCGTCCCGTAGAGGTACGTGGGGACGGCGGGCGCGAACGTCGACAGGTACGCGCCGAGGTTCGCCTTCGTGTCCACCTCGAAGCCCGTGATGTGTCCGTCCGCGTCGAGCGCCATCCGCGCGCTCGTCTCGTGGCCGCGGCCGGGCGCATCAGTTTGAAAGCCCTCCGTGCGCGTCGCCACCCACTTCACGGGTCGTTCGAGTTCGCGCGCGCAGAGCGCGGTCAGCGCCTCGTCCGCGTAGTGGTGGATTTTCGCGCCGAACCCGCCGCCGACGTCCGGCGCGCGGACGTGGAGTTTCTGCTCGGGGTGGTCGATGACCCCGGACATCAGGAGGCGGTGCAGGTGGGGGTTCTGCGACGTCATGTGGACGCGCAGGTCGTCCGACCCCGCGTCGTACTCGGCGACCGTCGCCCGCGGCTCCATCGGGTTCGAGATGAGGAGCTGGTTCACGAGGTCGATGTCGACGATTTCGTCGGCGTCCTCGAACGCCGCGCTCGTCTTCTCGGCGTCGCCGAGCTCCCACTCGAACGCGACGTTCCCGTCGTCTTCGTCGTGGAGCGTCGGTGCGCCCTCCGCGAGCGCGTCTCCGGGGCTCGTCACGGCGTCGAGTTGCTCGTACTCCACGTCGACGGCCTGGGCGGCGTCGGCGGCGACCGCCCGCGAGTCCGCGACGACGACCGCGACGGCGTCGCCCTGATAGCGGACGCGTTCGCTCGCCAGAATCGGATGCGGGGGCGTGCGGAGGCTCTCGAGGAGCCAGCCCACCGGAATCTCCCCGGGGACGTCGAAGTCCGCGGCCGTGAAGACCGCTTCCACGCCGTCCATCGCTTCCGCCTCGCTCGTGTCGATGTCGCCGACCTTCGCGTGCCCGTACGGGCTTCGCGTCGCGGCCATGTGCAGCATGTTCGGCCGCTGGATGTCGTCGGTGTACTCCGCGCGGCCCGTGATGAGCGAGGGGTCCTCGCGTCTTTTCACGGCCGAGCCGAGCACTTCCTCTATCGGTACCTCGTCCGCGTCGATGGTTTCGATTGACATGCGTCAGTCCCCGTGTGCTTGTGCGCCGCGGAGCTTCCCGGCCGCGCTCTCGACGGCGTTTACGATGTTCTGATAGCCGGTGCAGCGACAGAGGTTGCCTTCGAGGGCCTCCCGAATCTCCTCGCGGCTCGGGTCGGGGTTCTCTTCGAGGAGCTGTTTCGTCGTCATAATCATCCCCGGCGTGCAGTAGCCACACTGGAGGCCGTGTTCTTCCTGGAAGGACTCCTGTATCGGGTGGAGGTCACGGCCCTCCGCGAGCCCTTCGACGGTCGTGATTTCCTTCCCGTCGGCCTGCACGGCGAGCAGCGTGCAGGATTTGGCGGCGTCGCCGTCGACGTGGACGGTGCACGCTCCGCAGAGCGTGCTCTCGCAGCCGACGTTCGGGCCGGTGTAGCCGAGTTCGTCCCGGAGTGCGTGTACCAGGAGCGTGCGCGATTCGACGGTCAGTTCGTGGTCCTCACCGTTGACGGTGAGCGTGATGTCGTGTTCTGCCATGTGTCGTCTGTGTTCCCGTGGCGTGGTTCGCGTCTCGGGCCTCGGCCGCTCCGTCGAGTGTTGAGGCGCGCCGTCACCCCGGACGAACACACCAAGTCCTTGTCACCATCGGACGGTGTGACTAGGGATACCACACAGCAAAAAGGTATCCCAGCCCCCCATCCACGACCCACCACGTTGCCGAATATTCGTGAAGGATTATCGTTGCGGGCGCGTGCGGACAACGCCTATCTACCCCGCGCACGCTACGTCGAGACGTGCCAGCCGACCGCGCGCGCGACGAGCTTCCGGTCGTCACGCCATCCGCGGACGCGACACCGCCGTCAACCCCGTCGACGGTCGTCGGCGTCCTGCTCGCCGCCGGGACGAGCAGCCGGTACGGCGACGCGAACAAACTCCTCGCACCACTGGACGGCGAACCGCTCGTCCGCCGCGCCGCCCGCGCCCTCCGCGACAGCGGTGTCGACCGCGTCGTCGTCGTCCTCGGGCACGACGCCGACCGCGTACGCGACGCCCTCACCGGTCTCTCCGTCGACCTCATCGAGAACCCCGACTACGAACGGGGGCAGGCGACGTCGGTCGCAGCGGGCGTTCGCGCGGCCCGTGACGCCGGCGCGGACGCCGCCGTCTTCGCGCTCGGCGACATGCCGTTCGTCGCGCCCGCGAGCGTCGACGCCCTGCTCGCGGTCTACGCCACCAGGAAGTGGACCGCGCTCGCCGCCGCCTACGAGGGGAGACGAGGGAATCCCGTGCTCTTCGACGCCCGGCACTTCGACGCGCTCGCCGACGTCGACGGCGACGTCGGCGGGAAGTCCATCCTCCTCGACGGCGAGCGGAGCGCGCTCGTCGAGACCGGCGACCCCGGCGTCCGCCGCGACATCGACACCCGAGAGGCGTACCAGGAGGCGCTCGCCGACCGCGAGTGAGAGCCCACCCTGAGGTTTATTTTTCGACGCGGTGACCGCGACGCATGAGCGCGGGAGACGACGCCGATGAATCGCCCCGAAGTGGCGGGGAATCAGCCGAGGGCGACGCCGACAGCTCGGTGGGAAGCGACGAGGAATCGACGGGAACCGGTGCGGCGTTCCGGGGACAGTGGCGCGTGGACTACGGCGACTACGACCCGGCGGCCGTCGAAGCCGCGTTAGAGAGCGAGTGGCGGCGCGACCTCCTGCTCGCCGACTACGAGAACGCCGCCGAAGACGGGCGGAACAAGGAGACGCTCCTCATCCAGTCGTTCTACGTCTCCCTCGCGCTGTTCGGCCTGCTCCTCGACGTGGCGAGCCGGCTCTACTGGAACGGCCGGCTCGCGGAGCTCGCGGGCGTCGCTGCCGTCGGCGCGCTCCTCTTCTGCCTCCTCTCGAACTGGTCGCTCCGCTACCGGCGCGGGCGGAACGCCGCGTGGGACCGGCGGAGCGAAATCGAAGACTACGTCGAGCGCGTCGACGACGCCCTTCTCCGGAGCAACGACGCGAAGTTCAAACGCCTCACGCGCGTCGAGAACGGCCGCTATCGGCTGGACGGCCAGCGGTGGTACGAGACGGGTTCTATCGCCGACCTCGTCGTCTACACGGAACTCGGTATCGGCGCGCTCTGGGTCGTCGTCGCGACGTACGCGGTCGCCACGCTCGCATGAACTCCTACATCCTCCGGGCAGGACAAGTCGACCGAGTCAGCGGAGCGAGCGTTCGACGCCCGTGTAGCCGCAGGATTCGCAGAAGGTCGTAGAGCGCTCGCCGAGCGAGTAGCCGACGAGCGGCGTGCCACAGCGCGGGCAGGGGTCGTCGGGGCCGGCGAGCGGTTCGACGCCGCCGACGACGACGGTGAGGTCGAGGGCGTCCGGGTCGCGGTCGTCCTCGACGGTCGCGCCCCAGATGAGGTGGGCGTCGGACGCGACGCGCTCGCGGACGCCCGCGACGACGTCGCCCGCGGTTTCGACGGTGACGCCGGGGCCGCCGACGACGTGGACGAGGACCGTCGGGGCCTGCGCGAACCCGAACCCGGGCGGGGCGGCGTCGAGCGTCCGGCCGACGACGGCCGCGTTCGCGTCGCCGGGGTCCGCGTGCCCGCTCGCGAGGACGGCGAGGTCGTGGTCGCCGAGGACGGTGCGGAGGTCCGCGAGGTCGAGGTTCACGACGCCGACGCCCTCGACGATGTCTCTGAGGACCGCGACGCCCGCTCGGAGCGCGGTTTCGGCGTCACCGTGGCCGCCGACGAGGACGACGGCGTCGGCCGCGGCGCGGAGGTCGCGGAGCGCCGCCCACGCCTCTTGGTTCAGGCCGCCGTCGGGGACGGCCGCGACGACGACGCCGAGCGTGTCGGGCGCGAGCGCGTCGACGGCCGCGACGGCGTCCCCGGTCGCGTCGCCGAGTTCCACGGCGGCGAAAACCGCCGTCGCGTCCACGTGTGCGGGAACCGCGCTCGCCCCCGCAGGGTGTGAGTCGCCGTCGCTCGCGGTGTCCGCGTCAGTGTCCGTGTCCGCGTCGGTATCGGTGGCAACGTCGGTGTCGGTGGCGGCGTGGCCGGCGGGGCCGAAGCCGCGGACGACGATGGAGTCGGCGAGCGCGTCGAGGGCGGCGCGGAGCGAGCGCTCTCCGGTCACGCGCGCTCCCTCCGCGCCTCGCGTCCCGCGCCCGCCATCGTGGTGGTATCCGGTGCGCGGCCCTCATAAATCCATCCGGAGAATCGCGCTCGAACGCCCGGAACCGCGGGCGAGGCGTGTCAGCCCGCTATCCGCTCGGCAGCGAAGCGGGGCAGGAAGTCGCGGCGAGGTGGGCGGTCAGGTGTCGGCGAGGCCGACGGCGCGGGCGATGCGTGGTTCGTACTGGATGCAGAGCGTGCCGAGGAGGCTCATGGCGAGGACGTAGCCGGCGGCGAACGCCGGGACGAGGTCGCGGACTTCGGGGACGGCGCTCGTGGCGGCGAGCGTCGCGATGATGAGGGAGAACTCGCCGCGGGCGACGAGGCCGAGGCCGACGCGGACGGAGCGGCGGTCGGAGAGGCCGTAGAGGCGGCCGCTGGCGACGCCGGAGACGAGTTTGCTCGCGGTCGTGAGGAGGACGGCGACGGCGAGGAGGACGGCGACGTCGGCGACGACGAGCAGGTCGGTGACGAGGCCGATGGAGAAGAAGAAGACGGCGGCGAAGACGTCGCGGAGGGGGGTGAGCGCGGTCTCGATGCGCTCGACGAGCGACGTGCCGGTGAACGCGGTGCCGACGAAGAACGCCGCGACCGCTTCGCTCACGCCGAGCGAGAGCGCGAGGGCGGCGACGACGACGAGCACGCCGAAGACGTGGAGGACGAAGAGTTCGTCCGAGTTGATGTCGAAGACGCGCTCGACCTGCTTCGTGCCGAGGGACGCCGCGGCGGCGAGCACCGCGAGGAAGACGAAGGACTGTCCGACCGTGACCGCGGCCTCGGAGAGCGTGCCGCCGCCGATGACGACGGCGGAGACGACGGCGAGGTAGACGGCGATGAGGAGGTCCTCGACGACGAGCGTGCTGAGGATGACCTCCGCGTCCGGGTTCGCGAGCCACCCCGCCTCCGTGAGCGACTTCGTGATGATGGCGCTGGAGGAGATGTAGACGATGCCGACGAGGAGGACGGTTCCGGTCACGCCGAACCCGAAGAGCAGTCCGATGGCGACGCCGACCGCGGCGTTCACCGCGAAGTCGAGCGCGCCGATACCGAGGACGCGCCGGGTGTTCGAGAAGAGCGTCTCGACGTGGAACTCCAGCCCGAGGAAGAACAGGAGGAGGACGACGCCGAGCTCCGCGATGGTGTCGATGAAGGCCGTGTGCTCGACGAGCCGGAGGGAGACGCCGAAGAGGTTCGTCGGGACGTGCGGGCCGACGATGATGCCGGCCGCGATGTACGCCGGGATGACGGACTGGCCGAACCGCCGGGCGAGCGCGCCGGCGAGCGCGATAGCGAGGAGCGCGATCCCGACTTCGAGGAGAGAGAACGCCGCCATCTAGTCGAGCGAGCCGGTCCGGAGGAGCGTCTCCAGCGCCTGCTGATCCTCGCGCGTGCCGACGACGACGAGGACGTCGCCGGCTTCGAGCGTCGTGCGCGCGCCGGGACTGGCGAGCGTGTCGTCGCCGCGCTGCACGGCCGCGACCGTCACGCCCGTGTGCTCGCGGATACCGGCGTCCGCGAACGTCTCCCCGACGAGCGGCGACGTCTCAGGGACCGTCACCCACTCGATGACCGCGCCGCCGAGCGGGACGTCCGCGTTGTCGAGGTCGAGCGGCTGGAAGTCCGCCCCCTGGAGGACGTTCGCCGCGTCCTTCGCCTGCGTCGACGACAGGTCGAAGAGCTTCTCCGCGTCCGCGTCCGCGTTCGGCCGGCGGAATATCTCGCGCTTCCCGTCGTGGTGGACGATGACGACGAGCCGCGAGCCGTCGTCCGCCTCGACCTCGTAGCGCTTCCCCACGCCGGGGACGTCCGCCTCGTAGATGACCATGTAGTCTACTCGCCGGCCGAGAGAGCCATAAATCACCGGGGTTAGAGCGTGTACGAGTCGACGGCGTCGACCGCGGACCGGTAGCTCACGTAGCCGGCGACGCCGACGAATCCGGCGGTGACGAGCGCGCCGAACACCTGCACGCTCTCGGCGGAGAGGCCGACGGCGTTCCCGATGCCGGACGCGACGAGCGTGCTCTGCGTCGCGAGCCCGGGGAGGGAGACGATGAAGAGGACGAGAGAGTAGACGGCGAACGCGATGAGGCTCGGCGCGACGACGCGGCGGCTCCGCGAGATGCGGACGGCGTCGAACCGCGGGAACGCACAACCGACGCCCGTCGCGAGCATCGACCCGCCGACGAGGAGCGCGAGCGTCGCGGCGGCGAGCGTGAGAAGCTGGGTCGGTGTGAGCGGGACGAGAACGCCGAGCACGAGCGCGGCGGGGAGGACGACGCCCGCGCCGGCGAGCACGGCGGCCGTGACGAGGCCCCGGACGTACGCGCGCCCGGAGAGCCCGCTCGTGAGCGTCACGGGGAGCATCGCGCCGTCGTCGCCGAGCGGGTTCAAGGCGAACCCCGCGCCCGCCGCCCACGCGCCGTAGACGGCGATTACGACCGGGAGCGCGCCGGGGACCTCGCCCGTCTGCGCGATATCGGCGAGCGGCGTGACCAGCGCGAACGACGGGTAGAGGACGAAGACGACCTTGATGGGGCGGCGGTAGGCGCGTGTCAGCGCGATGCGCGCGACCCACGCCGACGGCCCGCCGACCGCGCTCGCGAGCCGTCCGCCCGCCACCGACGTCTCCTCGTGCTCCCCGGACGCCCGCGTCGAGGCGACCGTCTCAGTGTACCAGGCGTCGCCGGCCGCGGCGACGGCCGCGCGGAGGCAGACCGGCGTCACGGCGGCCACGGCGGCGAACCCGGCGACCGCGAGCAGGGGTGACGCCGTGCCGAGCGCGGCGAGCGGCGCGAGCCCGACCCAGCCGACCGGCGTCCCGCCGACGGCGTCGAGCAGCGGGCGGAAGACCGAGAAGTCCTGATAGACCGTCACGAAGTACATGTAGGCGAGGAAGACGCCGACTGCGAGCTTCGACTTGTGCGCGGCGAAGAACGGCGACCGCGCGATGCCGGCGCGGAGGACGTACCCCACGGCGTGCCCGGCCGTCACCGCGAACACCGCGAGCACACCCACCGCGAGCGGCACACAGACGCCCGCGAGGAGCGAGCCGGAGCCGACCGCCAGCCCGCCGCCGACGAGGAGCGCGAGCGGCGTCAGATACACCGCGACGCCCACCAGCTCCGCGACGAGGATGCCGCCGACCACGTCCCGATACGGGACGGTGGTGAGCATCCCGGCCTCGTGGTCGATTTCGCCCTGCTCGCCCACGATTCGGAAGCCCGTCAGCCCGCCGAGACCGAGCACGATACCCGACGCCGTCCACGTCGCGTACGTCGCCGCGTTCGAGACCGCTCCCGCGGCGAGCTGCCCGCCGACCACGTACGCGCCGGCCGCCGCCCCGAACGCCACCCCGACGAGGAACAGCGCGCCGACGGCGAGCGCCACCAACTGGAGGGCGCTCCCCGTGACGACGCGAAACCGGCGGACCGTCTCGAACCGACCGATAGCGAGTGCGTGCGACGGGTTCGGGAATCCCCTCACGGCTCGTCCTCCGTCGTCACTTCGAAGAAGACGTCCTCCAGACTCTGCTGCTCCCCGGACGCCGCCCGCCGCTTCAACGCGTCCGGCGCGCCCTCCGCCACCAGGTCACCGTCGAACAGTACGCCGACCGTGTCCGCGAGCTCGTCGACGACCGAGAGGATGTGAGAAGAGAGGAAGACCGTCGCGTCCTCCGCCGCCAACGCCGCGATGGTGTCCCGTACCGTTCGCGCCGCCCGCGGGTCCAGCCCCGACGTCGGCTCGTCTAAGAACACCACGTCCGGCTCGTGGAGGAGCGCCTGCACGATTCCCGTCTTCTGCTTCATCCCCTTCGAGTACGCGCTGATGCGTTTGTCCGCGTCCCCCGCCAGCCCGAACCGGTCGAGGAGTTCGTCGATGCGCGCCGCCCCCTCCCGCTCCGGGAGGTCGCGCAACCCCGCGATGTACTCCAGTTGCTCGCGGCCGGTCAGCTCGTCGAATAACGGTGGTTCCTCCGGCAAATAGCCGATTCGCGGCACCACCGCGTCGCGGTCCGCCACCGACGCCCCGGCAATCGACGCCGACCCCCGCGTCGGCACCGTCAACGTCGTCAACATCCGCATCGTCGTCGTCTTCCCCGCCCCGTTCGGCCCCAGAAACCCGTACACCGTCCCCGCCGGAATCGAGAGGTCCAACCCCTCGACGGCGACCTCCTCGCCGTACACCTTCGTCAAATCCCTCGCCTCGATAGCCAGTGGCCCGGACATACGACGACCTGCACCCCACACCCGGGAATACGTTGTGGAAGCGAAGTGTTACCACTCCCCAACCACTCGTGACCCACCGCTATGTATACCGAGAAAAATCCCCGAACAACAACAGCCCCGATGGCTGTCGCTCCTCGGAGACTAATGA